>JAZRPJ010000207.1:0-10946 GCA_045649205.1 Candidatus Flemingiibacterium sp.
ATGCCGTTCCGGTATTTATAGTAGTTGTAGTAGCAGATACGGCATTCAACGCCGCCTGCCTTTTTTGCGCTGTAGATATAGTCACCCATATCGCCCTCAATACGCAGACTGTCATAGGGCGCACCCTCGTAGCTCTTGTCGATAGAGTAGGCAGGAATAAACCCACCTACGGGATCCCTCTCCGGCGTGCCGCTTTTGTCGGAAACCATGTACCAGATATTAGGAGCACCGGAAATACCCATGATATCAGAGCTTTTTACATAGGGGTATATGACCTGAAGTCCCGTTTCGTTCTGAAAACGCTGTATATCCGAAAATTCGGCAAGGGACAGGGTACGAAAAACAATACCCGTTTCAAAAAAGCGGTTTACACGAATTTTATATGTGATATCCGTCTTTTCCTCTCCACGGTAATTTGTGGTGGTCACGTTTTCCTCAAGGACTTTAAGAATAGGATTCATGCCCGTTTCAGCATAGATTCCCTCAAGATAGGCGAGCCTTGCGGGATTCACGCTGTCGTATACCACCGAGCCGCTGAACATGGCAATTCCTTCAATGTATGGAGGATAATCGGTGTAGACCGAATCCTTGTCAGTAATTTTATAGGGTGACACCATAGGAGAAATAATGGCGAAAAGAATCAGAAGACCGATAATAAATGCCGCCGCAACGGAGGATTTATTTTTCTTGAAACGGGAAAGGGCATCAAAAAAATAGCCATGGCTTGACTCCGCCGCCGCCCTTTCCGGCTCGGATGTTACGCCTATGATCTCGAAATCTGCCGATTCATTTTGAACTGACACTGAATTTCCTCCTTATTTTTTTGAGCCGATACGAATCCGTGGGTCAACAAGTCCGTAGCTGATGTCTACCACAATACTTGCCGCAAGTCCTACGGCGGTGTAGAATACAGTCAGCATTATGAACATGGGGTAATCCCTGCCGTTAATGGAATTGATATACAGACTTCCCACACCGGGAACGGCAAAAATCTTTTCAATAATGAATGAACCGCTTAAAATTCCCACAAAATTGCCGAAAATTGCAGGCAGGATGACCACCATACAGTTTCGCAGTCCGTGGCGCCAGGTAGCCACTCCCCGACTGAGTCCCTTGGCTCTGGCGAGAAGCATATAGTCCGCCGTCAGAACTTCGCAAAGCTCCGCCCTTGTAGTACGGGTGAAATTAGCAATAACGCCGAGAGAAAGTGATAGCACTGCCGGCAGCATACTGAAAAGCATCCCCGGCGAAAAATAGTCCGTTCCCGATTTCATGAGAAATGGGAAAATTCCCCACTTATAGGACAGAAAATACTGAATTAGAAATGAATAAACAAAAGCCGGCAGTGATATAAGCACCATTGTAAGAGTAGAAATTGTATGGTCGATGGCGGTATTTTTCTTTATTGCCGCAAAAATTCCGAAGCCGATGCCGAAAGGTATACTTAAAGCTATGGAATATAGGTTTACGAGGATGGTGGCAGGAAGCTTGTCCGCGAATATTGACGCGACCTCCTGCCCGATATACAGCTTATCGCTTACTCCCCAATCCCATCTTGTCAGCACATTCCGAAGAAAGATTCCAAACTGCACAATGTAGGGCTTGTTATACCCCTGTGCTTCCCTTCTCGCCGCTACGATATCCGCATGAATATCCCCCGCAGGCAATTCCGCCGGCGGCAGCATTCGTACCAGCACAAAGCAGATTCCCGTAATGGCAAAAAGGGTGATGAGCATAAGAAAAATTCGCTTGATAATATATTTGATCATAAGTTAATACCGTAGTTCACCGTTTTGACTTCTCACGTAATCACGCCACTCTCCGTCATTGTAGTTATAGCCAAGATATGCCACTCCGCCACGTCCCATGACCGGATTGTATTCATCCACAACATAATATGCTTTCTGGGAAAGAAGCTCCACCGCCCCGTCCTGAAGCATTGGGATATAGTTGTAGATAGAAAGAATCTCCCCCTCAATAGCCGCTAATATTTCAAGCCGCACAGATACGTCCCCGCTTGCCGAGCCGTAGTTATAGTCTTTGCCGCCTACGGTAACGGTCTTGCCGTTAAGCGTATCCGACCACTGTCGCAGGTTCATGGTTACAGATTCGCCGTCAAGGGTAAGAGTCATTTCCACCGAGGAAGCATCAAACCAACCGGCATCGTATTGGTAATCAGGGTTGACATAAAGCTCACTTAAGCCAAAGGGGTCAAGCCTTGAGCCGCTCCAGCCCCCGAGGACCACATCGGAAAGTCCCGATTTTAATTTATTCACCCAATCGTTGCCGTAGGGCGCGGATTTCACGAATTTAATCTTGCCGGAAAAGGGAGTTCCCGCGAGCATTTTGTTGTTGAGGTAATCTACGGTTCTCGTCATAAAATCGCTGTCAGCGGACATGCAGTATTCGATTGTCACCGTCTGGTCGCAGATTCCGTCGCTGTCATTGTCGGTGATATAGCCTCTTTCAAGTCCAAGCTCAAATGCCTCGGTGTAGTAAGTGCGTGCCAATTCCTCATTATATCCCGTAATGGATTCTACCGCCGCATCAAGACTCGGGTACTCGGAAATATCCACCCCGTAAAAATCGCACAGTACCCGTTTCGCCGGCTCACTGTCCCGATAATGAAGCAGCTCCTCCGGGTCATAAATATAGGCATCGCCGATAAGTCCGAAACCGCCTTTTCTTGCAGGAGATAAGGTCGCGGCGAAAAGCTCCTTATCATAGGTCAGGGACAAGGCACGGCGGAAGGGTTCGAGAGTCATAGTTTCAAGGTCTGTTTTTGTCTTGTCAAATCCGCCGCTGTTTTCTCTTTCCTGCAAAGCTTCAAGATGACCGTTCAGAATAAAGAAAAACATGGTTTCGCCGGGGGTTTCGTAGGCATAGGCACTGTTTCGAAGCGCCGCATAATCCTCTGCCATCAAGGTATAGCGAATCAGCTCGCCGCCGAGAAACATCAACTTCGCCGTTGCCGCCTCTCCCACTACCGCTACATCAATAGCAGTTGTCTGGTACATATCCCTCTCCTTGCCGCTTATCGGGTCTATAAATGTGTGCTTGCCGTCACTGTATCCGTACCATTCCTCGTTTTTCTCGAAGCGCATGGATTTATCCTTTTGATAAGAAACAAGCTTATAAGGACCGTAGGATATGGTGGTATCCTTGCTTGTATTGTAGGTGGAAAAATAGGCATCGCCCTCTCTTTTGAGGGAAGCCTCGTAAAGCTCTTCATAAACAATAAAATTACTGGTCAGGCTGTATACAAGATCGAATTTTGAGAGTGCCTTGGCGAGAACTATTGTAATCTCATATTCGCCCGTCTTGAAAAAGCCCACATTTGAAAAATCGCTGTCTTTTCCGGTGGCATAGTTTTCCGCTCCCGCAATCTCAATTGCTCCGGTATAGTAATCGGAAGCGCGGTAGTTAAGGAGCTGTGGGTCAAGCAGACGTTTCATAGAATAAACGTAGGTGTCGGCGTTTATCACTGTACCGTCTTCCCATTTTGCCGCCTGATTCAGGGCGATTCGATATGCATAACCCGACATCGCAGATTCGGGGATACCGAATTCGGGATTAGTCGCTTTTATTTCGTTTGTAACATCAATAGGCATACCTGCCGCCATTTCGGGGATGATCTCATAGCTTGTGAATGGCTCTTTGTCGTCCCGGTTGTGCAGTTCGTCATTGAATATAAGCCCGTAAAGTCCCGTACGGATAAATTCCGAGGGATAGTTGTCGGCGACGGTTTCGTAGGTATGGGGATTCCAGTTTGTTGCAAGGGTGGTTACGTAATCGTGATAGGTATATCCGTCCCCTGTGGGAAGCCCGGATTTTGCGCAGCCGCAAAGTAAAGTGGCTGACAAAATCGCCGCCATTAAAGTGCTGATTGTTTTTTTCATAGTTTTGACCGTCCTTTATAACGCATTTCAAGTTTTGTGTCGGTTTCCGTTAGAAAATTCACGTCTGTGACGTGAAAGGCATAAAACTTGTTAGTCTGAAAACGACCCGTTTTCAGACGTTCTCCTTTTCGGCAGTAATATCCATCAAAGGTAGTTTAACCGATTTTTCCTTTATGATACCTTTCCTCAAAAATAAAAAACGTCCCCGTTATATTGACAATAGCGGGGTTTTGAGGTATAATATAGTGTATAAGGTATTTATTTAAAAAAAGGAGGAGAAGGCTTGACTCAGCAGAAAAATATCCAATTTCACATGAGTATAAGACGTGTGAAAAAGCATCTTTATGACAAAAAGCACTTGTCACCCACACAGATCATATTGATTGGGTTTGCGCTTCTCATACTGCTTGGTACACTTCTTCTAATGCTGCCCATCTCATCGAGAAGCGGACAGTTCACTCCCTTTCCCGACGCTCTTTTTACCGCCACCAGTGCCACCTGCGTGACCGGACTTATTGTGCAGGACACAGGTACATATTTCTCGGTTTTCGGGCAAGTTGTAATACTCTCCCTCATACAAATAGGCGGTCTCGGCTTTATGACCATGGCAATAATGATGTCTATTTTTATAAAAAGGCATATTACTCCCCGCGAAAGGCTTCTTGCTTCTCAATCCCTCGGACTCTCAAGCGTGGGCGGAACGGTAAGGCTTGTAAAGCGAATCCTTGTGGGTACATTCTCGGTGGAGGCTGTCGGCGCGGCAGTCCTTGCCACCCAGTTTATCCCCAATGTGGGTGTTGTCAAGGGTTTATACTACGGAATTTTTCATTCGGTTTCCGCCTTCTGTAATGCGGGCTTTGATATTCTCGACGGTACCGGAGGATACGGCGGTGGCTTCTCCAGTATGACAAGTCTTGGTGACAACTACATCATCGGAACGACCCTGATGCTGCTTATCATCATCGGCGGCATCGGTTTTATCGTATGGGATGATATAGTTAACTTCATCACCGAGAAAAAAAGATTCTCCGTATATTCAAAATTCATACTGACCCTCTCATTATCGCTGATTTTCGGCGGAGCGGCTATACTTCTCATATGCGAATGGAACAACACTGCTACCATCGCTGATATGCCCCTCGGCGATAAAATTTATCAGTGTCTTTTCCAGTCAGTCACCACACGTACTGCAGGAATTGATATGATAAACAACGCCGCAATGACCGAGCCTTCAAAGCTTATTTCCATGATACTCATGTTCGTAGGCGGTGCCAGCGGCTCTACAGCCGGCGGCATCAAGGTGGGCACCTTCGGTATTTTGCTCCTTGCCACAGTTTCTGTACTGCGCGGTCAGAATGAGCTTGTCATCGGTAAACGGGCAATTTCAAGAGAAACTATCATCCGTGCATTGACTGTACTTGTAATCGCCCTTACCGCAGTTCTTACTACCGCCATGCTCATTGCCATTATCGGCGGCTTTGGAATGCTGGAATCCCTCTATGAGGCGGTTTCGGGAATTGCCACGGTAGGACTTTCTCTGGGGTTAACTCCACAGCTTCCGACAGTATGCAGATTCGCGGTAATTCTTCTCATGTTCTTTGGCAGAGTGGGAGTTATTACAATAACCTACTCCTTCCTCTTAAAACATTCGAAGCGCAAGAATCTTATAGACTACCCAGATATAAACATGATGGTTGGATAAAAATAATCTGAAAGGATTGCAGACAATGAAAAGAAAAAACAAGAAGAAAAAAAGCTTTTGCATAATCGGCATGGGCAGATTCGGTCAAACACTTGCCATCAATTTAGCAAGAACAGACCATCAGGTTTTAGTTATAGATATTGACGAGGATATCATCAATGTTATGAGCGACGTAGTTACAAATGCCATAGTCGGCGACCCTACCAATGAGGCGGTACTCCGTGCCGCGGACGTTCATGAATATGACTGCGTGGTTGTCGCTACGGCGGAAAATATCAATGACAGCGTTTTAATGGTGATCACCCTTAAGGAAATGGGCGTAAAGCAGGTAGTTGCCCGAGCCGGCAACGATAAGCACGGCAGAGTCCTTGAAAAGATCGGTGCAGACATGGTTGTCTTCCCGGAAAAAGACATGGGCGAACGGCTTGTTAACATCCTTGACCGCAACAATGTCATGGAGTATATCGAATTCTCCGATACTCATTCAATCGTTGAGATTCCCGTGCCCGATAGCTGGGTCGGTAAATCACTGATCGAGCTTGATGTCCGCCGCCGTCACGGGATCACGGTGCTGGCAGTGGGAAGCTACAATACGGAGTCACATTCCCTCTCCATGGACCTTTCCCCTGACCCTTCAAAGCCCTTCACCGGCGAAGAAACCGTAGCTCTCCTTGGCGAAAATAAATCCATCGACAAGCTTACAAAATAACTCATACCGCCAAAACTTCATAAAAAATCAGCCCACGACCGATATTTCTCGGTTTCGTGGGCTGTTCTTGTTTCGTTTTACTTCAGCTTACTCCACAGATTGTTGAGGATCTGTTTTGTATCAGCGTCGAGATTGTAATAAGGCTGGGCAATCTTGGTGTTTACCGTTCCGTCCTCGTTAGAGTACTGCTCGGGAAGATCATAGAGAACGCTGTAATAGTCCTCGCCAAGTTCTTCCTTGTAGTATTCGGAGTTCTTGACCTTTTCGTTGGGAGAAGCGTAACAGATGTAGAGAGCATTTTCGACAGCATATTCCTCTTCAAGCATAAAGTTGATGAAAAGCTCTGCCGCACCGGGATTTTTCGCATTCTTCGGGATGCACATGGCATCAACAAAGGTATTTGTTCCCTCAACGGGATAATAGAATGCGAGATTTTCGTTGTTGTCCATCATAGAGAGGCAGTCACCTGCATAGTAAACGCCTATGTAGGAGTTTTCGCCTTCCATCTGATTGAAGATCTCATCCATGTAGTAGCCCTTGAGAAGCGGCTTCTGCTCTACCAAGGATTCGTATACCAGATTCCATTCCGCCTCGTCGGTGGTGTTTACGTTGATTCCGTTCTTGAACATGGAAACCGCAAAAGCATCACGGGGATTGTTGAACATTATGATCTTTCCGGAATACTTTTCGTTCCACATCAGATCCCAGCTCTGTGCTTCAATATCCGCCGCATCAACATATTCCGTGTTGTAAATGATGCCGAACATACCGACGGTATAAGGTACGGAATATTCAGCCGCACCGCCTTCACCCGTGCAGTCGTAATACTGCCCTACACGGTACTGCTCTTCAATATTGGTATAATTGGGGATGTTGTCGAAGTTGACCTTTTGAAGCATATCCTCCTCTATAAGGCGAGCGATCATGTAGTCGGAAGGAACGATCACATCGTAAGAAACCGTACCGCTGGAAAGCTTTGTGTAAAGTTCCTCGTTGGAAGCGTAAGTAGTGTATTCAACCTTGATGCCGTATTTCTTTTCGAATACCTTTTCAAGGTTCATGGAGTCATCCTCGCCGTTGGCGATATTTTCACCCCAGTTGTATACGTTGATTGTAGTGCCTGCGTACTCGGTTTCGATAAACTCAATATCCGCATAGGGGTCGGAGCAGGAAACAAGTCCTGCGGCAAGTGTAATTACAGCAAGAAGTGATGCGATGATTTTTTTCATTTTTACGAGTGTACCATCCTTTTATTTCATATTTTGTTTTTTCTCGGAGCGAGCCTGAAGTACATTTGATACTATAAGTAAAATAAGGACGCCTGCGAGAAGGAATGTGGAGAGAGCGTAAATATAGGGTTTAACGCCCTTCTTTGCCAACGAATAGATAAATACCGGCAGAGTGCTGAATGTGCCCGCGGTAAACAGCGAGATGACATAATCATCAAGTGAGAGTGTAAACGCCGTAAGCGCACCTGAAATGATCGCCGGGAAAATGAAGGGAAGCTCAACCCTGAAAAACGCCATTATCGGCGTACAGCCAAGGTCAAGAGCCGCTTCGGGAAGATGCTTGTCCATCTGTCTGAGTTTCGGTGTGATCGAGAGGATCACATAAGGCAGATTAAATGTAATATGTGCAATAAGAATCGACCAGAATCCCGTGCTTCCTGAGCCGATTATGGTAAACACACCTGCGAAAAGAAGCATCATGGAAATACCCGTTACTATATCGGGATTCATCATGGGGATATTAGTGACAGAGGTAATGGAATTTTTCAGCCATCTGCGGTGGAGCTTGTTAAGTCCGATTGCCGCCATAGTACCGATGAGCGTTGAAATAAGTGACGAGGCTGCTGCAAGTATGAGGGAGTTCTTAAGCGCAGTCATTGCGCCCTCGTTGCGGAACATTTCGCGGTACCAATAGCCGAAGAATTTTCCGTCAGCATAATCGGCTGAAAATGCCGCCGTACTGCTTCCGGCAGTGAAGGAATAGAGCACCATAATAAATATGGGCAGATAGAGAATTGCAAATATGAGAATTGTGTAGATCCTTCCGGTTTTCTTCATATCATTGGTCCCTCACTTTCCGTGTCGCCGAATTTATTGACGACAAACATACTCGCAAGTATCATAAGCATAAGTACAAATGAGAGCGCCGCACCGATACGGTAAGACATGGCATCGGCATTACTGAGGAATGCCATTTCGATTTTATCTCCGATAAGCGTAATCGTACCGCCGGAGAGAGTTGCCGCGATGTAGAATGTACTTATCGCCGGTACGAATACCATAGTAATTCCAGACACAACGCCGGAAAGACTTAAAGGCAGATAAACCTTTGAGAACACCTTAAAGGAACTGCATCCAAGGTCGCTTGCCGCCTCCGCATAACGGCGGTCAATACCGGAAAGCACATTGCATATCGGCACTATCATATAGGGAAGGAAGTCGTAGACCATACCGAATATAACAAGCCCCGGTGTACCTACGAACTTAACTTCATCCATACCGAAGGATTTGATTACGGCATTGATAATACCGTTGTCTTCAAAAATATTAAGAATAGTGTATGTTCGGATAATAAAGCTTACCCACATAGGTACCATGACAAGCATAAGAAGCAGCTGTCGCCGTCTTTCCGGCAGAGATGAAATGTAAAGAGCCACGGGATAGCCTATAAGAAGGCATATCAGTGTTGCCGCTCCGGCAAAGAGAACGGACTGACCGAAGGAACGCAGATACCCATTCTCGGGATCAGCAATGAATTTTATGTTGTCAAAGGTAAATCCACCGTCCACCGTGGTGAATGTATAGTAAACCACGAACAGCATGGGGACGATTATGAACAGTACGCACCATATTGTGTGAGGACCGAGGAGCAAAGTCCGTCCGAAGGCGTGATTTTTCTTCATTCCTCGCTCTCACCTCCGTTTAAAGCTGCCTCTGAAGGCTCCTCCTCACCGATAATAATATCGGGATTGGACATTTCCTCAGCCTCATCGGAGAAGGTGGAATAGTCGCCGAATTTACCTGAATATTCGGATTTTTTCATTACATGGATAGCATCCGGCTCGATGTAGAGTCCGATTTCATCCTCGGCGTAGTCAGAGGTTTCAATCATCCACTTGAATCCGCCAACATCGACGATAATTTCATAGTAGTCGCCTTTGAAGGTGATGGATGTGACACATCCGGTAAGCATACCCTTCCCCTTTGCCACAATGTCAACGTCCTCGGGACGGATGACAACGTCCACCGGCTCATTTTTGTCGAACCCGGTATCAAGGCACTTGAAAGTCTGTCCGGCAAAGCGAACCTTGTAGTCCTCAAGCATCACTCCGTCGATAATATTACTCTCGCCGATAAAGTCAGCAACAAAAGCATTCTGTGGTTCGTTGTAAATATCAACCGGAGTACCTATCTGCTGAATCTTACCGTCAGCCATTACAACGATGGTGTCGGACATGGTGAGTGCTTCTTCCTGGTCCTCGGTTACATAAATAAATGTAATACCGGTCTTCTGCTGGATATTCTTAAGTTCACGCTGCATATCCTTGCGAAGCTTCAGGTCAAGAGCCGCAAGAGGCTCATCGAGAAGCAGCACCTTAGGGCTGTTTATAAGGGCACGTGCAATTGCCACACGCTGCTGCTGACCGCCGGACAAGGTATTAACATTTCGCTTTTCAAATCCACGTAGATTTACAAGCTCCAGCATTTCGTTAACTTTTTTCTGTATTTCATCATTCTTCGCCTTTTTGACACGAAGACCGAAGGCGATATTTTCAAAAACATTCAAATGGGGGAACAGTGCGTATTTCTGGAAAACGGTATTTACAGGACGTTTGTGAGGGGGCATATCGTTGATACGCTTGCCGTTAAAGAACACATCGCCTGAATCGGGAGTAATAAAGCCGCCCACTATACGCAGGGTAGTAGTCTTTCCGCAGCCGGAAGGACCAAGCAGAGTAACGAATTCCTTATCATGAATATCGAGGTCAATTCCCCTAAGGACCTTTTCGCCCTCAAACTCCATAGAAATATTTTTTAACTCTATAATTTTTTCCACTGCTCACAACTTCCTTTCTTCGGGTTGGTGCTGGCAAAAAGAAGCTTCGCTCATACCCACAAAATGCAAAATCAAGTCCCCGGAATCGGGGACCTAAAATGGTGTACGGAAATATTGTAACAGAAGTTAGCAAAAAAATCAATAGGTTTTTGAAAAAAACTCTATTTTTTTCGCGCTTTTTCATGAGAATTTCCGATTTTCTTGATTTTTTCCGCAAAAAATTCAAAAAAACCGTCCGAAAGCTCTTAAAATCTCTTTTTTCGAACGGTTTTTCTCTGTTTTATTCAAAAATTACGCTTCGCCCTCAAAAGGCTCCCACTCCGACATAAGTGCAAGGGCGCAGTTCACTCCGTCAAGACCCGCACTGGTGATTCCGCCGGCATATCCCGCTCCTTCACCGCAGGGATAAAGATTGTCCGCGTGGGTACTGACAAAGCCGTCGCCACGGGGAATTCTCACAGGGGATGAAGTTCTGGTTTCAACACCGGTAAGTACCGTATCGGCGGCATCAAATCCGCGCATACGTCCTCCGAATTTGCGGAATCCTACCTTAAGCATATCCGTCACAAAT
>JAZRPJ010000208.1:0-8463 GCA_045649205.1 Candidatus Flemingiibacterium sp.
CTCCTTGGCTCACAGAACGACATGGCTACGATCCGACTTTGAGCGAATTTATCTACATCTTTGCCTGAACGTACACCGCAGAAATCCGCGGCTTTCACAAGCTCTTCAGTGGTCAGATTAATGACAAATTTTCGCGTTTCCTTGATTATGTCATATGAGTAGCGCGATGGGCGTACGGAAATGTATGTCTTCGGCGGAGCTGTGTTCAGAATACCCGTCCATCCGATGGTGATGGCGTTGGGCTTCTCAAGACTTCCGCAGCTGACAAGAGCACAGGGAAGGGGTGAAAGCATTGTTCCGCCTTTCCATTTGATTTTTTTATGAATCTTTTTCTTTTCCATCATCATTACCTCATATCGCTAACGCTTATAGCGTGCATATTTACCTTGTCAATATTGATATTTTTCTTGACGTTCTCATATGCGGTTAATTTTATCTTCAGGTTTCATTATACAGCACTTTATTGATAAAGTCAACCGCTGCTTAAAATTGTTACCGATACATACCAAAAAAATTGCTGTTTTTTACATATTCCGCACGGTCAAAGCTCAAACCAGAAGGTTGAACCTTTTCCGACTTCGCTTTCTACTCCGTATCCTGCACCGTGCATCTCTAAAATTCCTTTTACAATAGAAAGCCCAAGTCCCGAGCCTGCCCCGGAACGGCGGTGGTGCTTGTCTACCTTGTAGTATCGGTCAAAGATGTTTTTTAGATCTGCTTCGGGGATGCCTTCGCCCCGGTCCATAACCTCAATTCGTACCTTGTTTACAGTGTCGCTGCGGATGATTTTCTGAGTAACGGTGACCTCGGTGTCTTCCTCCGAGTGATTCAGCGCGTTGATGATAAAATTATATACCACCTGCAAAATCTGTGTGCGGTCGGCGCTTACTACTGCGTGACAGTCGTAGATGAAATCTATTTTTCTCGATTTTGTAGCGGCAAGCTTTGAAAAACGACCGATGACCTCACTTACGGTTTCAGTAAGATCAAATTCGGTAGGGCGTATCTCATGCACGCCTGACTGGATACGGGAAATATCGAGTACATCGCTTACGAGGGAAGAGAGGCGCTCCGACTCATCTATGATGATCTGAAGATTTTCTCCTGTATTTTCATCGGGAATATCACGCATCATTTCCGCATAACCTTTTATCATGGTAAGGGGAGTGCGCAGGTCATGGGATATGTTTGCCACAAGTTCTTTTTGGAGCTTGCCGGTTTTGGAAAGCTCCGAGGCTGCAAGGGTCAGGGTTTCGGCAAGCTCGGAAATTTCAAGGTAACCGTCGGCTTTGAAGGCGGCATCGTAATTTCCCTCTGCCAGTTCCTTTGCGCTTCGGTTAAGCGACACGATAGGAGCGGATACTCTTTTTGCAAGGAAAAATGAGAGCAGTGCTGCGAGTATGATCATTCCGCCGCTGATGATAACAAGGACGTTTTGCAGCGCTCTTACAGTTGAAGCCACCGGGGAAATGGTGGCGTTGAGCATTACGGCTACATTACGTCCCCTTATTTCTGATCTGACGATTTTGGTGTAAATGATACTTTCCGTGCTGTTATCCTCGCCCTTTGGCATAGGATAGGGTGTATCGTCAAGTACATATTGCAAATTACGAAAGCCATCAAGCTTGAAGCGGGTCATTTTTTCACCGCCTGACTGTTCCGCAAATTCGTAAAGCATATACACGCTTCTGCCGGGCATACTGTGGATAATACAGTCGGTAAGGCGATCGCTTGAAGCGAGGACATTGCCAAATTCGTCAAAAACAAGCGTGCAGACCTGTCTTGTTTCCGATATTTCATCGGTCATATCGGTGAGCTTATAGTTGTCAAGCTCAATGTTTTCGCATATTGTTTCGGCTTCTTTCTTTATCTCGGAAATGCGGACCATCTTGTAGATCTCTCCGAAAAGCACTACCTGAAAGAACCACAAAAGCCCGAGAAGGAGAACGAGAAAGAGCATCATGTACCCAAACATTTTCCACTTGATGCCAAGCCGTCTGTTCTTTGGTAAATTATTTTGTTTCAAAACGGTAACCTACCCCTCGAAGCGTAACTATAAGATCCGCATATTTTCCAAGACTTTTCCGAAGCAGCTTGATGTGTGTATCAAGGGTGCGGTCATCACCGTAGAAATCGTATCCCCAGACCTCGGTTATGAGCTTTTCACGGGTAAGAGCGATGTTACGGTTTTTAAGCATATAGAAGAACAGGTCGTACTCCTTTGGGGACATATCCACACGCTTGCCGTCTACATAAACAAGGCGGGCGGTTATGTCTGCTCTCACGCCCTCAATATCGACTATTTCGTTACGGTTTTCCTCGGATTTTTTGATACCGCCGCGACGCAGTACGGCAGAGATGCGGAGCATAAGCTCTTTCGGCGAGAAGGGCTTTACCACATAATCGTCGATGCCAAGCTCGAAGCCGTTTATCTTATCGTATTCCTCGCTTCTTGCCGATAGCATGATTATGGGGGTATCCTTGATCTTGCGTATTTCGCGGCATGCCGAGAATCCGTCAAGCTCCGGCATCATGATATCCATAAGAATTATGTCGAAATCATGTTTTCTGCAAAGCTCTACGGCTTCCATGCCGTCCTTCGCCTCGGTGACCTCATGCCCTTCAAACTCGGCGTATTTTTTTATCAGCTTGCGAATCATTTCTTCATCGTCAACGGTGAGTATCCTATACATTTTATGTAACTCCTTTTTCTTAAGGATCTGTCTGTAATTATATTATACCATTATTCCACCGTAAATTGCAATAGACTTCGCCGTTTTTTCACAAAACAATTACCCGAGCCACACAGACTCGGGTATGTACCGTCACATTATGGTTGTTTCAAGCCCAAAACTGACACCGATGGCATCATTCACCTTTTTCATTATGCTGTCATCAAGATGCCCCATTTTTTCTTTCAGTCGTTGCTTGTCTATGGTTCTTATCTGCTCAAGAAGAATTACAGAATCCTTGGCAAGACCGAAACGGTCGGCGATGACGTCAATATGGGTAGGCAGACGGTTTTTTCCTATTTGACTTGTTATTGCGGCGGCGATTACAGTGGGACTGTATTTGTTTCCCACATCGTTCTGCACGATGAGGACGGGGCGCAGTCCTCCCTGTTCGGATCCCACCACGGGACTTAGATCGGCGTAATAAATATCTCCTCGTTTAACAGTCATGAAAATTCACTCTCCATGCTTTTTATTTTACGGTAATAGTTTTTACAAGGTGAGGCAGATTTAATCATAGATGAAAAATATTTTTGTAAATCTGCCTCTTTTACAGTTTATTTTCCATGACTGCCATTTGTTAAAGAGAAGGAAGTGCGACTTTACAAAGCTTTTCGTGTTTTAGAAAAAATATCACTGCAGACTTGACAAAATTCCCTATTTGGAGTATAATAGAAAATGTAAAATATTCTTGCAGGCGTAGTTTAGTGGCAGAACTTCAGCTTCCCAAGCTGACTGTGCGGGTTCGATTCCCGTCGCTTGCTCCAATTTTTGCGGCTTTGCGGTTGCTGCAATGAACGAAGTAAAAACACAAAAGGAGAACTAAAATGCATTACATTGAAAAGAGCGGAACCACCTTTGAAATTGCGAATTTCCCTTGGGATGAGAACGGCTATAAGCCCAAGACTACCGTAACCATCGGCTATGACGAGGGCGGCTTTAAGCTTCATTTCGTTTCGTACGACCCGGATCTTCGTGCGGTAATGACCGAGCACAACACCATGGTATGCACCGACAGCTGCATGGAAATGTTCATGATGTTCACTCCCGATACCGATAAGCATTATATAAACATCGAAGTTAACCCCAACGGTGCGGCATTCAGCGGAGTCTGCCTTGACCGTGACGTTTCCCGCACCATTGATCCCGAGTACATAAATACGCTTAACATTAAAACCAAGGTGCTTGACGATCACTGGGAGGTTGATTATTACCTTCCCGTGGAGTACATTCAGAGGGTCATTCCCACCTATGAGCATAAAGAGGGAAATGTAATGAGAGGTAATTTCTACAAGTGTGCAGAGGACAATAAGTACCCTCATTTTGGCTGCTTTAACTACATTGAGTGGGATCATCCGGACTTCCACCGTCCCGAGTTTTTTACTGAATTTAAGCTTGTGTAATATTTAATGCAAAAAAATCGTGGCTTGCCACGATTTTTTTTAAAAATCTACTTGAAATTGCATAGGATTTGTGGTAAAATAACTACATAAAAATAATCGTACAACGGAGGAAAAATATATGAATAACGTACGTCCCGAAACAATGGCACGCATCACGACCCGTGAGCTTGCGGATAAGTTTATCGCTGAGCAGGTTGCCGAGGTCAGAGCGCAGGTAGGTGCCAAGAAGGTACTGCTGGCACTTTCCGGAGGTGTTGACAGCTCGGTTGTTGCGGCGCGTCTTATTAAAGCAATTGGAAAGCAGCTTGTCTGTGTTCATGTAAACCACGGTCTTATGCGTAAAGGCGAGAGTGAGCAGGTTATAGAGGTTTTTAAGAACGGTCTTGATGCAAACCTCATTTACGTTGATGCGACTGACAGATTCCTCTCACTTCTTGACGGAGTTGCTGACCCCGAGAGAAAGAGAAAGATCATCGGCGGCGAGTTTATCAAGGTATTTGACGAGGAAGCGAAGAAGCTTGACGGAATCTCCTTCCTTGCGCAAGGCACTATTTACCCGGATATTATCGAATCCAACGGTAAAAAGGCGGTCAAGGCACACCACAATGTTGGCGGACTTCCCGAGTACATGACCTTCGAGCTTGTTGAACCTATCAAGCTTCTCTATAAGGATGAAGTCCGTGAGGTAGGACGTGCACTTGGTCTTCCTTCCGAAATGGTTGACCGTCAGCCTTTCCCCGGTCCCGGTCTTGGTGTTCGCTGTCTTGGTGCCATCACCCGCGACAGACTTAATGCACTTCGTGAAGCAGACGCTATTCTCCGTGAGGAGTTTGATAAGTGCGGACTTAACAAGACTGTATGGCAGTACTTTATCTCAATTCCCGATATGAAGTCTGTAGGTGTTCGCAACAGCGAGCGTTACGAGGGCTGGCCTGCGATCATCCGTGCCGTAAATACCAAGGACGCAATGACTGCGACTATCGAGGAGATTCCCTATGAGATTCTTCACAAGATCGTAAACCGTATTATTACCGAGGTTGAGGGTATCAACCGCGTTGTTTACGACCTTACCCCCAAGCCTACCGGCACTATTGAGTGGGAATAATAGCATAAAACAAAAAAGTGGCTTGAATCTTTGTATTTAAGCCACTTTTAACACATCAATACGCATAAGGAGAACCCCAAAATGAACGTGCAGCTTGATATGTTTACCGTCCGGATGAAAGATGGACAGACCTGCATCATAAAGGACATTCGTAAAACCGGAGATATTGCAGAATACGATTTTCTGTTCGGTTGGACTAAAGAAAATGCTGCGAATAACGATAGCTTTGCCGTTTCCTGGAACGAGCCGGTGCAGGGGGTAATGTATAAGTGGGATGCGACTTGTAATCAATACAGAGCAATAGCTCCGCACTGGCAGGACGTTTTTGAATCAATGATATCTCAAGCTGCACCGATCACATGTATGTTTGACGGAACAGATACCAACAGACACTGTTGGGCACTGTCTGAATGCAGTAAGCTTATGAACATTAAAAACGGAATTGATTCTTCAAGCGGCTGTCTGGCACTGAGTTTTTCATTTTAAGTGGGGCAGTATACAAATCAGTATGAAACGCTTATCACTCTGCGAATCGACACACGCGCTGTCACATTAAGAAAAGCTGTGGAAGACGTCGCGACATGGTGGGCAGATGATGTGGGATTAACACCGATTCATGTTCCCGCGGATGCAAGGGAACCGCTCTATTCTTTCTGGTATTCCTATCAGCAGGATGTGAATGAGAAGACTGTTGAAGAAGAATGTAAGCGCGCCAAGGAGCTTGGCTTTAACATCTGCATTGTAGATGACGGTTGGCAGACCGAGAACAATTACGGCGGATATGCATACTGCGGCGATTGGCAGCCGGCACCGAACAAATTCCCCAATATGGCGGCTCATGTGAAGCGTGTACACGATATCGGTATGAAGTATATGATATGGTACAGCGTGCCCTTTGTCGGTTATAACAGTGCTCATTATGAAGAGTTCGGGGATATGCTCCTGCGCGATGAGCCGGACGTTTCTGCCGCAATTCTGGACCCACGATATGAGGAAGTGCGTAGTTTCTTGATAGGTACATATAAAAAGGCACTGACCGAATGGGATCTTGACGGCTTCAAGCTTGACTTTATTGATAATTGGGCAGAGCATCCTAGTAATGCCCCTGCCAATGACCGAATGGATATTCCGGCACTGCTTGATGCGGTGAATGTATGCATGACCGATATTGTGAGGGAACTGACGGCGATAAAGCCGGACATTTTACTGGAATTCCGTCAGAGCTATATTGGTCCGTGTATGAAGCAGTTCGGAAATATGTTCCGCGTGGGTGACTGCGCGGGCAACTATCTTAGAAACCGCGCTGAAATTTTTGATTTGCGTATGATAATGGGAAATCAGGCTGTTCACTCCGATATGCTGATGATACGTCCTTTCGAAGACCCTAAGTACGGTGCACTGCAAATTATAAGCTGTATGTTCGGCGTGATGCAGTTTTCTGGCAGACTTGATGATCTCGGCGAAAGCACCATTCGTATGTCCCGCTTCTGGCTTTCATTCCTAAAGGAACAGCAGAGTAAGAATCTTGAAACTTATGAATCTCACATCCTTTACACATGGGCGAAGGCAACTGAAGGTAATGAGTGCATAGTGGGAGTTTACGCGATAGATAAATGCGTAAAGCCGGATGCGGTGGACACTGTTTACATTGCTAACGGCTGTATGGGAAAGCTTGTGCTCGTTGATCTTGTAGGCACTTATAAGGTGCAGATTCTCGACTGCTGCGGTGAGGAAACAGACTGCTTTGAAAAAACATTTTCGGGAGTAGTAAGCCTTGATGTGCCGGTTGGCGGTTTGGTTATTATGAAAAAGTCTTGAGGGACAATATGGGAAGAACAGAGCTGAATTTAATGGATACATATCCGGACAAAACCTGGGTGGAGTTGTATGGAAATACAATATCCGACATGGGAAGTCTTGATACTGATTCCGAAATATCAAGGTATATAACCGCCTTGAAAGAGAAAAATATTCCCTATGTATCATATTTTTCAGAAATTAAGAGCGGCGGCAAATATCTCGGTTATACAAATAAATTGGAAATATTTGTCAAGAAGCAGGATCTTGAGAAGGTACAATATTATTTAGTGGAAAAGGGGTTGCTGTGTGATAAATCCATAGAGGAAATTGAAGAGCTTGAATCTGAAAATGCGAATGACGACTTGACAGCTCAAAGTTTGCCTTCGTTTAACAGAGGATTGCAAATCCTTTTTTCTGTTTTCAGTATTGTTTTTTGGTGGGCAGCCACAATTGTGCTTGCATATTTTTCGACGATGGTATCTGAAGGAAAAACTGCACTCATCATAGTTACGGTTGCTTTTGGATTGATGGCGCTTGTTTATACCGTCAGAGCTTTTACACGCATACGGAAATAATTATCAAAAGGGCGGTATTCATGAACAACATAAAACGCTGTAAATGGTGCAATATGAAAAATTCCCGATACATTGAATACCACGACCGGGAATGGTGCCAGCTTAATTTTGACGAAAAGTATCTTTATGAGATGCTGATACTTGAATCCTTTCAGGCGGGACTTTCCTGGGAATGTGTACTTAACAAGCGGGAAGACTTCCGACGGGCTTTCGATGATTTCGATTTGAACAAGGTCTGCTCCTACGGTGACGAAAAAATAGCGGAATTACTTAATAATAAGAAAATCATCAGAAACAAGCTGAAAATAAATGCCAGCATAAATAACAGCAGAATTTTCAGAGATATAGTCGCCGAGTACGGTTCATTCCATGGTTATCTGAAAGAATTCACTGCGGATAAAATCGTATATGAAACGAACAAAACCACAAACAGTCTGTCCGATGCCATTTCGAAGGATCTACAGAAAAGAGGAATGAAGTTTGTAGGTTCAACCATCATATATTCATATCTTCAGGCTATAGGGGTAATTTACTCCCACGACGAGGAATGCTATCTTTATAAAAAAGGATAAGTATCGAACCCACATAAAGTTAAAATGCTCTGCTTTTTACTGCAGAGCATTTTATATTTATAATATAAATGATAAAATCCTCTTGCAGGGATGGCGGTTTTGTGGTATAATTATTCTATAATAAGTAGGGAGGGAAGAATAAGTGAAAGTAATGGTTACCGATGTGCGATATCGCATGAGTCTTCCGATCATACGCTCACTCGGAAAAAAGAAAACATATATTATTGCGGCTGACAGGCATGCTACACCTAAAAATGCTTCCCTTGGATTTTATTC
>JAZRPJ010000209.1:0-11002 GCA_045649205.1 Candidatus Flemingiibacterium sp.
CACCGCCTCAATAACCTCAAAGCCCTTATTCATAAGGGTAGCACTGTCAACGGTAATCTTGGAGCCCATCTTCCAGGTGGGGTGTGCCAACGCCATCTCGGGCGTTATAGTGGAAAGCTCACTCTTACCTTTTCCGAAAAAAGGTCCGCCGGATGCAGTAAGAAGAATACGCTTGATTTTATTCCCATCACGAAGGCACTGAAAAATCGCCGAATGTTCGCTGTCCACGGGGATGATTTTAACGCCCCTCTCTTTTGCGGCACTCATGACGATCTCGCCTGCCATAACGATACTTTCTTTGTTTGAAAGTGCTATATCCTTCCCTACCTCAATGGCGGCAAGAGTCGGCTCAAGGCCGTAGCTTCCGCCGATGGAATTGAAGATAATATCCGAATCAGATTCGCGGACGGCATTAAGCATCCCTTCGTGTGAGCCGCGAACCTCTATATCCGTGTCAGCAAGGCTTATTTTCAGCGACTTTGCCGCCGCCTCGTCCTCCATTACACAAAGCTTCGGGCGAAGGAGTCTCGCCTGCTTTTCCATAGTATCCACGTCACGGTTTGCGGCAAGCATTTCAACCTTCACACCAAGGTTCGCCGCGACTTCAACAGTTTGCGTGCCAACCGATCCGGTAGAGCCTAAAATCGAAATTGTTTTACTCATCTTAATGACTCCTCTCTTTTATACAAAAAGGGAGAAAATTTCCGGATGTGAGCAGATCATGAGAAGAAAAGGCGATATGGCAATTATACTGTCGAAACGGTCAAGCACGCCGCCGTGTCCGGGGAAAACCTTGCCGTAATCCTTGATCCCGTACTGTCTTTTAATAAGAGATGCCACAAGATCACCGAAAATCGAAACAACAGCGATAACGACGCCTGCCACTGCAAGCTCAAAATACTTCGCGTGACCAAGCCCGAGCTTATCGATCACCACACCAAAAAGAACAAAGGAAAGTCCGCCTGCAATAATACCGCCAATAGCACCCTCCACGGTCTTTTTGGGACTTACATCAGGAATAAGCTTGTGTCGTCCGAAGAATCTTCCGCAGAAATAAGCGGCAATGTCCGGAATCCACGCACCGACAAAAATCAGTATATACATATATCTGCCGTGAGCGGTGTCGCCGTAATTAATGTCATGAAGCATAACTATGGACGAAAATCCTATGCAAATATAAAGAGTTGTAGCAAGCGTCAAGGACATATCTGCAATAGTTTTTGTCCCTTTTGACACAACCGCAAGGGACATAAGGTAAAACATATATACAAAAGCCAAAACTCCAAATACTGCGAGAAAATAAGCTTTTTCGTCCTTAAAATCAACTATATATCTTGCTCCGAAGGGCACAACGACCGTCACGATCAAAGATGGAATTGTAATTTCAAGTTTGCGTCTGACGCCGATGCATCCAAGCATTTCGAAAACGCCAATTGCAGCAAAAAGGGCAATTACTATGGGAAACACTACGGTATCCGAAAACATAAAAAAGGGTATGAGCAGTGGAAGCCCCACAACTCCTGTCAGGATTCTTAAAAGCATAGCAGTTATCCTTTCTCTGAAAAATTGTAATTAAACTCCGCCGTATCTGCGTGAACGGGAGTAGTAGGCACGAACCGCCTCGTCGACCTCTTTTTCACTCATATCGGGCCAAAGGGTATCTGTAAAATAAAATTCTGAATATGCAGACTGCCACATGAGGAAATTTGAAAGGCGAAGCTCTCCCGCCGTTCTTACGATAAGATCGGGATCAGCCTGACCTTTTGTATATATCTCCGAGGATATAAGTTCCTCGTTAAATTCGGTAATACCTCTCCCGGCAAGGCTATTGACAGCTGCCACAATTTCCGCACGTCCGCCGTAGTTGACGGCGATATTGAGAGCGTATTTATTGTTCCTGCTGTCCCGTTCAAGCTCCTCCATAAGCGTTCGGAGCTTCTCCGAGAACGGCGCTTTATCGCCGAGGAATGTGACTCTCACATTCTTTTTTGTCATATCGCGTATACCTTGCTTGATATAAGTTTCAAGCAAAGTCATAATTGCATCAACCTCGCCCTTGGGACGGCTCCAATTCTCCGTGGAAAAAGCATATGCGGTAACCGTGTCTATTCCGCCTCGGAAGCAATATTCTGCCACATCAACGAAAGTCTTTGCCCCTTTGACGTGACCTGCCTCACGGGGCATAAGGCGATTCTTCGCCCATCTGCCGTTTCCGTCCATTATAAAAGCTATATGGGAAAGCTTCTTCTTTCCCGTATCGGTGTCATGTGTAAACATACAAACCCCTTAATATAAATCGGGAGTGCCGATATACGGCACTCCCATAATTATGCTTATATTTCCATAAGCTCCTTGGTCTTGCGTGCAGTAATCTCGTCGATATTTGCGACATACTTATCTGTGAGGTCCTGTACGGACTTATCCGAAGCTTTAAGCTCATCCTCGGTCATTTCTCCGTCCTTCTTTGCCTTCTTTGCGGCATCGTTTGCTTCGCGGCGGATGTTTCTGACTGCTACCTTGGCATCGTCCCCCATCTTTGATACCTTCTTGGTGAGTTCTTTTCTTCTCTCCTCGGTGAGCTGGGGGAAGGTGATTCTAAGCACCTTACCGTCGTTTACAGGGGTAATTCCAAGGTCAGAGGCGAGGATCGCCTTTTCCATGTTCTTAAGAGTGGTAGCATCCCAGGGAGTGATTACGATAGTTCTCGCATCAGCAACCTTAACTTCAGCCATCTGGTTGATCTTTGTGGGAGCACCGTAGTAGTCAACATCAATTTTATCAAGTAAACCGGGGTTAGCTCTGCCTGCTCTGATATCAGCGAGCTGTGCTTCGTAGGAAGCTATGGATTTCTTCATTTTTTCTTCGTAAATTTTGCAATCAAGTTTCATAATATTCTCCGTCCTTTCAAAATTATATCCAAGTTATCAGCCATCGACAACGATCGTGCCTTCCACATTGCCGACAATGGCGTTATAGATGTTTTCAGGCTCTTTAAGCTCAAATACAAAGGTCTTAATATGGTTTTCGTTTCCGAAGGAAGCGGCAGTTGAATCCATCGCCTTTAAATCCTTCGCAAGAATTTCCTTGTAGGAAACTTCCTTGTATCTTGTAGCATCCGGGTCTTTCTTCGGGTCTGCGGTGTAAACGCCGTCAATATTCTTACCCATAAGAATAACGTCCGCACCGATTTCAGCAGCTCTTACCGCCGCCGCGGTATCTGTAGAAATAAACGGAATGCCAAGTCCACCGCCGAGAATTACAACTCTCCCCTTTTCGAGGTGAGAAACGGCACGGTTGCGGATATAAGGCTCTGCATACTGTTTCATTTCAACAGCAGTAAGTACGCGGGTTTCAATGCCGTTTTGCTCAAAGAAGTCCTGAAGTCCGAGAGCATTTATTGTAGTAGCAAGCATACCCATATGGTCGGCACGGGTTCTGTCCATATTGGTGCCCTGTCTGCCTCTCCAAATATTTCCCGCACCCACGATAATGCAGATCTGTGTGCCGATTTCGACACAGCGTTTAACCACCTTGGCAACTCGCTCAAGCATTTCGTAATCGAGAATGGGATATTCTCCTTTTTCGGCAAGCTCGCGTCTTTTCACTTCAGAGGGGGCAAGAGCTTCACCTGAAAGCTTCAAAAGCACGCGCTTGAATTTGGGTTTAACTTGTTCGCTCATAGAAATCTCCATCCTTAAAAAATATCGTCATATATATTGTAACCGATTTTTCGCAATTTGTAAAGGGGAATTGTAAAAAATTAACGCAAATTACTCAAATAAATTTTATTTACAGTGTTTTATTAACGTTTTGTTCATTTTTTCGCCAATGCTCATAAAAAAGCCCTGTCATAAAGCGATACCGTTCTATGACAGGACCTTAAATTCAACTTATATCACTGACCGGAAGTAAGCTTTGCAACTTCTTCAGCGAGGTTGTCTTCACGCTTCTGAAGACCTTCGCCCTTTTCGTACTTAACAAAGCTGTCGATCTTGATACCCTTGTTAACGGATGCGATATACTTCGCAACAGTCATGGAGTCATCCTTAACGTAGGACTGTTCAGCAAGGCAGTTGTTCTCATAGAACTTGCCGAGCTTGCCCATTACGATGCCTTCCTTAACCTTTTCAGGCTTTGCAGCCATTGCAGGGTCGTTAGCCATCTGGTTAAGAAGAACTTCCTTCTCCTCATCAAGAGCTGACTGGGGAACATCTGACTTGTTAGCGTAGGTAGCGTTCATAGCTGCTGCCTGGAGAGCAACGTTGTGAGCGCACTCAACGAATGCCGCATCATCAGATGCAATACCGTCGAGAGTGAACTTAACGATAACGCCGGTAGAACCGCCGCCGTGTACGTAAGTGGAAGTAGCACCGTCAACGATTACGAAACGACGAATGGTGAGCTTTTCACCGATAATGAAGATCTGCTCCTTAAGAGCTGCTTCAACGGTGTCAGTAGCGCCTGCCAGCTTGCAAGCCATGAGAGCGTCAACATCAGCAGGCTTTTCAGCGAGGATGGTTTCGAGAAGTGTATCAACGAATGCCTTGAACTTTTCGTTCTTAGCAACGAAGTCGGATTCGGAGTTAACTTCGATCATAGCTGCGGAGTCGCCCTTCTGCATGATAGCAACAACACCTTCAGCCGCGATTCTTTCAGCCTTCTTAGCTGCAACCTGGAGTCCGCGTTCACGAAGAACCTTTATAGCCTCCTCAAGGTTTCCATCAGCCTCAACGAGTGCCTTTTTGCACTCCATCATGCCGCAACCGGTCTTAGCACGGAGAGCAGCAACGTCTTTTGCGGAAATGTTAGCCATTTTTTATGCTTCCTTTCGTTTAATTCTTTGATTTATGAATTATTCTGCATCAGCAGCGTCATCAGCTTCAGCCTCAGCAGCCTCTGCTTCTGCAAACTGCTCGCCCTGTCTGCCCTCAAGAAGAGCATCAGCGATTACGGAAGAGATAAGCTTGATAGCGCGGATAGCGTCATCGTTTCCGGGGATCACATAATCAGCATCGTCGGGGTCACAGTTGGTGTCGACGATAGCAACTACCGGGATGCCCAGCTTCTTTGCTTCGAGAACAGCGATGTGTTCCTTCTTGGGGTCTACGATAAATACAGCGTCAGGAAGTCTTTCCATGGTCTTGATACCGCCGTAGTTACGCTCAAGGTCGTTCATTTCCTTGATAAGGCCTGCAACTTCCTTCTTGGGAAGAAGATCGAAGGTGCCGTCAGCCTGCATCTTTTCGAGAGCGATAAGACGGTTGATGGACTTCTTGATGGTCTTGAAGTTGGTGAGCATACCGCCGGGCCATCTCTCGTTTACATAGTACATTCCGGAGCGTTCAGCTTCCTCCTTGATAGCGTCAGCTGCCTGCTTCTTTGTACCAACGAAAAGAACAGTACCCTTCTCGGTGGAGAGATCACGAACGAAGTTATAAGCTTCGTCAAACTTCTTAACGGTCTTCTGCAGGTCGATGATGTAGATACCGTTTCTTTCGGTGAAGATGTATTCAGCCATCTTCGGGTTCCATCTTCTAGTGTGGTGACCGAAGTGTACACCTGCTTCCAGAAGCTGCTTAATAGAAATAACAGACATTTTTATGTCCTCCTTAAGTTTTTTCCACCACCCTCGCATATTCGGGAAACTTCCGCTATGAGAAGAACTTCCGACCTCACGGGATGTGTGTTATCACGGCTGTATTTTTGTAATCAAGGTCGCCGCAGTCCCTGACCGATATATTATACCATATTATATGAAGTATTGCAACACAATTCACAAAATATTTACATTTGTTTTCAGCAATCGCAGTCACAGTCTTTACTTTTGCACCGCGGCGGTATTGCCTCGGCACGGCGCACCAATATAACGTCATCGCCAATTCTTTCAATGTCGCACCATAAAACTCGCACAGGCGGACATTTAGACAGTGAAAAAAGCTTACTTTCCGATGGCATAATAAGCGATACAATACGCCCACATTCCACGTCAATTTCCGCATCGATAACATAGCCCAGCCGCTTTCCGTCGCAGACATTTACAACCTCCTTATTTTTAAGCTCCGAAAAACTGCAAATTCGCATATGGATTTTCCTTTCACGCATAGATTGGTAATTTAACCTATATGCTAAAAAGGCATGAATCATGCCTTTTTGATTCATGCCTTTAAAAAGTATTTCGCCGCCATTTCGTCGAAACGGGAATGTTCAATCATACGAAAGAGCTTCGCCGTAACATCTACAAATTTCTCGGTGCTCTCACCGTATTTCGCAATATATCCCCCGGCAAAATATTCGGTAAGCCCTTTAACGCACATAAGAGCAACCACCTCCACCTCCGAAGTTGAAGCCGCAAATGAGTGCGGAAAGCTCTTGTAAAAAATGTGGTTAGCAAGGAGCTTTTCCATATATATGTCGAATTTGCCGCCAAGCATCGGTTTTTCCGTCTTGCCGAGAAATTCGCCGCATTCCTCGAAAATTTCGGTAAGAGCCTGGGATTTCTCCGCCAGCTTCTCTGCAAAATCGGCAAGTCTTTCAGGTGTAACGGCGTTTTCCGCCACCTTTGCACCGAGATACTCGCCGATTTTCAGTATGCGCTCATCGATCGCAAAGCGCCGGTCAGAGATAATTTCAAGCGCCGCTTCCCTTTTTTCCGTATATTCCGAAGCCTCCATCTTCGCCGCCGAAGAGAGGTCATATTCCTCGTCAAAAACCTCAATTTCACTTCGTTCAAGGCGGAGTGGATCATCATCGGCAAAAAGCAGTTCAAGGGTGTATTCACAGCTTCCGGAAGTACAGCATTCATGTACGGGAAGCGTGCGTATCATGCGAGGGTATCTGCGGCAGATTTCGGGGATTGCCCCCTCGCCGCATTCCCGGTGGAGAAGGCAGAAACCGTCCTCTGTCTGAATGGGACATCGTCCCTGCCAATTGTAGGAAATCATGGCATACCGCTCCGGTGTAGGCGGAGGATTCGATGCCGGTTTAAATGCCACGTCAAGTCGTCTGCGAAGCTCCGGAGAAGCCTCCGTTCCGGTAACCTTGAAATAGTCGTCACGGGAAAGTGTTATTCCCCAGCCGTGACAGCAGGTAGCGCGGCAATCTCCGCATTTGCAGGCAAAGTCTTTATAATAGCTCGGGTATAAAAATTCGTGTTTGTATCCCATATATTACCTCAATCAGCCGGTTACGGTCTGCAAAATCTTTTCTTTCATAAGATAGGAGAACAGTCGGAATGCTTTTTCAATATCTATTTCATGACCGCCTTCAAAAATGTCAAGGAACACTCTCGCTTCCGGGCAGCGGTCATGGAGATTCATGTAAAATTTAAGGCTCTGATGCACCGGCGCAACGGGATCAAATCTGCCGTGATGCCAGGTGTGAAGCCCCACAAGAAGAGGTCGGTTTTCGTTTTCGGACAAGTGAATGATGGACGACTGCATAATGCCGTCAACCGAAGATTTAACTGAAATTTCTTTCATATTCCGCTTTGCTCCTCAATATTATATAAAAAATTATACCACAATCCTTTTTTCAAGTCAATAGCGGCGGTGGGAAATTTCAAATATGCAACAACAATGAAGCAATTTTTCAGTGTTCATTGTGTCAAATTGCCGATTTAGGGGCAAAAAAAGAATTATTTTCCCAAATTGCTTGCATTTTTCTCCAATATATGGTACAATATTGGTTAGTGAATTTGGAATTTCTGCAATTTTCAATTTCAAAAATTGCATTTTTAAGGAGAATCGTATGCTTTACACATCAATGTCAAAATCAGAGCTTGAAGCCGAGATTTCAGATCTTCGTGCCGAATATGCAAAAATCAAAGAAAGCGGACTTTCCCTCGATATGTCACGCGGCAAACCCTGCCGTGAACAGCTTGATATCACCGAAGGTTTACTTACCACCCTTTCCACCAATGCGGACTGCACTGCAGAAAACGGTCTTGACTGCCGCAACTACGGCGTTCTTGACGGTATTCCCGAAATAAAGAAGCTCTTCTCCGATCTTCTTGCTATTCCCGAAAAGAATATAATCGTTGCGGGAAACTCCAGCCTTAATTTAATGTACGACTCCATCGCCCGTGCCCTCATCTACGGCGTTCCCGGCGGTGAGCCATGGTGCCGTCAGGGTAAGGTTAAATTCCTCTGTCCCTGCCCCGGTTACGACCGTCATTTCGCAGTTACCGAATCTCTCGGAATTGAGCTTATCCCCGTAGACATGACCTCCACCGGTCCCGATATGGATCAGGTTGAATCCCTCATTAAAGATCCGGCAGTAAAGGGTATGTGGTGCGTGCCGAAATATTCAAATCCCGACGGTATTACCTACTCCGACGACACCGTCCGCCGTATCGCTTCAATGAAGCCTGCCGCGAAGGATTTCCGCCTTATGTGGGACAACGCCTATGTCATCCATGACCTCTACGACGAAACCGACAAGCTTCTCGACATCTTCACAGAAGCTGCAAAGTACGGCAATGAAGATATGGTTTACTACTTCGCCTCTACGTCAAAAATCACCTTCCCCGGCTCGGGCGTGGCTATGATGGCGGCAAGCGATGCCAATATAAAGCAAATAAAGTCCATCATGACCATTCAGACTATCGGTCACGATAAGTTAAACATGCTCCGCCATGTGAAATTTTTTGGAAATGCAGAAGGTGTGCTTAAGCACATGAAACTCCATGCAGACATCATCCGTCCCAAGTTTGAAATCGTGCTTAATGCATTTAAAAAGGAGCTCGACGGTATCGCAGAATGGACATCTCCCCGCGGCGGTTATTTCATCAGCCTCAATGTTCCCGATGGTACAGCCAAGCGTGTTTATCAGCTTTGTGCCGAGGCAGGTCTTGTACTCACAAACGTCGGTGCAACCTTCCCCTACGGTAACGACCCTCGTGACCGCAATCTCCGCATAGCTCCCACATTCCCGAAAAATTCTGACCTCGAAAAAGCCTGCGAAGTCCTCTGCCTCTGCGTAAAATTAGCGGCAGCCGAAAAAGCGGCAAAATAAAATATTTCAGCCTCTTTGAAAGTTCAGACAGAAAGAGGGCATCGCTCATGCGATGCCCTTTTTCGTTATTTTCTGACGGTCACAATAAATCCGTCAACGTTATTTCCGGAAACTTCGTAGTTGCCGGAAATCGGCACAGGAATCTCGGTTTGCCCTCCTATAACGGCAGGAACAAAATATATAGACCATTCCGCACCCTCGTCATCGGTGAAAGTAAGTTCATTTTCACCATAGCTGTAAGCTCGGAGTGCCTCGATGTATTCCTCAAGGCAGAGATTGTTCGCAAGCATATAGTAAGCGTGAGGCTTTCCTATATAGCGGTAATGCCAATTTTCGTAAGCAATTTTTGTAATGTCGGTCTTGTCCGCCTTGTACCGTTCGATAAATCCGAAACGGTGAGCGTTTTTAGTCAGCCACTCGGGATATTCCGGCTTTTGTTCAAATTTATAAGCCTCACCCTTGTCTGTATAAATTGCAAGGTCAAGGGCAAGTCCGGAATGATGCTCGCTGTGTCCCGGCTCTGCAACATACAGACGGGCATATTCCTCGCCGTAGGTATCAATCCTGGCATCCCATATAGACTGCTGATATTCAAGGGTGCGGTCAGAGCTGGTGACGATTATATCATGGTTTCCGGTTTCAGCCTTGAATGCCTGCATCATAGCAACGAAGTTTGAAAGTGCGGTCCTTTCAAGAGAATCGTTGGTATTGCTTACCTTGAATACACCGTTCTTATTTAAATAAAGTGTATCCATAGGCATGATCATCGAAAAGTCGAACTCGTGCTCATAGTTGATAAGCAGCTGATAGCCCCGATGGACGTCGGTTTCGTTCCTTATTATGTATTCGTAATCAGAAGCGATGGGCGGTTCGGTTTCGGCTGTGGATTCATCGGTTAGCGCATCTGTGATCGTCGGTGCAGTGTCGGATGTGAATTCTGTATCTCCGCCGCCGGAAAATGCACCGCCGACACATCTGGAAATAAAAATAATAACCGATACAAGAAGCATTACAAGTATAACCGCAACGAGCACGGAAAGCACCGCCGCTCTTTTAGCTTGCTTGCGCGATTTGTGCCTTACAGGCGGATATGGCGCAGCTCCCACGTACTGTCTTTGCTGCTGTGGGTTATACTGCCGGTTCTGTCCGGGATTGGTGCCGGGGTTCTGCCGCGGATTAGACGGACGGTTCGGGCGATTTTGCCCACTGTTTCTGCCACTATAATTATTATTCAACCGAGTTCACCCTTTCTTAAGTACATTTAAAGGAAAAAGCGGACTAACATAATTAGCCCGCTTTGCAGTCAGATATTAAAGCGCATCCTTGCGGGAGAGATTGAGTCTGCCCTTTTCGTCTGTGCCGAGGAATTTAACCCTCATGGAGTCGCCTTCTGCGCAAACATCCTCAACCTTTTCAACACGGCGGTTTTCGAGCTTGGAGATGTGTACAAGACCTTCCTTGCCGGGAGCGATCTCAACGAACGCACCGATGGGGATGATTCTTGTTACCTTACCCTCGTAGATCTCGCCGGGAACAGGCTCGAATACGATACCGTCGATGATTGCCTTTGCAGCGAGCGCAGCATCAGCGTCGATAGCGGAGATGAAGATGTCACCGGTATCTTCGATGTCGATCTTCGCGCCGGTATCTGCGGTGATCTTCTGAATCACCTTACCGCCGGCACCGTTAACTTCACGGATCTTGTCGGGGTTGATCTTCATGGAAATCATCTTGGGAGCGTACTTGGAAACCTCTGCACGAGGCTTGTCAATTGCCTTAAGAATTACTTCATCAATGATGTAATCGCGTCCCTTGTGGGTAACCGCAAATGCTTCCTTAATGATTTCGGGAGTAAGGCCGTCGATCTTAAGGTCCATCTGAATGGAGGTAATACCCTTGTGCGTACCTGCAACCTTGAAGTCCATATCGCCGTAGAAGTCCTCGAGACCCTGAATATCGATCATGGTAGTCCAGGTACCGTCCTCAGCGG
>JAZRPJ010000210.1:0-1915 GCA_045649205.1 Candidatus Flemingiibacterium sp.
CACTACAAGGGCTTCCTTGAATAGTTGCGCGCAGGTAAATGTTTGTATCCTGAAAGAAGGGAAATTATGAAAATCACGATAATGGGTCCTCCAGGAGGCGGAAAAGGAACTCAGGCTGAAAAGCTTTGCGAGATACTTTCCATTCCGCATATCTCTACGGGGGCAATAATCAGAAACGCCATCAGAGAGAAAACCTCTCTCGGGCTTACTGCAGAAGAATATATCAAAAAGGGACAGCTCGTTCCCGATGAAATTGTAATTGGTATGGTTTCTGACAGACTTAAGGAAAAGGATTGTGAAGACGGCTATATACTTGACGGTTTTCCAAGGACTCTTCCCCAGGCCCATGCGATGGATGAAATTGGTATAAAGCTTGACTGTGCGCTTAACCTCGATGTCAGCGATGACGTAATTGTTGTACGTCTTGGTGGCAGACGTGAGTGTAAGGCATGCGCGGCTCCATACCATGTTGAATTTAACCCACCCCAGAAAGAGGGCGTATGTGATAAGTGTGGCGGACAGCTGATTATTCGCGCAGATGATGTGCCCGAGACAATCCGTGAAAGACTCCACGTTTATCACGAGCAGACAGAGCCGCTTATCGGTTTCTATAAAGAAAAGGAACTTCTGGTAAATGTTATCGGACGTGACACCATAGAGGAAACTACGCAGGCAGTTCTGGAAGCGTTGGGAGTTAAAGGTTAATGATTATTTTAAAATCATCAAACGAAATTCAAAAAATAAGGGATGCAGGAAAAATTGTTGCGGAGGCTCTCGCGTTTGCAGGCGAAATAATAAAGCCGGGGATGACTACTTTAGAGCTTAACAATGCGATAGAGAAAATCATCACAAAGCACAATGCAAGACCCTCGTTCAAGAATTATAACGGGTTTCCTGCAGCGAGCTGTATTTCACCGAACTGTGTTGTCGTTCACGGAATACCTTCCAAAAAGGTAATTCTTAATGACGGCGACATAGTGAGTGTGGATGTAGGCGCCTTTTATAACGGTTATCACGCAGATGCGGCGAGAACCTACCCGGTTGGAAATATTTCATCGCAAGCTGCTCGGCTTATTGATGTGACGAAGGAATGTTTCTTCAGAGGTGCGGCTGCGGCAATGCCCGGCAGTCGTGTCGGCGACATTGGCTTTGCAGTGCAAAGCTATGCCGAGGAAAACGGTTACGGTGTTGTACGCGGGCTTGTCGGACACGGAGTAGGAAAAAACCTTCACGAAGAGCCTGATGTTCCAAACTTTGGAAACAAGGGCAGGGGCGTAAGATTATCAAAGGGAATGGTAATAGCCATTGAGCCTATGATTAACGCCGGAACAGCAGAGGTTTTGTTTTCCGAGGAAGACGGCTGGAGTGTGACAACAAGCGACAAATCGCTTTCTGCGCATTACGAAAATACAATTGCAATTACGGACAACGGTCCGCAAATTCTGACAATGTAGGTAAAGAGTATGCAAAGAGGTAGTGTAGTGTTATCTTTGGCAGGTCACGATAAAGATAAGCTTTATGTAGTGCTTAAGGAAGAAGGTACGTATGCGCTTCTTGCTGACGGCAAAACAAAACTGCTTAAAGAGCCGAAGAAGAAAAATCTTAAGCATCTTGAGGATACAGGAATGTATATAGAGCTTTCAAAATACAATCCCCTTTACGATGCACATATCAGAAAAGAGCTGAAAGGCTTATTAAAATAGGAGGTTGTTACCTTGGCTAAGGAAGATGTATTAGAACTTGAAGGTACCGTGCTTGAAGCACTCCCTAACGCAATGTTTCAGGTTGAGCTTGAGAACGGACATCAGATACTGGCACACATATCCGGCAAGTTAAGGATGAACTTTATAAGGATTTTGCCCGGCGACAAGGTTACCGTGGAGCTTTCTCCATACGACCTCACTCGCGGAAGAAT
>JAZRPJ010000211.1:0-5459 GCA_045649205.1 Candidatus Flemingiibacterium sp.
TTTCATTCATATCGCTGACGCTCATAATGCCGGCGGTGAGGGGACTCCTTCGTGAGAAGGGAAGATTTGCAGCGCTTATAAAGCCCCAATTTGAAGTCGGATCGTAGCCATGTCGTTCTGTGGGCCAAGGAGTTGGGAGCTCTAATTGTCTTCCTAAGCCCGCTTGGCCCCCGACTTCGATGTTTCATTCATATCGCTGACGCTCATAATGCCGGCGGTGAGGGGACTCCTTCGTGAGAAGGGAAGATTTGCAGCGCTTATAAAGCCCCAATTTGAGGCAGGACGGGCGAATATCGGTAAGAATGGAATTGTAAAAAACTGTGACGTCCATGTGGAAGTAATAAATAAAGTCCTTGACTGCGGCGAGGCACTTGGGCTTCACTGCGCAGGACTTATAAAGTCGCCTATCCTTGGCGGTGACGGAAACCGCGAATATTTAGCTGTATTCGGAAATGACGGCGGATTTGACAGAGGTCAGATTAAAGCCGTAGTTTATAAAGATTAACATAAGGTGGTTTTTTAAGTGAAAACAGTGGGAATTTACCCAAGCCCCGACAATGACATAGACTTCCTCGGCTCATCCATGGTTATGGCAAAGCTTGAAAATTGCCGGATACTGATGCCCGAGGAATACGGGGGACGGTTTGACTGCCGGGACGCTGTGGAGTTTGTAAACCGAGAAGTCTTTTTCAGCGAACCGGACGTTGTCATAGTCCTTGGCGGCGACGGAACGATACTTCGTGTTGCACGAAACTGCGCCTTGACGGGAGTGCCGATTATCGGCATAAATCTTGGCAGGATCGGCTATATGGCGGAGCTGGAGCTTGACGAGCTTTCCATGCTCGATAGGCTTTTCACCGGGGATTTTCAGATTGAAAAGCGTATGCTTATTGAGGCAGAGGTGGGCGGAGAGAAGCTGTTCGCACTCAATGAGGCGGTGCTCGGCGGCGATTCGGTATTCAGAATTGTTGAAATAGAGCTGTGGTGCGAAAAAAATAAGGTCAATAGGTACCGTGCCGACGGACTGATCGCCGCAACGCCTACCGGCTCAACGGCATATTCCATGTCCGCCGGAGGCTCGGTGGTGGACCCACGGCTTGAGGCGATCATGATAACTCCGATATGTTCCCATTCCCTTAATGCTACACCTCTTTTATTCTCTGCGGAGTCGGAGCTTATTATGAAAAATGTCACGTCCCGTGCGGAAAAGCTTTACTTAAACCTTGACGGCTGCGAAGTAAGGGAGCTTGCCTTTGGGGAAACGGTGGCGATTCGCCGTTCAGATAAAACAGTTTCATTTATTCGCCTTAAGGACGGCACATTCTACGACGTTTTAAGACGGAAAATGGCAGATATACACTAAAAAGGAAAGGATTCGGTAAAATGAAATACAGCAGACAGGAAGAAATTATTGCCCTCATAAACGATTACGAAATCGAAACCCAGGAAGAACTTTCCGAAAAGCTGCGTGAGCGCGGTTACCGTGCTACCCAAGCTACAATTTCCCGTGATATGCGGGAATTAAAGCTTGTGAAGGTGGCAGGCTCCGCAGGAAAATATAAATATGCCATGCCTTACCGGGAGGAGCATCTTTTAAGCTCCAAATTCCGCAACCTTCTCATTGATACAGTGGAAAAAATTGACCGTGCGGGAAATATCGTGGTCATTAAAACTATCTCCGGTATGGCGCAGGGCGCGGCGGCTGCTGTTGATTCCATGGGACGCTCCGATGTTGTGGGCAGCGTTGCCGGTGACGACACCATCATTATTGTCATGCGCACCAGCGATTCGGCACAGTCCCTTATGGACGAGCTTGATGCAATAACATCCGAACGCAGAAATTAAGAATAACAATCCCACAAAAAGGCGGTGAGTGGTTGCTAAATTCCCTTCATATCGAAAATATTGCGGTGATAAAATCCGTTGATATAGACTTTTTCGAAGGATTTACCGTGCTGACCGGTGAAACCGGTGCAGGTAAGTCAATAATTATAGACAGTATAAATTTAATATGCGGCGCGAAGCCCTCGAAGGAGCTTATACGAAGCGGCGAGGATACTGCATCTGTATCCGCCCTGTTTTCGGATATCGGCGAGAGATGTACGGAGGCGCTTTCGGAGCTTGGCATCACGCCTGACGAGGACGGAATGATATACCTTTCGCGGACGGTGAGCGAATCGGGCAAATCCACCGCCAAGATAAACGGACGTACTGTGCCCGTGTCACTTCTTCGGGATGCGGCAAAGTACCTTATCGGCATCCACGGTCAGCACGACAATATGGCACTTCTTCAGGCGGACAATCACATACTTTACCTTGATGAATTTGCCAAATCGGATGAGGTGTTGGCAAAATACCGGGAGAGCTACGGTAAGCTCTGCGAGCTTAATAAAAATATTGCCGACCTGCAGAGGGATGACCGCGAAAAAACACAGCGCCTTGAATTTTTAAAATACCACATAAAAGAAATAGAATCAGCAAAATTACGTGACGGCGAGGAAGAAAAATTAGAAGCAAAGCGCAAAAAGCTGCAGAATGCCGAGAAGATCGCCCAGCTTTCGGGGACGGTATACTCCCTGCTTTATGCCAACGAAAAGGGCAATTCCGCAGCCGATAAAATAAAGCGTGCCTACCGTTCCGTTGAGGCATTATGCCCCGTAATTCAAGGCGGCGACGATATGCTTTCACGGCTTGATTTCGCCATCTCCGAGCTTGAAGATATCGCAGAGGCGATTTATTCGCTCGGCGAAGAAGCAGGGGACGACCCCACTGCCGAGCTTGATCGGGTTGAGGGACGGCTTGAGGAAATATCGAAGCTGTGTCGGAAATACGGTGACTCGGTAGGGGAGGTTTTAGCCTATCTTGATAATGCAAAGGGCGAGCTTGAAAATATCGAAATGTCGGAAGAACGGCTCGCCGAGCTTACGGATGAGCGGAAAAAGCTGATGCCCATAATTGCGGCGGATGCGGCGGCTCTTACGAAGATTCGTGAGGCTGCGGCGAAGGCTCTCGGTGAACGGATCATATCCGAGCTTGCCTATCTCGATATGGGCGGCGTAGACTTTGCCGTCAGACTGTCGCCGCGGATGGCAGACGGTGAGATTCAATATACAAAAATGGGCGTGGAGGACGTGGAATTCCTCATATCCACCAACAAGGGTGAGCCGCTGAAGCCCCTCGCGAAAATCGCATCGGGCGGTGAGCTTTCGAGAATTATGCTCGCAATAAAGAGTGTTCTTTCCGAGGCGGATTCCCCGGGAACACTTATATTCGACGAGGTTGACACGGGTGTGTCGGGAAAGACCTCCCAGAAGATCGGCATAAAGCTCCGTGAGCTTGCAAAAAACGCCGAATGCCAGGTGCTGTCTGTAACTCATTCGGCACAGATCGGGGCTGTCGCAAAGAACCACTACCTCATCTCGAAGGCAGAGAACGACGGTCGCGTTTCAACAACCGTGCGCCCTCTCGAAAAAGAGGAGCGGATACGGGAGATTGCCCGTATAATGGGCGGTATAAATATAACCGACAATCTTCTCGAAACGGCGAGAGAAATGATAGAAGAAAAAATTTAATTTTTATAAATCTTTTAAGGAGAAAAAAATGAAACTTTACGAAGAACTTGTAGAGCGCGGACTTATCGCGCAGGTTACCGATGAGGAACACATAAGAGAGATGATAAACGAAGGTAAAGCCACCTTCTATATCGGTTTTGACTGCACCGCAGATTCCCTTACTGCCGGTCATTTTATGGCGCTTACCCTTATGAAAAGACTACAGATGGCAGGCAATAAGCCTATCGCCCTTATCGGCGGCGGCACGACCATGATCGGCGACCCTTCCGGACGTACCGATATGAGAAAGATGCTCACCAAGGAAGATATCGACCACAATGCCGAGTGCTTCAAGCGTCAGATGGAGAAATTCATCGAATTTGGCGAGGGGAAGGCTATGATGGCCAACAATGCCGACTGGCTTTTGAACCTTAATTATGTGGAGCTTCTCCGTGAGGTTGGCGCCTGCTTCTCGGTCAACAATATGCTCCGTGCAAAGTGCTACGAAAACCGTATGGAAAAGGGCCTCTCCTTCCTCGAATTCAACTACATGATCATGCAGTCCTATGACTTCTACTATATGTTCCAGAAGTACGGCTGTAACATGGAATTCGGCGGCGACGATCAGTGGTCCAATATGCTTGGCGGTACCGAGCTTATCAGAAAGAAGCTTGGCAAGGATGCACACGCTATGACTATCACCCTTCTCACCGACTCCAACGGCAACAAGATGGGTAAGACCGCCGGCAATGCAGTATGGCTTGATCCCAACAAGACCTCTCCTTTTGATTTCTTCCAGTACTGGAGAAATGTTGGCGATGCGGACGTAATCAAGTGCATCCGTATGCTCACCTTCCTGCCTATCGAAGAGATCAACGAAATGGCAAAGTGGGAAGGCGCAGAGCTTAACCGTGCAAAGGAAATCCTCGCTTACGAGCTTACAAATATGGTTCACGGCAAGGAAGAAGCGGACAAGGCTCTCGAGGCTGCAAAGGCAGTATTCGCAGGCGGCGGCTCCAGTGAAAATATGCCCACCACCGAGGTAGAGGCAGTTGACACCACTGTTGTTGACCTTCTCGTTGCAGGTAAGCTCGCTCCCTCAAAGGGCGAGGCTAAACGTCTTATTCAGCAGGGCGGTATCTCCGTTGATGACGTTAAGGTTGAGCGCTTTGATGAAACCGTGGCTGCGGCAAAGCTTACCGAGGGTATAGTTATCAGAAAAGGTAAGAAGATATTCCATAAATTTATCGCAAAATAATCGCTGTCAGCATAGACTGATACTGTAAAGAAAAACACTGGCAAAGGAGAGCCTTCATGAACTGCATCGCACCGGAAACAAAGCTGTCGGAGCTTGGAATTAAATATCTTAAGAGTGTATCTCTTTCAAGCTACACCAGCTTTTCTATCGGCGGTGAGGCTTCTCTTGCGGCGTTCCCTGCCTGTGAGAGTGAGGCGATTTCTCTCCTTTCCTATCTCCGAGAGGCGGATGTCCCCTATCTGATTCTCGGAAACGGCACAAATGTGCTTATTGCCGATAAGGGATTTGATGGGATTGCGGTTATCATGTCCGGCCTTCGGGGTATTTCGGTTGAGGGCGAGAAGATCCATGCCGAGTGCGGAGTGCCGCTTACGGGTCTCTCGCTGACGGCACAGAAGAATTCTTTGTCAGGGCTTGAATTTGCCTACGGAATCCCGGGTACAGTGGGCGGCGGCGTTTACATGAACGCCGGAGCTTACGGCGGAGAGATGGCACAGGTGGTAACTCACACACGCTACTTCGACATGGTAACCGGTGATATCGGCGAATATCGTGGGGATGAGCACAAATTTGCCTATCGGCACAGTATATACGACGGCACAGGCAAAGTGATATTGTCCGCAGACCTTACCTTAAAGCCGGGGGACAGT
>JAZRPJ010000212.1:0-11550 GCA_045649205.1 Candidatus Flemingiibacterium sp.
CGGTAAACAGAAAGAGGAATATTAACACCGGTTCTTGAGGGAACATTATAAAGAATTATCGGCTTTGTGCTTGCATCGGCAACTGCTGTAAAGCTCTTAATGTGTCCCTTGGGAGTAGGCTTATTGTGGTAAGAAGTAACGAGAAGAAGTCCGTCAACGCCAACATCGCAGGCATACTTTGAAAGCTCGATTGCGTAATCGGTATCATTGGAGCCGGTTCCTGCGATTACGGGAATTCTGCCCGCAGTCTTTTCAACGCAGTAACGGATACATTCTCTGTGTTCCTCGTCGGTAAGAGTTGAAGCCTCGCCGGTAGTTCCGCAGATGATGATAGCATCGGTAGAGCCTGCAATCTGACGCTCGACAAGTGCGCCAAGGGCATCGTAGTCTACCGCACCGTTCTTAAAGGGAGTAATAAGGGCAACGCCCGCGCCTGTAAAAATTGTTGATTTGTTTGACATAATAACCTCCATCCCGCCGCCAATGCGGCACTGCAAATACTTTTCAGCTGTCCGAATATGCGAAAATATGTACAATTCCGGTGGTTTTTTCCCACAACTTGTTGATGTTTAATGAGAATTTTCGTATTTCGGATAAAAAAAACAAAAAACCGGTTGAAAACCGGCTATCCATGTACTATAATATATACAGGGTATTCTTTCCCCGATTATTTAATACAACAGATAGCACTCCATCACTTCACATGATGACAGTCCTGCGGATATTTTCACGCAGACCCAGATACAGACAGTCGTCACAGACCGTATCTTCGGCACTCGCCGCCCTTCGGAAACGCTTACGGCTGACGAACCAGGCGTCCTTACTCATCGGTGAATGCACCTCTATCACAACAGTATATTGTTACTACTATTATGATAACATATTTCTCTCGGCTTGTCAACCCTATATACTATAAAATTTCACAAACCAAGGAGCATTTTTTTGCACAATGATTACAAATGAACGAATCGCCACGAACCTTACCACAAAAGATTTCTATTACGACCTTCCCGAAGAACTGATCGCCCAGCATCCGTCGGAGGTAAGAGATATGTCCCGTCTTCTCACCGTTGACCGCCATACAGGGGAGCTGTCCCACAAAATATTCCGTAATATAATCGACATGATAAACCCGGAAGATGTGCTTGTCATCAACGATTCGAAGGTTATACCCGCACGTCTTTACGGTGTCAAAGCCGAAACGGGCATAAATGTGGAATTTGTACTCCTCCGTCAATATGAGCTTGACAGATGGGAAACTCTCGTCCGTCCCGGCAGACGCATAAAGCCGGGTACTGATATTATATTCGGCGACGGGCTTCTCTGTGCAAAAGTCCTCGAAATCACCGAGGGAGGAAACCGTATCGTTCAATTTTCATACGATCACACAAAGGGCAATATTTACGACATATTAGACAAAATCGGCAGTATGCCTCTGCCGCCCTACATCACCGAAAAGCTTGCTGACAAAAGCCGTTACCAAACTGTCTACGCCAACAAGGAAGGCTCGGCAGCCGCACCTACCGCAGGACTTCACTTCACAACCGAGCTGCTTGATGCAATCCGTAAAAAGGGTACCGCCATCGCACCGGTCATGCTTCATGTAGGGCTTGGTACATTCCGTCCCGTCAAGGTGGATTCAATCACCGACCATGTCATGCATTCGGAGTTTATATCCGTTTCCGAGGAATCGGCAAGAATCATAAATGAACGAAAGGCGGCAGGGGGAAGAATTATCGCCGTAGGTACTACATCCTGCCGTACCCTCGAATCCGCCGCCGATGACAGCGGCATCGTTCATCCCATAAGCGGCGATACGGGAATTTTCATTTATCCCGGCTACAAATTCAAGGCTGTGGACGCGCTTATCACCAATTTCCATCTGCCGGAAAGTACCCTGCTTATGCTGGTTTCCGCCTTTTCAAGCCGTGAGATCATGATGAACGCCTACAAGGAAGCGATTGCCGAGAGATATCATTTTTTCTCATTTGGCGATGCCTGCTTCATTCACTGAAAATATCATTTCACAATAATACCGCCATGCTATATCAGTATGGCGGTATGCTTTTATTTAAGCGGTATAGTCGAAACCATGCTTTGCCCTACAAAAGCTCCATTTCAATGCGATAACTCGCATCCTTGAAGCTATTATACATAAAAGCTCTGCGCTATGTCAATAGATTCGAGAAGTTTTGTCAAAATTTAAATATCCATTCCATTTTTGCGGATTCCGCAAGGAAATATCAACCAATCCAAAAAAATCTACATTTTTCAACATTTTATACACATAGCCTATTGACAATTCAACATATTTGTGGTATAATATGCACATAGGAGGAATTTTTTCATGCCAAAGATATCCACCAATATCACCATTGATGCTGATACCAAGGCACAGGCACAGGAAATGCTTGCCGATTTTGGACTTGATCTGTCCACGGCAGTAAACATATTTCTCCGACAAATGATACGGGACAACGCGATCCCCTTTGCGGTCAGACGTGAAGCCAAACCGCCACCGGGTCAGTCATCCGAGCGTGAAGGAGGCGATCCCTAACGTGCAGTAAAAAGCCTCGCGTTTTAGCCGTAGTCGGTCCGACCGCTTCCGGGAAAACCGCGCTGGCACTTGAGCTTGCGCGATTTTACGGCGGAGAAATCGTATCCTGTGATTCCATGCAGATCTACCGCGGCATGGACATTGGTACGGCAAAGCCCACAAAGGCTGAAATGGAAGATATTCCACATCACATGATTGACATCGCTGAACCGTCCGAAAACTTTTCCGCTGCCGATTATGCCCTTCTCGCAAAAAATGCAGTGACAGATATAATCTCTCGCGGAAAGCTTCCGATTTTCTGCGGCGGCACGGGGTTATACCTCGATTCCGTACTGACAGCCAATGAGTACGCCAACACAGAAACAGATCCGGAGATCCGGAAAAAGCTTCTTCTTGAAGCGGAAAATCTCGGAAAAGAAGCTCTTTGGGAACGGTTAAAATCCGTGGATCCCGAATCTGCTGCGGCATCTCATCCAAACAATGTGAAAAGAGTGGTGAGAGCCCTTGAGATCTATATGACAAGCGGCATCACCAAAACCGAATGGGACAGCCGTTCACGGCTTAATCCCTCGCCTTTCGATTCTGTGATAATCGCTCTTGACCGCCCGAGGGAGGAGCTTTATTCCCGAATCGACAAACGTGTTGAGCTGATGCTCGAAGCAGGTCTCGAAGAAGAAGTCCGTTCTCTTATTGATTCAGGCAGGCTTCCACCAAGTTCAACAGCGGCGCAGGCTATCGGTTACAAAGAATTCATTGACTATTTTGAAGGCAAAGCCACGCTTGATGAAGTCAGTGAACTGATAAAGCAAGCCACAAGACGGTATGCGAAACGTCAAATAACCTGGTTTAAGCGAAATCCATCCGTAAATTGGATAAAATCCGAAGAAAATTTTGAAGTAATTGTAAACAATGCGAAAATGCTCTTAACTTGTAGCTGAATGTGTGGTATAATATTATAATAGAATACTATAAGTATCGATAGGGTTCAAAAATGCAGAAAAACCAAAAAAAAAGAGATTCTAATCCTCTTGACTCCCTTCTCGGATATTTCATTTCTATTGTAATTTCCGCAGTTATAGTCATCTACCTCGGTTATCACTTCATGCAGGGATTTGGAAGCGAGATCGTCACCGAATACGCCACCAAGATCACCGAATATGACACCATGGAATTTGATGCCTATATCCTGCGAAACGAAACGGTAGTATATTCTGAATCCGAAGGCGGAGTCGGATACAACTATGCCGACGGTGTAAAGGTAAAGCGCGGCGCGGAGATCGCCTCGATTTACGCAGGAAATTCATACAGTCACGATGCGGCAAAAGGTGAGATAATTTCAATTGACAAAGTCCTTCAGATCCTGAAAGAAAGCAACGACATCGAAGGAATGGCTTCATCCGATATGTCAATTCTCGACAGCAAGATCTACGACTACTACAAGTCCATAAGAAGTATGTCAGAAGAAGAAAATTATCTTAACGTTCCCAAAAAGCGCGATGAGCTTCTCACCCTGCTTAACAAGCGTCAGCTTATAACCGGAAAAGTAGAAAGCTACGATCCGATAATATCTGAGCTTGAAGCCGAAAAGGAAAATCTCACCGCAAGCCTTAACACCGCAAGTGAAACTGTTCTTTCTCCGGTGACCGGATATTTCTATTCGTCCTTTGACGGTTACGAGAATATATTTTCGTCAGATGCCGCCGCCGATCTAACCGTTGACAGATTCAACGAAATGCTCTCGACAGAATCGGAAACCTATCTTCCAACCGCAATAGGAAAAATCGCCACCGATTTTAATTGGAACATAGTTATACCGACGAACCGCAGTGAGCTTCGTTACTACAACGAAGGCTTCAACTACATGGTACAGTTCCCTTACAACAACGATATCCAGCTTAAGATGAATCTTACAAGGGTGGTTTCTCCCGATGCGGGATCAGAGGTACTTCTGATTTTTTCCTGCCATGAGATCCCGGAAAATTTCAGCTTCAAGCGGATGCAGACAGTAAAGGTTGTAAGAAGCGAGCACACCGGTTACAGAGTGCCGATCTCGGCTGTCAGACAGCTTGACGGAAAAATGGGTGTTTACATTCTTTCGGGAAGCGTTGTAGATTTCAGATATATCGACGTGCTTCTCGAATGTGACGGTTACTACATAGTTGCCGAAAGGGATACGGAAAACGATCCCGAATACTACACTAAGCTTGGACTTTACGACCTCGTAATCACAGGCGGAAAGGATTTATATATCGGCAAGATGATATCATAGCCGAGTTTCAAGTTATGGATACACAAGCAGATGCAAACAGATTTGCTCCCGAGGCTATTTCAGAGCGGTATGCCGAAGTCAAACATAGGATTTCGGAAGCAGCGAAGGGCAAAGATGTAAAGTTAGTGGCGGTCACCAAAACCGTTCCGGTTGAAGCCATAAACTACGCTATCGATAATTTGGGGGTGACTGCTATCGGCGAAAACCGAGTGCAGGAGCTTCTCTCAAAGTACGATATGCTGAGCCGTCCGAAGGATGGAAAACTTGAAATACATCTGATAGGTTCGCTTCAGACCAACAAGGTAAAATACATTATCGACAAGGTAGACATCATCGAATCGGTTGACAGCTTAAAGCTGGCCGCCGAAATTGACAGACAGGCAAAAAAGCATTCACTGACCATGGACATCCTCGTGGAAGTAAACATCGGATGCGAGCCGCAGAAAGGCGGCATCCTTCCCGAGGAGCTGTACAGCTTTATTGATGCGCTCGATGAGTTTTCTTCAATAAATGTCCGCGGACTTATGACCGTCGCACCGAAATGCGACAATAAAGAAGATTATTTGAGCTTTTTCTCGAAAACCTACGACTTCTTTGTCGACATCCGAGAGAAAAAGTTACATAATAACGGCGAAAGCAAATTCGATATTCTCTCAATGGGCATGAGCGACAGCTTCGAAGAAGCAATCAGCCAAGGCTCAAATGAGGTAAGACTCGGCTCCGTAATATTCGGAAAAAGAGATTACCAGACACAAACTAATTAAAAAACAATTTTGTAAAATTAATTTGGAGGTATAACATAATGGGACTTTTTGAACAGCTTAAGAAAAACATCAACCCCGACAGCGATCCCGCTTACGATGACCAGGACCTTTACACACAGGAGATCCAGAGTGACTTCAATGATACTCAGATGTATCAGCAGCCCTCCGGTCAGTACGCACCTCAGGAGCAGTATGCTCCGGCAGATGACGGAATGCAGGTCAGCGGCAGCTCCTTGGAGCTTAAGGTTGTAAAGCCCGACCGCTTTGACAATGTTCCTCAGATTGCCAACCATCTCCTCAACCGCCGCACCGTAGTTCTCAACCTTGAGGACACAAACAAGGAAACCGCACGCAGACTCCTCGACTTTCTCTCCGGTGTTGCTTACTCCATTAACGGCAACCTCAAGAGAGTTGCAAACAACACCTATGTTATTACCCCTTGCAATGTTGATGTTTCTGACGGTCCTCTGCGCGACAAGCGCCAGAAGGAAAGCGATTCCGAATACTACGAAAACGAAATTTAACCGAAAGCTGCCGACGGCGGAAATATCCTGCCGCCGTCGGCTTTTTATTCCGATTTTTATTTCCCTCGGAGATTATTTGTTGTGATAGCTCTAATTTATGTCATTACGGAACTCGTGAATCTTCTTATCAGCGTGCTGCTTATGTTTATGTTCATCCGCATGATAATTTCATTCTTCCCTATGGATGAAGACTCTATGGCTGCACATTTCATATTCGCCGCCACCGAGCCTGTCATATTACCGATACGCGCGCTATTTTCGCACTTCGGACTGTTTGAAGACGTCCCTATTGATGTTCCGTTCTTTGCGGCTACCCTTCTTCTCACCCTTTTGTCATATATGCTGCCGTAGGTAATTGCCATGAGTATAAATCTCACCTCCCTGCTTTCAGCGGAAGACTTGCTTCTTTGCAGGCGCGCAGAGGAGCTTTATTCCCGCGCCGAAAACTCTGTACCTGCGCTGTCGCAGTTTTTAAATCTGCGCGAGCGTTTTATAATCGAAAACCGTCTTTCACATATTTTTTCAGGGGATGAATCAGATCCGATTTGTTTCTTCTTCGGCGGATATCCTTCCGCGGAAAGAACCATTCTTTGCTGTCTTCCAAGCTACTTCCGATATGAGTTTACCGATGCGGAAGAATATGGGAAGTCAGTTTCCGAGCATATCGCCGCTGTCCGCATAAAATCAGGCGGATATGTTAAGCTGTCCCACAGAGATTACCTGGGGGCAATAATCGGTCTTGGTATTGACCGTTCTGCAGTGGGCGATATCCTCACCGACGAAGAAGGTGCCACCGTTTTTGCATCGCCTTCCGTGGCACAATTAATGAAAAACGAGCTTGTATATATCGGACGCGACAAGGTGAAAGTAAGCGACATTTCCCTGCCCGACGGTTTTGATTATGTAAGAACATTCGAGGCTCTGCACTCAACTGTTGCCTCGCCTCGACTTGACGCGGTTTTGTCCGAGCTTGCCAGAACTTCCAGAGAAAACGCAAAGGCTCTTATTTCGGCAGGGCTTGTGGAACACAATTATTTTACCGCTTCAAAGCCTGACGCCGCCGTCGAAAAAAACGACATAATATCCGTACGCAAGACTGCAAACTCCAAAGGCGGAAAATTTATAATTGACAGTCTTGACGAAAAATCAAGCAAAGGCAGAATACGCCTTCTTGCCCGTAAATACGTCTGAAATTCCCTACTCAGGGATTACATATAAGATAAAATTCAGAAAGGATTGTTTACCATGCTTCCTCCACACGAACTTAAAAATAAAAGCTTTACAAAAACCATGCGCGGATACAACCCGATCGAAGTTGAAGAATACGTTGATTTTCTGATCGAAAAATACACCGAGCTGTACCGCGAGAATGATGAGCTTGAGCGCAAGCTGAAGGTTGCCGTTACCCGTCTTGACGAAATCAAAAGTGACGAGGACTCCATACGCAGTGCTCTTGTGGATGCAAAACGTGCCGCAAACAAGATAAAAGCAGATGCGGAAGAACGTGCAGAAGCAATTGTTCGCGCCGCAAAGGCATCCTGCAATACGATTTTAGCGGACTTCAATGAAAAAATTGTTCTCGGCCGTGATACTATCACAGAGCTTCGCCTTGATGCCCTTAGATTAAAGCAGGAGCTTTTCGAAAGATACAGCGAGCATATCCGCTATATTGAAGCGCTTACCGCAGGTCTTGACGAAACGCCCATTCCCGATGTTTCCGAGCTTAACAGACAAGCTCTCGACTCACTGAAGGCCGGAATATTTGAAATGTACAAATCAAAGCCGCAGGCATCCGCTGAACCGGAGAAGGCAACGGATGAATTTGACGGTCTTCCTGATGAATCAGGAGCAACCCGTGAATTTGACATAGCTCCGGATTTTGCGGAAGCATCCGAAGGCGATGCCCTCTCCGTTGAGCGTACATCTCTCGCTGCAGGCAGCCAGAAGCTCGGCATTAAGGAACAGGCGCTGGAGCTTGGAAAAGCTTACAAAGGTGAAACTGCTGATGTAGTGAACACCCCCGACAGCGATACCGTCGATGACAGCGCATATCTTGCTTTCATCAAATCCGTAAACGGCAAACAATCCACCGAGCATACCGCCAAGGATGCGGATTTCGATATGCTGTTCAGCGATAACAAAAATAAAAGATAACCCGTCAATATATATTAACCCATCAATTATATAAGGAGAATACATCAATGTCCCAGGATTACAGCAACACTTTGAATCTGCCAAATACCGACTTTTCCATGCGTGCCAACCTTCCCACAAGAGAGCCTGAAATCGGCGAAGTATGGGAAAAAGACGATATTTACAACAAAATGCTTGAAAAGAACGAGGGTAAGCCCCTGTTCATTCTTCATGACGGTCCTCCCTTCTCTAACGGTGCGATCCACATGGGTCACGCCCTCAACAAGCTTTTAAAGGACTTTATAAATAAGTATAAGTCCATGTCCGGCTATAAGGTTCCCTATATTCCCGGCTGGGATAACCACGGTATGCCTATTGAGTCGGCTATCATCAAGAAAAATAAGCTCGACCACAAGAAAATGTCCATTTCCGAATTCAGAAGCGCCTGCCATAAGTTCGCACAGGACTTTGTGGATTCGCAGATGGTTTCTTTCAAGCGCCTCGGCGTTCTCGGTGATTGGGACAACCCATACCTCACCATGGACCCCAAGTTTGAAGCCCGTGAAGTTAAGGTATTCGGTGAAATGTACAAGCGCGGCTATATCTACAAGGGGCTTAAGCCGGTTTATTGGTGTCCCCACGACGAAACCGCTCTCGCGGAGGCGGAAATCGAGTACAAGGATATCGACTGCACCTCTATTTACGTTAAATTCAAGGTAAACGACGATCTTGGCAAGCTCTCTGCTCTCGACCTTGAAAACACATACTTCGTGATCTGGACCACCACCACATGGACTCTCCCCGGCAACCTTGCTATTGCCGTTCATCCCCGTGAGAAGTATGTGGCTGTTAAAGCCGGAAACGAAACCTACCTCCTCGCAGATGCTCTTGCCGACAAAACTATGGCGGCAGCAGGCATCACCGAATTCGAAAGAATTGCCGAATTTACCGGCTCCGATTTCGAATACATGACCGCAAAGCATCCCTTCCTTGACCGCGACAGTAAGCTTCTTCTTGCTGAATACGTCACCATGGACAGCGGTACCGGATGCGTTCATACCGCTCCCGGCTTCGGTGCGGACGACTATGTAACCTGCATGCGTTACAAAATGGACATCATCGTTCCCGTTGACGACCGTGGCTATCAGACCGAAGCGGCAGGCAAGTTCGCAGGTATGTACTACGAGGAATCCAACGAAGCGATCCTCGCCGACATGAAGGAATCCGGCGCACTTCTTGCTTCCGAGAATGTATCCCATAGCTATCCTCACTGCTGGAGATGTAAGAATCCCATCATCTTCCGTGCAACACCTCAGTGGTTCTGCTCCGTTGATGCATTCAGAAACGACGCTGTTGAGGCTTGCAAGTCTGTTAAGTGGATGCCCGAGTGGGGCGGCGACCGTATGGTTTCCATGATCAATGAGCGCGCAGACTGGTGTATCTCCCGTCAGCGTCATTGGGGTCTGCCCATTCCCGTATTCTATTGCTCTGAATGTAAAAAGCCTATCTGTACCGACGAAACCATCGCCGCTGTTTCCGCTGAATTTGCAAAGAACGGCTCTAACGCATGGTTCGATAAGACCGCCGCTGAAATGCTCCCCGAAGGCTTCAAGTGCCCTCACTGCGGCAGCACCCACGATTTCGTAAAGGAAACCGACACTCTCGACGGTTGGTTTGACTCCGGTTCTACCCATTTTGCAGTTCTCGGCAACGATGACCTTTCAAAGTGGAGCGGTATGGAGTGGCCCTCTGACCTCTATCTTGAAGGTGCTGACCAGTACCGCGGATGGTTCCAGTCTTCCCTTCTCACCGCTGTCGGCGCAACCGGCGAGGCAAAAGCTCCTTACAAGCAGGTTCTCACCCACGGATGGGTCGTTGACGGAGAAGGTAAGGCAATGCATAAGTCCCTCGGTAATTCCATTTATCCCGAGGACACCATCAAGAAGTACGGTGCGGACATTCTTCGTCTGTGGGTTGCATCCAGCGACTACACCGTAGACGTACGCGTATCCGATCCCATCTTCAAGCAGCTCTGTGAAACCTACAGAAAGTTCCGCAACACTGCAAGAATCATCATGGCTAACCTTGGCAAGGCAGGCGAGGACTTTAACCCTGACACCGATATGCTTCCCCTCTCCGAGCTTGAAGCTATCGACAAGTGGGCACTCGCTCGCCTGAACAAGCTTGTAAAGGAAGCTACCGATGCATACGAAAACTACGATTTCCATATCGTAATTCATGCGATCTCCAACTTCTGCACCGTTGACCTTTCCAAGCTTTATATCGACATCACCAAGGACCGCCTCTATGTAGAGCGCGCCGATTCGAAGACACGCCGTGCCGCACAGACTGCAATGTACTACATTCTCTCGGCACTGACAAGACTTACAGCACCTCTCCTCTCCTATACAGCCGAGGAGATCTGGTCATCCATGAAGCATATCGACACCGACGATACACGAAGCGTATTCCTTAACGATATGCCGAAATACGATCCCGCTCTGGACTTTGACGGAATTGAGAAGGGCTACGACAACCTCTTTGAGCTTCGTGACGATGTTATGAAAGCCCTCGAAATTGCCCGTGCCGACAAGCTCATCGGTAAGTCCCTTGATGCAAAGCTCACTATCGCTACCGATGACGGCGAAAAGTTTGCAATCCTCGACTCCTTCAAGGAACAGCTTGAGGATATCTTCATCGTAAGCGGCGTGAAGCTTGAAAACACCGCACCTGCTGACGGATTCTTCACCGAAACCGTAAGCGGAATCGGCGTTAAGGTAGAAGCCGCTGACGGCGAAAAGTGCGACAGATGCTGGAAATACTCCGCAGATGCCACAAATGACGGCGAAACCTGTCTTTGCCCTCGCTGCAAGGCAGTTTTATCCAAATGAGGTTTCTCTGGCTTTTGCCGATAGCTCTCGTTATCGGTCTTGATCAGTTGACAAAATTTCTCATTGTGCAGCAGCTTGAAGAATACGAAAGTATTGCTATCATTGACGGAGTACTGAACTTCACCCGTATTCCCAATGACGGTGCTGCTTTCGGAATGCTTGACGATTACCGGTGGGTATTCATGATCGCTTCAACCGTTGTTATAATCGCAGTTCTGATATTCATGTTCTACTTTTACGAAAAATACTACGATCCGCTCCTTTACACCTCCCTCTCTTTTATTGTGGGCGGCGGTATCGGAAACATGATTGACCGTGTGTTTTTTGTAAACGTGGTGGATTTTATTGATGTTCGCTTTATTCCCTTCTGGAAATGGATTTTCAACGTTGCCGATATTTTCGTCTGCGTTGG
>JAZRPJ010000213.1:0-5396 GCA_045649205.1 Candidatus Flemingiibacterium sp.
CAATAACGAAACGGCGATGTCAAAACACATCGCCGTTTTATCATGTATGGATTACTTCTTTACGGAATCGCGGATGTCGCGGAGAAGTTCGGCTTGCTCCTTGATGAGAGCCACAAAGGCATCCTTTTCTGCCTTTTCAGACTCAGCTGCTGCCGCTGCCGCTTCTGCTTCTGCTGCAGCTTTTGCATCCTCTTCAGCCTTCTTGGCTGCCGCTGCTTCTTCCTCTGCCGCGAGCTTCTTCGCATTAAGCTTGCGCTCGGTGGAGCGGATAAGACGAACTGCTGTAAATATGCAGAGTGCGATAATGAAGAAATCAATTATAGACTGAATCCAAAGTCCGTAGGAAATCGCAATTTCAGCAACCTCCTCCACGCCTTCCGCATTGATCACAGCCTCACGGAGAACATATTTCCATTCGTTAATGCTCACGCCGCTGGTGAAGTAGGTCATAACCGGAGTGATGATATTCTTCACAAGTCCGTTTACGATCGCGTTGAATGCACCGCCGACAACAACCGCAACGGCAAGATCAAGTACGTTGCCCTTGGTTATAAAATTCTTGAAGTCGGTGAAGAAGCCAACACGCTCCTCGTTCATCTTTTTTACTGCATCCTTTGTCTTTTTTACCATGATTAAAATCTCCTTTTTGTCTTTATTTTATTTTTAATAGTTACCCTTGTTAAGCTTTGACTTTGTAGGGGTTACCCCGATTATCTGCTTGTACATACGAGTAAAATAGGAAAGATTGTCAAAGCCGCACATCCGCCCTATTTCGCTCACCGAATATTTTCCTTCATTAAGCAGCTTTTCCGCTTCTCTGCACCTGAAGTTATTGAGATACTGGATCACCGTAAGTCCGGTTTCCCTACGAAATTCACGGCAGAAATAGAATTTACTTACATTAACATTTTCCGCTATCTCATCAACGGTCAGCTGTTCATTGAAATGAGCGCGTATATATCCGATTGCCTTACGTACAGATTCGCCGCGACCATTCTCAAGATCAGCATTTACGGAATACCTGCGGCAGACCGCCACCATCAGTGAAAGCAACGCCGCCTTGATCGATGCCATAGTATACGGTTCTCCGTCATTTGCTACGCTTATCTCCTCCATTGCCTTTGTGAAGAGCTCTGAAATTTCAGCGTCCTTTATTACCGGGTCGAACTTAACACATGATATGTCAATATCGTTCTTCTTTAAAAACGAGCTGTCAATAATAAGGCAGTCGTGTGTTTTTCCCAGAAAACGCGTACTGTGAGTCATATTAGAGGAAAAAATCGCGATATCGCCCACATCCACATCATATGCCTTCTGTCCGCACTTGATGGTGCTGGGTTTGTGAAAATACAGCAGCTCCACATTTTCATGCCAATTCGGCATTGTTCCATTACAGTCGAAATGAGCAATAAAGGGTTTTGACATATCCTTTATGTCGTGATCTTCAAAGTTAGGTGAGGCTGTACATTCGCCTGGAGTACAATCAAGTAGATTGCCGCAATTGTCATATAAAAAATCACCGCAAGCATCATATTCATTAGGCACGTCCTGCACCTCCTCCTGAATATCGTACAAACCTGTCGATTACCCAAAAAAGCAATATTGTGTTAAATGTTGGCAATATTGGCTCTTGAAAAATCCTCACAAACATTATATAATAAAACCAGAGAAATTTCAAGACTTTAGGAAAAAATAGTTTGAAATATTTTTAGGAGGAGAATGATATGTATAAATTCCCAGTCGGCGCACTCCTTGAGTCTTTCCGTCTTCCTACATACGAAGCCGTAAAAAAGGCTGCTGCTATAGGACTTGACGGAGTTCAGCTTTACGCAACAAAAGGAGAAAACTCCGCCGAAAATCTTTCCGGCCCAAAAGCAAAGGCGCTTCTTAAGTTTGTTAAGGATAACGGGCTCGTTTTTTCCGCGCTCTGCGGCGACCTCGGTATGGGCTTCGGCAACCCCGAGCTTAATCCGGTAAACGTGGAAAAGTCCAAAAGGATCCTTGATCTCGCAAAAGAGCTTGAATGCAATATTGTGACAACTCACATCGGAGTTGTTCCTGCAGACAAGAATCACGAGCGCTATAAGATCATGCAGGATGCCTGCGGTCAGCTTGCCGAGTATGCGGATTCACTCGATGCGCATTTTGCAATCGAAACCGGTCCCGAGCCTTCTGCTGTGCTGAAGGAATTTCTTGACAGCCTCGGTTCAAAGGGCGTTGCGGTAAACCTTGACCCCGCTAACCTGGCAATGGTTATCGGCGACGATGCCGTAACCGCAGTTCATAACCTCAAGGATTACATCGTACATACCCACGCCAAGGACGGAGTAATGCTTAAGAAGGTCAACCCCGAATATATTTACAAGGTTCTTCATCCCGTTCCACCGGAAATTCAGGCTATCAAAGCCTTCGAAGAAGTCCCCCTCGGCACGGGCTCGGTTGATTTCCACGCATATCTTGCGGCACTTGAGGAAATCGGTTACCGCGGATACCTCACTATCGAGCGTGAAGTGGGCGACTGCCCCGAAAAAGACATCATCACCGCAAGAGATTATCTGCGTGACGTAATGGCAAAATAAATTACAGAAATTATATTTTGAGAAAAGAGGATAAAACAATGAAAAAGCTCAGAATCGGTATGATCGGCGCCGGCAACATCGCAAAGACTCACCTTGTTTCTTATTCCAGAAACGACTATGCAGAAGTAGTTGCCATCTGCGATATCAACGAAGCAACCCTTAACGAAACCGCTGACCAGTACGGTATTGAAAAGCGTTTCACCAGCGTTGACGAAATGCTTAAGAGCGTAGAGCTTGACGCTGCAGACGTTTGCGTATGGAACTGCGCTCACGCATCCTGCTCCATCGCGGCTCTCAACGCAGGTCTTAATGTAATGTGTGAAAAGCCTATGGCTATGAATGCAGCAGAGGCGCAGGCTATGGCTGATGCTGCAAAGGCAAACAACAAGCTCCTCATGATCGGCTTCGTAACCCGTTTCAGCACCCAGGCACAGATCGCAAAAGATTTTATTGACAACGGTGAGCTTGGTGAAGTTTACTATGCCAAGGCATCATATCTCCGCCGCCACGGAAATCCCGGCGGTTGGTTCTCCGACAAGTCACGCTCCGGCGGCGGATGCGTAGTTGACATCGGCGTTCATCCCCTCGACCTCACCCGTTACCTCATGGGCAACCCCAAGCCTGTTTCCGTTTCCGCATTCGTTACCGACCGCGTAAGAGATGAGCACAAGCTCCTCAAGACCAATGTTGGCTGGATGCCCAGAGGCGCTGATCCGCTTACCGACACCAACGACGTTGAAACCGCGGGTACCGCACTCATCACCTACGAGGACGGAAAGGCTACACTTCTCGAATGCTCCTACGATATACATATGGACGCAGGCTTTGACTCAACCGGACGCACCATCTTCGGTACAAAGGGCTCCATAAACCTTGATAAAATGATGTTCTACACCGATCACAACGGCTTCCTCGTTAACTCGGAGATCAAGGACGTTGATAACTACAAGGATGCAAAAGATCTGTTCCAGAACGAAATCGACCACTTCGTTGACTGCTGCCTTAACGGCACCGAATGCGAAGCAAAAGCAGAGGACGGCGTCGTAGTTATGAAGATTCTCGACGCTATTTACGAATCCGCAAGAATCGGCAAATCAGTTGAAATTAAATAATCTAAATACGCAAGTGCTCCCGTTTCGTTATTGAAACGGGAGCGTTTCAGACTGTAGAAAAGGTGTTTCAAGGAAATCTCTTTGTCGTTTTGGACAAGGACGGAGATTCATCAAAGCCTCCCCTTTTGGGGGAGGTGGCACGGCGAATGCGTGACGGAGAGAGCTTTTAGCCAATATTCGCCCTCTCAGTCGCCTACGGCGACAGCTCTCCCATTGGGAGAGCCTTATATTTTTGTGCAACTTTTTATAATTGACTTTTAGCAAGATGTTTTTCGACAGTCTGTGCTCCCGTTTTGTTATTGAAACGAGAGCGTTTTTATGTATAAAATTAATAACAAGCTGTAACAAAACGGGAACAGCTCTTGACATCACCTCATTTTTTTGTTAAAATATAATGGAGGTAATATCTTAATTTATTAACCACCCCAAAAATACGCAAAAGAGGTAACAAGTCTGAAAATGGGTCATTTTCAGACGGGTAAGTTTTGTGCCTTTTGCATCTCCGATGCAAATTTCCTTTCGGAAACCGGTACAAACCTTTAAATCGTTAGAAAGGAATGGTCATAAAATGTCCGAAGAAATCAAAAGCACCGAAAAAGGCGGAATCTCCGTCGAAATTGAGCACATATTTCCCATCATCAAAAAATGGCTTTATTCGGAGAAGGAGATCTTTCTCCGTGAGATCGTATCCAACGCCTGCGATGCGGTAACAAAGCTGAAGCGCCTTTCCTCCCTTGGAGAAGCACAAATTGATGATGAAAATTATAAAATCACCGTTAAGCTCGACAAAGCGGCACGCACACTTACCGTTTCCGATAACGGTATCGGTATGACCGAGGATGAAGTCCGTCGCTATATCTGTCAGATCGCCCTCTCCGGCGCTCTCGAATTCATCGAAAAATATGAGGGGGAAAATGCCTCATCCGGCGGAATTATCGGTCACTTCGGTCTTGGCTTCTACTCCTCCTTCATGGTAAGCTCCACCGTGGACGTTATCACAAGATCCTATAAAACCGACTCCGCTGTAAAATGGGTATGCGGAGAGGCAGGTGACTACGAAATCACCACCGATTATTACAAAGAATCACGCGGCACTGATGTTGTAATGCACATCACCGAGGAAGAAAGCGAATTTTTGGAGGAATTCAGAATTCGTGAAATTCTCGCTAAATACTGCTCCTTCATGCCCGTGCCGATATATCTTGAGGTTGAAAAGGAAGATTCAGAGGAAAAGTCCGAGGAAACCGCAGCAGAGCCTGCACCCGTCAACGATGTAAATCCGCTTTGGCAGAAGAATCCTTCCGAGTGCACCGACGAGGAATACAAGAGCTTCTATCACAAGGTATTTGCTGATTTCCGTGAGCCGCTTTTCCAAATTCACCTTAATGCGGATTATCCCCTTAACTTTAAGGGTATACTTTATTTCCCGAAGCTTGCCCATGAATACGACAGCCTTGAGGGTCAGGTAAAATTATACTACAATCAGGTCTTCGTGGCGGACAATATCAAAGAAGTCATCCCCGAATTTCTCCTTATGCTTAAGGGTGTGCTTGACTGTCCCGAGCTTCCGCTGAACGTATCGAGAAGCTATCTCCAAAACAGCGGATATGTTACAAAGATATCAGCACATATAACAAAAAAGGTTGCCGACAAGCTTACAAGTCGGAGGCCAAGCGGTCTTAGGAAGACAATTAGAGCTCCCAAC
>JAZRPJ010000214.1:0-7776 GCA_045649205.1 Candidatus Flemingiibacterium sp.
TCAAAGCCTTGTAACAGCTTGCCGCTTTGGCTTCTCGGAATCCATGCAATTGCTGTATCCCTGTGGCGTTTTCCGCCCGGGCATATCATGGGTACAGATTCACGAAGAAGTCCGTAAAACTCGTCGGCGACAAAATCAGCCGTTCGTTTAGTGGCACAGTTTTTAAGATGATAAATGAACCGATTCTCTACGCTGTCATGCATCTTCGGCAGATATTTTATGAGATGTATTCCGTATCCGCCGGTTTCTTTTGAGGCATAGCTGTAATTATAAACCGTGGTGGCAAGTCCGGCGTTTTCCCGGTGACATAGGATCTTCGCCTGCTCCCATTTTGAGTGGCAAACGGCACAAAAGGGAGAATTGCTCTCTATATCTTCGATAAGTGCGCCGCAAGCCGCACATTTCGGCGGAAAAATCAAATCAAGAATTTTCATGTCCCTTGAAAAGCCCCGTATACCTCATAATCTGTCTGTTGTTTTCCACCATCTGACCGATTATATCCGTCTGCCCCACGAGGATTACCATTTTCTTGGCTCTGGTAACCGCAGTGTAAAGAAGATTCCTTGAGAGAAGCATTGGCGGGCATGTCGGTGCCGCCGGCATTATTACCACCGGATATTCACTGCCCTGACTCTTATGGACTGTAATCGCCCAGGCGTGGTCAAGTTCATCAAGCCTCGTGTAGTCATAGGTCACAAGTCTGTTATCGAAATTGATCACCATCTGCTCGGCGGCTGTGTTGATGGTTTCGATAATCCCGATGTCGCCGTTAAATACGCCGATACCCTCGTCCTCCCCCTTTTCCCATGTGAGGTCGTAATCGTTCTTTGTCTGCATTACTCTGTCTCCCTCTCTGAAAATGCGGTCACGGAAGACCTTTTCGCGTTTGCGCGATGAGGGTGGATTCAGTGCTTCCTGGAGAAGCTTATTAAGAGATTCTGTGCCTGCCGTACCCTTTCGTGAGGGGGATATGACCTGAATATTTTCGGCGATATCCTCGCCGTAGCTTTTCGGCAGTCGCTTCTGCCACAGATCAACCACCGTACGGGCGATGTCAAGATCCCCGTTTCTTTGCAGGAAGAAGAAGTCGTTGTCCTTTACGTTAAGGGTAGGCATTTCACCGTCGTTGATCTTGTGGGCATTGGTGATTATAAGACTCTCCTCCGCCTGGCGGAAGATTTCGGTCAGCTTTACGGTGGTGAACTGCCCTGATGTAATAATATCGCTGAGCACATTGCCCGCTCCAACTGAAGGAAGCTGATCCGAGTCGCCGATAAGCATGAGCCGTGCTCCCGGCTTTATGGCCTTTAAAAGGGAGCTTGTCAGGTGCATATCCAGCATAGATGCCTCATCGACTATGATAACATCTTCGTCGAGAAGATTATTTTCGTTTCTGTTAAATTTGGCATAGCCTTCATCTCCGAACTCCATTTCGAGAAGACGGTGAACGGTCTTTGCATCGTAGCCGGTAGCTTCGCTCATTCGCTTAGCCGCTCTGCCCGTGGGTGCCGCTAAACCAATATCCATGTCAAGGTCACGGAAAATGCTGATGACCGCACGGATCACTGTAGTTTTTCCAGTACCCGGACCGCCGGTCAGAATCATAATGCCGTTATTCACCGCAGACTGAATCGCCAGCCTTTGAAGGTGAGCATACTGCTTGTCCTCGGTAATTTCAATTTTGCCTATAAGCCTCTCCACGTCGCCAACGTCGATTCGCGGACAGATACGGTCGAGAAGCTGAAGCTTCTCGGCGATTTCCTTTTCACACCGATAAAATGCAGTATCATATACGGCATCAAGCCCCTCAATTTCAATTCGGGTGAGTGCCCCGGTTGCCACCATATTGCCTATTTGATTTGTAATTTGCTCCGGGGATGCGGAGAGCTTTTCCGACGCAAAGGGAATCAGCTTATTATATGGCAAAAAGGAATGTCCCCCCGAACGTGATATATCACCAAGCAGCCAGCGTATACCCGCTGAAAGGCGGTACTCCGAATTTTCGGCAACCCCCATTGATCTCGCCAGAATATCCGCACGCTCGAAGGAAATTCCGTTTATTTCGTCACAAAGGCGGTAAGGGTTGGTTTTAATTATATCGAGAGCCGCTCCGCCCCATTTTTTGTATATTTTCATAGACATGGCAAGGGTGAGGTATTCGCGGCAGAACATCATCAGAGTGCGCACCCCGAACTGCTCCTTGAAGCTTTCGGAAATATCCGCCGCTTTACTTGCCGAAATACCCGGAATTTTCGCAAGCCATTCCGGATGATTTTCGATTACGTCAAGGGTGTCCTCACCGTACATATCAACCAGCTTCTGAGCGGTTTTAGGCCCAATTCCTTTTATCGCCTTGCTTGAAAGATAGCGAAGAATTTCGTTTTCCGTGGCAGGAAGCTGCTTTTCGTAGTAGGCGACACTGAACTGTCTGCCATAGTTCTTGTGGAGCGTCCATTCGCCGACAACCTTCAACTTATCGCCCACCACTGTATTTGGCATGATACCGCAAGCGGTTACTATATCGTCTACGGAATCCACGGACATATCGAAAACCGTGTACCCGTTATCGGAATTTTCATATATTACAGATTCAACCGTTCCCTCAATCGTCACAAGATTCTTGCCGTCCGTTAAGGATTCCATCATTTTCACCAACTTCCAAAATTTCAGCATATTGGAAGACATCCCCGAAAGAGTGAATGTCGGAAAAATCTTCCGCACTTTTAATTATATCATCATTTACAAGAATAATCAACCGTTCTCCCGAAATTTTATTCTCTCGCCGTAAATATTTTGCGTATTCGTAAATCCCCGGCAGACCTGCAAGGTCTTCAAGAATAACCGCGGCCCGAATCCTTTTACGGACAGATCTTGGATACAGAAGTGCAAATTTGATCATGTCAAGTATGCAGTATCCGCCGAAAACAGTAAGAATTGACAGAAATATTTCAATAAATTCCATCAAAGTCACCTTCTTTTCAAGTTATATACAATATTATAATATGTGTTTTCCGGATTTTCTGCTACTGAAAACGTCGTTTTTTTGTGCATAATTGGCAATAATTGCGATAATAATACATTTGGTTGCGACCATTTTTGTGAAATGGGGAGATTTTTTTGTAAAATCGAAAAATCAAGCCTAAACTCTTGACTTTTTGCGCCCTTCATGTTATAATTTATTTTGTCTTGATATGTTTTGCGGCGAAACGGTATCTTAACTGGTATCGGTCAAGATGAACAAATTCAAAATATTTTCGAAAAGGAGGTGCGATATGCCAACCTTTAATCAGCTTGTCAAGCAGGGTCGTTCCGAAAAGGCTTATAAGTCCAAGGCTCCTGTTCTTCAGCACGGCTTCAACAGCCTTACCGATTCCGCAACTGACGCAAGCTCTCCTCAGAAAAGAGGCGTATGCACAAAAGTCACCACGACCACCCCTAAGAAGCCTAACTCGGCGCTTCGTAAGATTGCCCGTGTAAGACTTACCAACGGTCTTGAGGCGACTGTTTACATTCCCGGTATCGGACACAACCTCCAGGAGCACTCCGTAGTGCTTATCCGCGGCGGACGTGTACGTGACCTGCCTGGTGTGCGTTACCACATCATTCGCGGTACCCTCGATACTCAGGGTGTTGCAAACCGTAATCAGAGCCGTTCCAAGTACGGCGCAAAGAGACCTAAGAAATAAAATCTTAAGCCTCAAAGCTTCATGAGCCTCCACTGCTCCGATGTGGAAAACAAACAAGGTATAGACTATCCTTAAGTCAGCTTGATGTATAAAAGAAAATATTTCGAAGTTTGTTTATCTATCCGCAATTATGATAACCGGTTTCGAGCGTTTCTTTTAAGAAAGCATGGACGGGAGAAATCTTTCGAGTACCTATGATATCATTATTTTATATGAAGGAGGGAAGTTACAATGCCGAGAAGAGGTCAAATTTCCAAAAGAGACGTTTTACCGGATCCGTTGTACAATTCTAAGCTCGTAACAAAGCTTATCAACAACATTATGTATGATGGCAAGAAGGGTGTTGCGCAGAAGATCGTTTACGATGCATTCGCAATCGTAGAGGCAAAGCTGGGCAGAAATCCCCTCGAAGCCTTCAATGAAGCCCTTGAAAACGTAATGCCTGTACTTGAAGTCAAGGCTCGCCGTGTGGGCGGTTCGACTTATCAGGTTCCTATGGAGGTAAGAGCTGAAAGACGTCAGACTCTTGGCCTTCGTTGGATCGTTCTTTATTCAAGAACCCGCAGTGAGAGAACAATGGCTGAAAAGCTTGCAAACGAGATCACCGACGCTATCGCTTCTATGGGCGGCGCCTTCAAGAAGAAGGAAGAAACCCACAGAATGGCAGAAGCAAACAAGGCGTTTGCACACTACAGATATTAATCAAAACACTGTATTTCTTGAAAGGAGAAAAATAAATGGGCAGAGAATACCCGCTTGAACGTACCCGTAATATAGGTATCATGGCTCACATCGATGCTGGTAAAACCACCACCACTGAGCGTATCCTTTTCTATACGGGCGTAAACTACAAGATGGGCGAGACTCACGACGGCGGCGCGACCATGGACTGGATGGCGCAGGAGCAGGAGCGCGGTATCACAATTACCTCCGCTGCTACTACTTGCCACTGGAACAATAACCGTATCAACATCATTGATACCCCCGGTCACGTTGACTTTACCGTTGAAGTTGAGCGTTCCCTTCGTGTACTTGACGGTTCCGTAACCGTTCTTTGTGCAAAGGGCGGCGTTGAGCCTCAGTCCGAAACCGTATGGCGCCAGGCTGACAAGTACCGCGTACCCCGTATGTGCTATGTCAACAAAATGGACATCATGGGCGCCGACTTCTACCGTGTTGTAAAAATGCTTCACGACCGCCTCAAGGCAAACGCAGTGCCGATTCAGCTTCCTATCGGATGCGAGGATACCTTCAAGGGTATCGTTGACCTGATGGAAATGAAGGCTGACGTTTACTACGATGACCTTGGTAAGGATATGCGTGTGGAAGAAATTCCTTCGGATATGCTTGAGCAGGCTGAAGAATACCGCACCAAGATGATTGAGTCCATTTGCGAAACCGATGAAGAACTCTTCATGCGCTACTGCGAAGGTGAAGAAATCACCGTTGACGAACTCAAGGTTGCGCTTCGCAAGGCTACCATCGACAACAAGATCGTTCCCGTTGTTTGCGGAACTTCTTATAAGAATAAGGGCGTACAGAAGCTCCTCGATGCAATCGTTGACTTCATGCCCTCTCCCCTTGATGTACCCGCTATTAAGGGTGTCATCCCCGGAACCGAAGAAGAGGATGAGCGTCCTTCTGACGACAAAGCTCCCTTCTCCGCTCTCGCATTCAAGATTATGACCGACCCCTTTGTCGGTAAGCTCTGCTACTTCAGAGTTTACTCCGGTACTGTTGCGGCAGGTACTACTGTTTACAACTCTACCAAGGATTCAAAGGAACGCTTCGGACGTATTCTTCAGATGCACTCCAACGACCGCAAGGATATTGATACCTGCTATTCCGGCGATATCGCGGCGGTTATCGGCGTAAAGAACACCACTACCGGTGATACCTTCTGCGACGAAGACCATCCTATTATCCTTGAGTCCATGGAATTCCCCGAGCCTGTTATCCGCGTTGCTATCGAGCCTAAGACCAAAGCAGGTCAGGAAAAGATGGGCATCGCTCTTGCAAAGCTCGCAGAGGAAGACCCCACATTCAGAACCTACACTGACGATGAAACCGGTCAGACCATCATCGCAGGTATGGGTGAGCTTCACCTGGAAATTATCGTTGACAGACTTCTCCGCGAATTCAAGGTAGAAGCTAATATCGGTAAGCCTCAGGTTGCTTACAAGGAAACCATCAGAAAGAAAGTCGACCACGAGCACAAGTACGCTCGTCAGTCCGGTGGTAAGGGTCAGTACGGTCACTGTAAGATCATACTCGAACCTAACGAGCCCGGCGCAGGTTACCTCTTCGAAAACAAGGTTGTCGGCGGTGCTATTCCGAAGGAATACATCGAGCCTGTTAACCAGGGTATCCAGGCTGCAATGCAGACCGGTGTCCTCGCAGGCTACAACGTTGTTGACTGTAAGGTTACTCTTTATGACGGTTCTTACCACGAAGTTGACTCGTCCGAAATGGCGTTCAAGATTGCCGGCTCCATGTGCTTCAAGGAAGCTATGAAAATGGCAGATCCCGTTATCACCGAGCCTATGATGAAGGTTGTTGTAATCACACCTAACGATTACCTCGGCGACGTTATCGGCGATATCAACTCCCGCCGCGGTCAGATCCAGACTATGGAAGATGACAACGGTGCAACTCAGGTTATCGCTGCTGTTCCGCTCGGAGAAATGTTCGGTTACGCAACCGACCTTCGTTCGAGAACTCAGGGTCGTGGTCTTTACTCTATGGAACCCAGCCACTTCGCAGAAGTGCCTAAGTCCATCCAGGAAAAGATCATTGCCGAAAGAGGCAAGAAGGCATAAAGCATCTTGACTTCGTCAATCTGCTAAGAAGAATTTATTCTTCGACAACTCCGTTGTCGATTTCGTTACACAAAACTGAAAAATTCTTCGCGCTCAACCGATTATGGTTTTAAGACCGTGTTCCGGCGGTTTTCCGCCGGGAACGGTTTATAACACAAAATAATTTTTAAACACATTTTAAGGAGGAAATTTAAAATGGCAAAGGCTAAATTCGAAAGAACAAAACCCCATGTTAACATTGGTACCATCGGTCACGTTGACCATGGTAAGACCACCCTTACCGCTGCTATCACCAAGACCCTTTCTATCGCTAACGGCGCTAACGAGTTCATGGCATACGACCAGATCGATAACGCTCCCGAAGAAAAGGCACGTGGTATCACAATCAACACAAGACACGTTGAGTACGAAACTGACAACCGTCACTACGCTCACGTTGACTGCCCCGGCCACGCTGACTACGTTAAGAACATGATTACCGGTGCTGCTCAGATGGACGGTGCTATCCTCGTTGTTGCAGGTACTGACGGTCCTCTCCAGCAGACCCGCGAGCACGTTCTTCTTGCTCGTCAGGTTGGCGTTCCTGCAATCGTTGTATTCATGAACAAGTGCGACATCGTTGACGACCCCGAACTTCTCGATCTCGTAGATATGGAAATTCGCGACCTCCTCAACGAGTACGACTTCCCGGGCGATGATACTCCTATCATCCGCGGTTCCGCTCGTGAAGCACTTCTCTCTGCTTCCACCGACATCAACGCTCCTGAGTATGCAGCAGTTGTTGAACTCATGAAGACTGTTGACGAGTACATTCCTACTCCTCCCCGTGATGATGCACTTCCCTTCCTTATGCCTGTCGAGGACGTATTCTCCATCTCCGGTCGTGGTACTGTTGCTACCGGTAGAGTTGAGCGCGGCGTAATCAAGCTCAACGAGGAAGTTGAGATCATCGGTCTTACCGACGAGCGCAGAAAGACTGTTGTTACCGGTATCGAAATGTTCCACAAGCTCATGGACGCTGCTGAAGCAGGCGATAACATCGGTGCACTTCTCCGTGGTATCCAGAAGAACGAGATCGAAAGAGGACAGGTTCTTGCTAAGCCCGGTTCGATCACTCCCCACACCAAGTTCGTTGGTCAGGTTTACGTTCTTACCGAAAAGGAAGGCGGCCGTCATAAGCCCTTCTTCCCCGGTTACAGACCTCAGTTCTACTTCAGAAAGTCGGAGGCCAAGCGGTCTTAGGAAGACAATTAGAGCTCCCAACTCCTTGG
>JAZRPJ010000215.1:0-4148 GCA_045649205.1 Candidatus Flemingiibacterium sp.
TTGATGACCCGGAATGCAGTGTAATTGAGCCGTTTTCCGGCGCGACCGGGCTTGAAACTGCCTACGATTTTGATCTCATGAAAAAGGGCGGTCATGTATCGGCGAAGTTCCTTTCGGATAAGGAAATCACCGCTGTTACAGACGCTCTCGACGGGCTTACAAAGAAAGCCGCAGCGGAGCAGGGCTGCGACACGCCTCTTGTATATGCCGTAGGCGACGGCAACCATTCTCTTGCCTCTGCAAAGGCATATTGGGAGAAGATCAAGCCCACAGTACCCGAGGCGGAGCGAGAGAATCATCCGGCGAGATACGCTCTCTGCGAGATCGTGAACATCCACGATACAGCTCTTGAGTTTGAGCCGATCTACCGTGTGGTATTCGGGGTAGACCCTGCCGAGCTTTTGGCGGAGTTTGAAGGATACATCGCATCGCTTCCGAAAAACAGTGGGGAAGGACAGCGTTTTGAATACTGGCATGGCAATACTTCCGGCGAAATCGGGGTTGAAAATCCCACGTCTATGCTTCCCGTCGGTACACTGCAGACCTTCCTTGACTTATACATAAAGTCCCATCCCGGTGCGGAGGTGGATTACATTCACGGCATCGACTCTACAAAGAAATTAGCCGCAGGCAATAATGCTATCGGATTCATATTTGACGGAATGTCAAAATCACAGCTCTTTAAAACGGTGGTCGCGGACGGTGCACTTCCCAGAAAGACCTTCTCCTTGGGTGAGGCAGACGACAAGCGTTTCTACATTGAGGCAAGGGCTATAAGATAAGAACTATATGATCAGTGGGGGGAACTTTCTTACAAGAAAGTTCCCCCCACGATTATTATTAAATTTACGCTCTCAAAGTAATGGAAAGCTCTTTTTCCAGCAGTGTCAAGATCTTCTTTGAGGTCTTATCTGCTTCGTCATCGGTAAGAGTACGGTCGGGAGCGCGGAGGATGACTTTAAATGCCACGCTCTTTTTGCCCTCGCCGAGCTGTTTGCCGCGGTAAACGTCAAAGAGTCGCACGTCTTCAACCAGCTTTCCGCCTGCCTTCTTCATAACAGCTTCAATCGCACCTACTTCAAGCTCATCGTCGCAGACGAAAGCGAAGTCACGGGTAGTCGCAGGGAACTTGGGCAGTGCCTTGTACTGCTTATTCATGTTCGCCTCGGCGAAAAGGTTCTCGAAATCAATATCCGCGATGTAAACGGGCACATCAATGTCATATCCGCCGGCAACTGTGGGATGGATCTCACCGAGAGTTGAGATAAGAGTACCGTCAGCGGTTGAAACTACAGCGCATCTTCCGGGATGGAAGGCTGCATCGTCCTTCTTTGCGGTGTAAACTGCATCGGTGATGCCGGCTTTTGCAAGAAGTCCGTCAACCATGCCCTTGAGGGTGTAGAAATCGCCGCCCTTAAGGAAGCCGATAACGATTCTGCGGCGCTCGTCGGGGAGCTTTGTCGGATCTTCATCAGGGATGTAGATCTTCGCCATTTCGTAGAGGGCAGTCTTGCCGTCGTGGTAGTTGTTGTTTCTTGCAAGAACCTCAAGCATGGAGGGGATTGCCGTTGTACGCATTACGCTGGTGTCCTCGCCGAGAGGGTTGGAAATCACAATTGACTTGCGGCGGCTGTCATTCTCGTCCATGCCGATCTTGTCATAATACTTCGGGCTGATAAAGGAGAAGGTTTCGCACTCGTAAAGTCCCATTGCGCAGAGGGTATCTGCACAGAGATGCTCGAACTTCTGTACCGGTGTGCGGCATCCGGAGGTGATGGGAGTTACGAATTTCGTGGACTTGATGGTATCATAGCCGTAGATACGGAGAATTTCTTCAGCGATATCGTTCATGCAGCGGCAGTCCGCACGGAAGGAGGGGACAGTCAGTGTGTCGCCGTCAACCTTGAATTCAAGGCGGCGGAGCACGTCCTTCATGTAGTCTTCGCTTACATCAAGACCGAGGAATGCGTTGATTTTTTTAGCTTCAATTTTCATGGTGAAGGGGTCTTCCTTGCCGGGATAAACGTCAATTGTGCCGTCAACCACATCACCTGCAGCCAGCATATTTACAAGCTCGCAGGCACGGTCGATAGCCGGCATGGTATTTTCGGGGTCAAGACCCTTTTCGAATCTGCCGGAGCTTTCGGTACGCATACCCTGACTCTTGGCGGTAACTCTGACGGAGCTGCCCATGAAGTTTGCGCTTTCAAATACCACGGTGGTGGTATTGTCCTTGATCTCGCTGTTTGCGCCGCCCATGACACCGGCAAGGGCAACCGCTTTCTTTTCGTCGGCGATCACGAGATTGGTGGAGTTAAGGGTGTGAGCAATATCGTCAAGGGACATGAAGTTCTCGCCGTCAGCAGCAGTGCGGACGATTATCTTATTGCCGTCAAGGCAGGAATAATCGAAGGCGTGCATGGGCTGACCGTATTCTAACATTACATAGTTTGTGATATCAACAATGTTGTTGATAGGGCGAACACCTGCCGCGCGCAGACGCATACGAAGCCACAGGGGAGAGGGACCGATCTTTACGTTCTTTACCACTCTTGCGGTATATCTGGGGCAAAGCTCGGCGTTCTTAATTTCGACAGAGAGGTAGTTTTCAATCTTGTCGCCGTCGCCTGCAAATTTAACCTCGGGGGCTTTTACATTAAATTCACGGTCGAAGGAAACAGCGGTTTCTCTTGCAAGACCGATAACGGAAAGGCAGTCGGGACGGTTTGAGGTGATTTCAAACTCAACAACAGTGTCGGAAAGGGAAAGCACGTCGTGGATGTCGTCGCCGGGCTTGCAGTCGATGCCGTCCATGATGAAGATGCCGTCCTCAATAGCGCCGGGCATATCGTGGGTGGTGAGATTCAGCTCGGCGATAGAGCAGAGCATACCGTTGGAGGGGACTCCGCGGAGCTTGCCTGCCTTGATGTTGACTCCGCCGGGGAGCTTGGAGGGAGCCTTCGCAACGGGAACCATTGCACCGGCAAATACGTTCTGCGCACCGGTTACGATCTGTACGGGTGCGTCCTCGCCGATGTCGATCTGGCAGATCCAGAGGTGGTCGGAGTCGGGGTGGCGTTCAAGGGAAATCACCTTGCCTGCCACAACATTTTCAATGTCCTCGCCGAGGATCTCAAAGCCTTCAACCTTTGAGCCGGTGGCGGTTAATTTATCGCAGTATTCTTTTGGGGAGATTCCGTCAAGATTTACGAAATCTTTTGCCCAGTTAAGTGATAAGTTCATATATTAAACCTTCTTTCGTTATAATGTGATGGTGTCGCCGTCGTTTGAAATATGGAAGCTGTCGCCCCATGCCGCCCGGATGGCAGCTGCCGATTCTTCGGGGTGATTTATGATCGCCCGTCCGTGGTGGACGTAGACGAGTCTGCCTACCGAGTAGCCCTTTTCCTTTATATAGAGCGGAATGGACTCCGGCTTGTGATGCCCCGTTTCGGTAAGGAGAATGTCGCATCCGTCCTTAAGGAAGAGGTCGATGTCCGAAATGGAATCCACGTCGCCGGTATAGAGGATAGTCTTGTCCTTTATTCTGATCCGGTAGGAAAAAGACCGATGCGGCAGTGTGTCGCCCAGGTGCAAATTGTGGAGTGCTTCAACGCTCAAAGCTTCATCACGGTAGATCTCTCCGTCGGAAATGGGATTCGGGTCGAATTTGCAGTTATCGTAGAGATAGCTGTGAGGATATTCAGCTACGGTGCTGACTGCCTCAAAAAGCCTCATATCGGGGGTGAAAAGCTTTATCCTGTCGGCAGCCTTAAGGGGGATAGCCTTCACCGTTGTCAGCTTTCCGATGCTGAACATCAGATTGGCAAGCCCGCCTACATGGTCTATGTGGGGATGGGAGATAAATACTGCCTTTACCGAGAGCAGATCAAGTCCCATCATGTGAGCGGTGTAGGAGCATCCTTCGCCGGCATCAAACCAGTACAGCTTTTCGTCGATTTCAAGAGCCCATGCGGTATGGTGCCTGCCTGGAATCGGCTCCGCTCCGCAGCAGCTTCCTAAAACGTGTATCCTAATATTCATCAGAACTGTTCGAGGAAGCGTACGTCGTTTTCGTAGAGATAGCGCATATCGTCGATTCCGTACTTGATCATGGTTATACGCTCAACACCCATACCGAATGCGAA
>JAZRPJ010000216.1:0-6295 GCA_045649205.1 Candidatus Flemingiibacterium sp.
CCTCATAGTAGTTCAAAATACTGCTATCATCAATTTTATACTGTGCATTATGAATCTTCATGTTGCATACTCACCTCGTCAAATTCAGTTTTATCGAACTGTTTTCACATATCCAGTATATCATAAGTATGCAGTTTTTTCAATCTGCAGCTCATATAATTTACAAAATCATCATAGAAAGCGGAGGCATAAAACCTCCGCTCCTTAAATATTATCCGTAAAAGTCAAGCAGCATATTAATCGTTCTGCCGTTAGCGGAAGCATTTGGCATCCACGGCGCAAAGTAGGGATCACGCTGATTGTAACGCTCAAGCATATAGTATTCGTCTGTCATCGCATATTTGAAGTTATCACGAATGATCTCCTCTGCGCGCTCACGTTCACCCCAACGCATAAACATCTTAAACCACAGATATTCATCGGCGCAAACATACCATACAACACATTTGCCGTTCTCGTCAAGGTCGTATATTCCAGAGCCAACCGAAGCGTCTGTTCGAATATCTTTCATTCGTCCGTAAAGTCCGCCCTTCAGGCGTCCGCAGCTCTTATACTGATTCAGAATACGTTCGGCATCCTTGCGCTCTGCATTCACCGCACAAACCACTCTTCCGCCCGAAGGTCTGAAGAAAAACTTTTCGTAGAGCTCTTCGTTAGGCAAGGTCAGTGAATAAGGCAGATCAATTTCATCGCTGTCGCCGGCTTCTTTGACGACCTCGTCCCAGTATCCGCGAACTGTCTTAAAGTAGTCTTCGTACATTTCACGAATTTCTGCAGCGTGAGGATCACCGAAATGCTCCGCCGCTTCAACATATGCCTCAAGTCCGATTATATTGCTCGCATCGGTTATGAACCACACCTGGAAAACAAGCTCATCATCGCATGAACGGAGCGGAGGGAACAGACCTTTCAAAATGCGGCAGCCATTCTCATCCGTATAATCTTCCTTTACGCGTGTATTGTGAATCCATGCTATAGCTTTAAATGCTTTTTCGCTGTATTTGTCCCACGTAGCTTTGCCGGCACTCATGGCATATTTCGCGTATGTGAAAAGCACAGTCGCCGTTGCCATTGCCCAACTGATTCCAAAGGGGACCATTTCGCCGCTTTCTTCCTGGAATTCGTTGAAATAAAGCTCCATTACGGGGTCAAGATAATCGCTGAAATCACCAATTCGGCACATGGCTTCGATCATCATCCAGGCTTCGCCTGTCCATATACGACGCTGAAGGCCGCCCTGGCGAGGATAAAGATTATCGCTTCCTATCGCCATACTGAAGCACTGAAGCATCTGCACGGTAAGATGCTGTACGGTTTTCAAAAGCTCGGGATTGGATTTTATACCCTCGGGAAGCTTGTTTATCTTTGCAAGCTCAAGCTTCCACGCGCTGATGCATTTTTCCATCTCGGCAGTGTAGTCAAAGTCGGTCGCTTCTCCTTTTCCGAAAGCAAGTATAAGCGTTTTTTCTTCTGCCGGTGCAACGGGGGTAGAAGCTATACCCCTGTCATCGTCCCAATCAAAGCCGGGAGCGTTAAGATAATATTCTCCGTCGCGGAAGATCTTACCGTCATAGCTGAAGGTTGACGGAAGGGCAGACCAGGCATCGATATCCGGAGTGTGAGGCATATAAACATCCGGAGCACCGCAAATAAGTGTTTCCTCTTTTCCCGTGCGAAGCAGGAAGCCGAATTTCTGCGGCTCTGCCGAATTATTTTTTACTGTTGCCTTTATGCAGCAGGTGGAGTATCTTTCAAAGCTTGCAAAGCACTCGACCTCAAAATCAAGAGCACCAAGCTTATTTTTGAGTGCGTGGACCGGAATACCGTCCTCACGCAAAATAATCTCTGCTGTATGAAAATCGGACGGATTTCCGTCACCGTCGGTAAACCATATACCGCGGGAAATTATTTCATCGTAGGGGGCTGTGATCGGCTCTGTGGTTTCACCGAAAACGATTTTGCCCTCTTTCCAAAGAGTAAACATCCTCTCTGATTTTGGGGGATGAACATATAGCCTTGTTGTTTGGGGACGCTGCCATTCTGTATACATTGCATTTTCTCCTTGATCTTTTGCAAAAGTTATATAGTGTTAGACGTTGCCTATAACACTAACATTATAAACTAAAACGTTTAAAATATCAATATATCCACGGAATTAATTTGTAAATTTTAGTTTAATATATTGCATTTTTTATATATGCGTGGTAAAATAATGAAAACGAAGATTTTACTGTGGGATAATCGCGTATGTATGCAGGAGGATAAAATGTACAAGGGGCATGTCTATAATTCACACACATCCGCACCGATCGTAGGAATTAGTGTTACCGATGGACGGAATATCGTCAAAACGGATGAGGATGGTGCCTTTTCGCTTGCCGGATGGGAACGTGCTCATGTGATCAGTGTTTGCGCGCTGACAAGCCGTCACACCGACTGGTTTTATATGATCGACGGACATGAAGGGAACTTCGATTTCTTCATTGCTCCGGCGAGGACAGAGGCAGGACATACCTTCTTGCAGGTCAGCGACACGGAGATTTCAGACAGCTGCGGTCCGTGGCTTGATTTTGTGAAACGCTGCGTAAAAGAAGAAAACCCCGGGTTTCTTATCCACACCGGAGATATCTGTCGGCTTCAAGGCCTTGAAAAACATCATAAAGAAATGAACAATGATACTATGGGATGCCCCGTGCGATATATTATCGGCAACCATGACTATGTTGACGACAGATACGGAGAATATTCCTTTGAGCGGTTGTACGGTCCCGTGTGGTATTCCTTCGATTTCGGAAATATACACTATGTGATCCTTCCCAAGAAAGACGGAGATGCCCCCAGCGGATATGATTTCGAGGACAGCGATATCTGGCTGAAGTGCGATCTTGAGCTTGCAGACCCGAATAAAAAGGTTATCTGCTTCTGCCATGATCACTGCATCCCCGATGAAGACGGATTCACGATTCCCGTGCAGGGAGAGCTGCTTGATTTGAAAAAGCATGATCTGCTCGCTTGGTGCTTCGGTGATTACCATGTTCATTTTATGAATGATCTTGGCGGGTACTATAACATCTGCACATCCCGTCCCGATTGCGGTGGAATTGATTCTTCGCCTGCGGCTGTACGTAAGATCTGCATTAACGATGACGGAACTCTCAGCTCGACGATGCTGTACAACGGTCTTGCAAATGCAGTGGAGGGAGATTCCTTTGCGTGGCGCACACAGCTTGATGAGCGTATTCTTTTCAGTACGCCCTTGTATATTGACGGCGCTGTTTATGCGGCGACCTTCAGTGACGGCTTCCCGAAGAATACCGCAATTTACCGCTTAAACGCGGAAAACGGCGAGATTTGCTGGAAATACGATACCGTTGACGGCGTCAAAAATGATATGTGCTATGCGGACGGGCGTTTGTATGCCCAGGACAGCTTCGGATGGGTCTACTGCCTTGATGCATCGAATGGAAAATGTATTTGGAAAGTACATACCTACCTTGGCAAACGCCTTCACCATACCAACATGGGTGTGTTTGTCAGTGAAGGAATGGTATTCACGGGCAGCGGCAGACGAATTAACGCTCTATCTGCCGAGAACGGTGAGCTTCGTTGGTCCTATGAACCGAAAAAGGAGCATGGCGATTCCCCTGCTCGCCTTGTACGGTTCCGTGATCTGCTGATCGTCAGCCACCAATGGTGCGGTGTATACGCACTTGATATTCATACCGGAAACCACGTTTGGGAAAATAAAGACCCGTGGTTCCGAAACACCTCGGTGGCAGTTTGGGGAAATATGCTGTACACCACAAACGCGCATACCATAGTGTGTATCGACGGGACAACCGGTGATACGGTATACGTTTATCATACAGAACCCAAGCAGGATTTCAATACGGCATCCACACCGCTGCGTGTCGGCGACGATATGTATCTGTGTACATCTAAAAACGGCGTCGTCCGCTACAACGGAAAGACACTGCAGAAAATCACGGAATACCCTTGCGGTCCGGCGATTATTACGGCATCCCCCTATGTATTTGAGGAGGAGAGGCAGGTTCAGGGAACGCCAATTTTGGAAAATGGAGCGGTAATATACACCTCCTGCGACGGATATCTGTATATCTGCGATGCCGATTCAGCAGAAGAAATTCAAAAATTTCATATCGGTGCCCCGTCCCTTGTATCCCCAGTTAGGGCAGGAGATTATCTGATCACGGCTGATCTGAACGGACGGATCAGCGCCTACCAATGGAAATAAATAAAAAGCAATGCAAAGAACAAAGAGCAGGACCGATTTTGGTTCTGCTCTTTGCTATTTTTACAGATATAAAAGCGCCGTTAGATCAAATTCTTCTCGATTACGTCAATAAGATCCGCAATAGCACCGTCATCACAGCTGCAGAGATGAATTTTGCATACTTCCTTTACCGTATCAATGGCGTTTGCGGGACAGCAGGGATAATCGGAAACTTGCAACATCGCGAGATCGTTCTCGTAGTCGCCTACTGCGAAGATTTTAAGGCTGCTGTCAGCCTTACCGGTGCTTATAAGGTGATTCTTAAGGCGTCGGATACCCTGACCCTTGGTGGCATTTATATCCTGGAACTCGTAGATGTCACAGCAGGGCTTCATGAGAGCGAAATATTTCTCGTATTTCTTCCCGTAAATACTGCGGATTTCGTCCACATATTCTTTCGGGCCGTCGAAGGAATAGCGAAGAGTTCCGTGCCCCTCGATACACTCGTGTCGGTGGCTTATCATGGGGTATTTTTCTTTTATTTCTTCAACAAATGGGATTGCGATTTCATCGTTCAGCGTCACGATCTCAAAGGTTTTGCCGGCGGCATAATCGTAAAGAGCGGCGCCGTTGCAGATTATACAGGGAGCGTTGACAATTTCCGATGCAATGGCATTTATACGCTCCATATAATATGGAAGCCTGCCCGTGGCAAATCCGAACATTCCGCCGTTTTCGGTGAAATAGCGGAGAGCATCAATATTTCGCGGCACGATCTGGCTGTTTGAATCTGTAAATGTGCCGTCAATATCGGACATGATGAGTATATTCTTAAATTTCATTATTAAAATCTTCTTTCAGTTTCGGTGCGGAGCCTCATTAAAATCGACTCAAAATAGTCCGGCAGAGAGCAGTCGAGAGAAATAAATTCTCCGCTTGTCGGGTGAACAAATCCGATATGGGTGGCAGTCAGACATTGACCGGAGAGAATTCCGCCAAGACTCTTTTCAAATTTCGTACCTCCTCCACCGTAGAGTGTGTCGCCGAGGAGGGGATGACCGAGGGATTTCATATGCACTCTGATCTGATGAGTGCGCCCCGTTTCGAGAATGCAGCGGATGAAGGTATAACTGTGACCCATGGCGGAAAAACGCTCTAAAACCTCATATCTCGTAGTGGCATTTCTGCCGTCCGACGTTGCTGCCATTTTCTTGCGGTCGCGGATGTCGCGCCCGATGGGAGCGTCAACAGTACCGGAATCATCCTTTATATTGCCAAGAACGATGGCACGGTATTCACGCTCGAAGCTATGTTCTTTGATCTGTTCGGCAAGACGGAGATGGGATACGTCATTTTTTGCCACAATGAGAAGCCCCGATGTGTCTTTGTCGATGCGATGTACGATGCCGGGACGAATCACGCCGCCAATGCCTGACAGTGAGTCGGCGCAGTGATAGAGAAGCGCGTTGACAAGTGTGCCGTCGGGATTGCCGGGGGCGGGATGGACTACCATGCCCCGCGGCTTGTTGACCACAAGCAGATCCGAATCCTCGTAAGGGATGTCGAGAGGGATATTCTGTGGCACAGCCTCGTCCGATACAGGCTCGGGAATCTCCGTTTCTACCTCATCGCCGAGGCGCAGACGATAATTTTTTTGTGGGAATTTCCCGTTGACGGTTACATTTTCGGTAGTTATTAATTTTTGCGCGGCGGAACGGGTAATGCCTTCCGCTTCCGCAATATAGACGTCAAGACGCTTATCCGCATCCTTTTCGGTGATTATGTTCATTAATATTTTCTCCGGAATAAATTTGAACCGAGTCAACGGGTGACTCGGTTCTTTAAGTCAATTTGAAGACGTTGACTTGCCTTTATTTTGCTTTTTTTCGCGGTGTTCCTTGATTTCGCCCAGGATAAAGTACAGGAACATAAGTCCTGCGCCAACGCAGACGAAAATATCGGCAACGTTGAAAATCCATTTCCAGAAGGGAATAAAGCGAACATCAATAAAATCCACCACGTTTACAAAAAACACACGGTCAATCATGTTTCCGATACCGC
>JAZRPJ010000217.1:0-17467 GCA_045649205.1 Candidatus Flemingiibacterium sp.
AACTTTCTTATAAGAAAGTTTCCCCCGGTAAGAAACTCCGCCTAATCATATACTCACCCCAAGGCGAAGCTTGTCGGAGATCATAGCGATAAACTCCGAATTGGTAGGCTTTCCACGCTGACGGCTGATTGTGTATCCGAAATATTTGTTGAGGACTTCAAGGTCGCCGCGATCCCATGCGACTTCGATTGCGTGGCGGATGGCACGTTCAACACGGGAGGTGGTTGTAGAGTAGACTTTTGCCACGCTGGGGTACAGTGTTTTAGTGACATAGTTGATCATATCCGGGTCAGCGGCGGTCATTCCTATGGCGCAGCGGAGATATGCAAATCCTTTGATATGTGCCGGTATACCAAGATTGTGCAGTATGGAGGTTATCTGCATTTCCATCGAGCCACTGTCTTTTTCGTCGCTTGAGACGGATGTATCTCGGCTTTCATGAGAGGTGTATGTTTCCGGCGAGTGGATGGTAAGCTCCCCGCTGCGTCTGCCGGACATGATACCGAAAACTCCGTCGCAAAATTCTGCGATAGTAAAGGGGCGGAGGAGATAACTGTTCCCGGTCATTCTGCAAACTTCTCGAAGAACATCCTCATAACCTCGCTCACCTACGAACAGAATAGATGATCTCATGCCGTTTTCACGCATGGAGCGGCGGTTCTCTATATAGGCAAGCTGCATAGCCTCCGCACTGCCTATAGAGGTTTCACAGATTATCAGTGAATACCCTCTCTCAGAAATAAGCTTTTCTGCTTCGGACATTCCCTCGGCCTCATCGACTACTGCAAAGCCTATTCGACCAAGCAGCTCTGCCATTTCATTCCGTCTGACCGCATCGGCCCCACAAACCAAAAGACGACTTTGTTTTTCACTAATCATTGTTATCTCCTTTTATAATTTTATATTTTGCTATAATTTGGTAAAAATGTATCTGTAAGTATATTTTACCATAAATATCCAAAAATTGCAAGTATATTCTTGAAAATAAATTGCCAAATTTGCCTATGTTTATTTGGTAAATATTTACAATTATCTGCCGAAAAAGGGCGCTTTAGGGAAAATAAAAAATCGAGACGAAGATTTTAGATCTTCGCCTCGGTAAATATACTGTCTTATTTTGTTAAATCTCTCTGTTAAGAGAAATTGTCTTCGCCAGAATAGCGATGAATTCCGCATCTGTCGGTCTGCCGCTGTGAAAGCGTACAGTTTGTCCGAAGATGCGGTGCTGTATTTTATAGTCGCCTTTCATCCATGCCTGGGATATGGCGTTTCTTATGGCACTTTCCACAGAAGATGTATTTGTATCGTACCGTTCGGCTATAGGTGGGAAGATTGCTTTGTTGATCGCGTAGGCGGAATTTGGGTTTTCTATGGCGATTTTTATTGCCATTTCAAGGTATTTGTATCCCTTGAGCCTGAACGGCACGGAAAGGGCATCGAGGAGTGCCGATATTTTTTCTTCAAGGGTAAGGCGGTGTTCTTTATAGATGTCAATGTCGTACATATATTTCACCTGCTTTCTAAAACTTTGCCGCATTAGCAGTATAAAATGAACAGAAAGATTTTGTGTGGATGCAAACTTTAGTGCGATTTGCGACTTGATTTAAAAGATGATTTGTGGTATAATTATTGACGTAAAACACAGAGTAGATGTTGATGCGTAAAGTGTCCTGCGGACGGGGAGTTGCCGTGGGGACGAAAGGCAAGGCGTACTTGCCTGCGGTATCAATGTCGCATCCCGCTGTTGCATAACGGAGTGTTCTCGGAGTATTCTCCTATGCGGCATCACGGAATGACTGTCGATAGGAGGATTTTTTATTTATGAAAGATTTAAGCAAACAACCCATTTACAAAACTCCGTTTTCCCTCGCCTATTGGAGGGATGCCGCATCCCAGCTTAAGGATGTGCGGATTTTATGCATCGCCGCCATTCTGATTGCGGTGCGTGTGGCACTGAAGGGCGCGCAGATTCCCGTCGGACCGAATCTTAATGTGCAGTTTGGATTCTTCGTTAATGCTTTAGGAGCCTCCGTGTTCGGTCCTGTGGTGGCTGTGGTGGCAGCTACGGTCAGTGACATTCTTGGTACGGTGATATTCCCGAGCAAAGGCCCGTTTTTTCCACCTTATATACTTGTTGAAGTTGCCGGTTCGTTGCTTTTCGCTCTCTGGCTTTGGAGGGCAAAGCTGTCGGCTGCAAGAGTTATTTTGTCAAGATTCTCGGTAGTTGCGGTCTGCAACTTCCTTATGAACCCCATTGTTACGGTGTGGTACTATGACTGGCTGAACGAAGGTAAGAGCTATGCATTTATCACCATTCCGAGAGTTATGAAGAATCTGGCACTCTTCCCGGTTGAAGCATTGCTTCTTGTGTTGTTTATGGGCGCTGCCGTTCCACTGCTTGCGAAAATGAAGATTATCCCGAAGGAGCAGACAAAGCCGGTTCTTACAAAAAAGCATCTGGTGCTTCTTGCCGTGCTTTTTGTTATTTCTATCGCCATTGTACTGAGCTACTATTACTTATATCTTCCCAACAAATAAATCGAGTTCACCTCGGAGTATAAATCTCCGAGGTGATTTTTATCTTCTTTTCTTAAATGGGTTTTTAGATGACAGCCACCAAACAAATGCAAGAATAAGGATTACCAATATTCCGGTCATGGACAGAGTGGAAACTTCGAAGCAGGCAGGCAGCAGGACTACGGCAACCGAAATGGCAGCCATAATGGGGATAAGCCGTTTTATAACTGCGGCAGGGCGTATAAGCTGAACTATGGATATCACCAAAAGCAGAACACAGGATATTGTTAATATTAGCGGACCGAAATTAGTCTGCCCGTATCTATCCATATTGAAATAGGTGAAAATTTGGTCGAATGCCAATCCGCTTATAGGTTTACCGTTCATGAGCCGAGGAATCAGGCCATATGGAAACAGTTGAACTATAACCGAAATAGCCAGAAGACCCAAAACAGCGAGGGATTTGATTTTTGTTTTTGAATGATGCTTCTTTTGCGAGCCGCTTGCGGATGAAGAATGTCCGTGTGATGAGGAATGGTGGTGATGATGGCGGTTCGATGATGCATGGTGCCCGGATTCGGGGGGATTGGAATTATTCATAGCAGCTTCCTTTGCGATGAAGAATTTTTATCTTTTTAATTATACCATAAGAAAAATCCAAATGCAACAGAATTTAAATATAATTTACATATTTGCTGTTAGAGAAAAAATCAAGGAGCTGTTATACCTAAATGCAACAGCTCCTTGATAAGAGAATTAATTTTGCTTTGGGTGCTCTTTGGTGTGCTTGCTTGGAACAATACCGCGGGATGAAGTTTTGCCTTCAGGGATGATGTCGCCGGCTTTAGTAAGCGCAACCTTGGCGGCAAGAGGACCAACAAGCTCCAAAATCAGAACTGAGAAAAGCACGATGTTTCTAATAAGCGAGGAACCGCTGAGGTCCCCGACCTGGGTTGACATACCGAGTGCAACACCGGCTTGGGGGAGCAGAGTTATGCCGAGATATTTGCATACATTTTTGTCGCAGCCCATCCATTTTGCACTTGCGCTTGCACCGAAGTATTTTCCTATAGCGCGGAAGATGAGGAACGCTACGCCTACAAGTACGACGGTTCCGCTTCTGAATACGGAGATATTAAGCTCTGCACCCGAAAGTACGAAGAATATAATGAACAGAGGTGTCGTCCAACCGTCCACTCTTTCCATAAGCTCTTCGGAGTAATCGCAGAGGTTGCAGAATACCGTACCGAGCATCATGCAGGTGAGAAGAGAGGAGAAGTGCAGTGCGACCGGTCCGATTTCGAATTTGCATAGGGTAATCGCTACGGTGAGGAAAACAAAAGCGATGCTTATTGACATACGCTTTGAACGGGAATGGAAGAAACGCTCGACAAGTGTGAGCAGTGCACCCATGACCGCACCGAGAATCAGCGAAGCCACAATTTCGATAATAGGGTTTATTACAATGGAGATAATGTCGATCTTGCCTTGTTCAATTGCTCTTGCGATACCTACAGAAATTGCGAAGAGCACAAGCCCTACGGCATCGTCTATGGCAACGATGGGGAGAAGCAAGTCAGTAAGTGGACCCTTCGCCTTGTACTGACGAACCACCATCAAGGTCGCCGCAGGGGCGGTGGCAGAGGCGATGGCACCGAGAATAATAGCGGTGGGTATAGATATAACATCGGGCATTAGGAAATGGAGTCCGATAAGGGCCGCATCAACTATGAGGGTTGCGATAACTGCCTGGAAAATACCGATGACAGTTGCGGCTTTTCCGATTTTCTTTAACTGCGAAACACGGAACTCGTTTCCGATTGAAAAGGCGATAAAGCCGAGTGCTGCCGTAGTTAAGATGGAAAAGGTTTCGATCTCCTCCATGGTATGAAAAGCTATACCTGGGATCCCAAGACTTCCGAGGCAGAATGGACCGATGATAATTCCTGCCACCAGATAAGCGGTGACGGCAGGAAGTGAAACCAGCTTTGCAAATCGGGACAAAATAAGTCCCATCAGCATTGCTACAGACAATGATAATAGTAAATTCAGTGCGCTCATGATTGTTACTTTCTTTCGTTAAATATATTTAATGTGCAACTTTGCAACCTACAATATGATATATCTTATTTGCTTTTTTGTCAATAGTAATAATAAACAAATTACAGCCCCGAAGTTGCGATTTTATTAACGCGCGTAGGATTTACATATTATTCGCTGAATAACGGAGTCGAAAGATAGCGTTCTCCGGTGTCGGGGAGAAGGGGGACTATAAGCTTTCCGCGGTTTTCCGGAAGCCTTGCAAGAAGGGTGGCGGCATGAAGTGCCGCTCCGGAGGTAATACCAACAAGCACACCCTCACATTTCGCGATGGCTCTCGCCGCTGTATATGCTTCATGCTCTGTTACAGTTATTACTTTGTCGCAGACGGTGCTGTCATAATTGTCGGGGATGAAGTTCGCGCCGATACCCATAAGTCCGTGACTTCCGCTTGTTCCTTCGGTTATAAGGGGGGAAGATGCAGGCTCTACGCCTACAATCTGGATTTTCGGATTCTTTTCCTTCAGGTACCGCCCAACACCGGTGAGAGTGCCGCCCGTGCCGATCCCGGCTACAAATATATCAACCTTGCCGTCAGTATCTTCCCAAATTTCGGGACCGGTGGTATAGTAGTGAGCCTTTGGATTAGCGGGATTTTCGAACTGACCGGCGATTATACTGCCGGGTATTTCTTTTGCGAGAGCTTCAGCCTTTTCGATTGCACCTGACATGCCGCGGCTGCCCTCGGTGAGGACAAGTTCGGCACCGTAGGCAGATAGAAGCTTCATTCGTTCCACGCTCATGGTATCGGGCATAGTCAGAATAACTCTGTAGCCTCTCGACGCCGCTACTGCCGCAAGACCGATACCGGTATTGCCGCTGGTAGGCTCGATTACTGTGCCTCCTGCCGTTAGTCTGCCGCTTTTTTCGGCATCGTCAAGCATGAAAAGTGCCGCTCTGTCCTTGGCACTGCCGGTGGGATTGAAGCATTCAAGCTTGACAGCAATTTTGGCGTTGACCATTGCTTTTTCGGAGTATCTGCTGATTTCAAGCAGGGGGGTGTTTCCTATAAGCTCTGATGCTGATTTATACATTTTCATGATTATGTTCTGTCCCAATGGGACTCCTTTCTCGTATATTTTATAGGTGTCGTACACTTAAAATTATAGCATTTTCCCTCATAGTTGTCAAGGGAGAGGAGATTTTTCGACAAATTGCGAGAATAAGTTGTTTATCCGCTACAATATGCTGTTACTATATTCGTAACTAATTGCGATTGAAAATATTTCTTAAATGTAGTATAATTATGTAGAATTATTTTGGCGTGAATAAGGGGAAACAACAAATGAATCAGCAGAAATCGAATTTTTTAAACCTGACCAATTATACAAACGAAGAACTGAAATTAAAAATAGACCTGTTCATGTACGAAATCAATATGCCACCTCATCTGAAGGGACGGAAATATCTGGCATATGCCATTGAAAAAGTCTATGCTGACGGAGATGCTATTATAGCTGTTATGGACGGACTGTACAGAGAAATTGCGGAACAGTATGACTCATCGGTTTCCAGGGTTGAGAGAAATATGCGAACAGCGATAAACACTGTATGGATCGGCGGAAACAGTGAGAAGGTAGAGGAGTGTCTGCGATGTCCGTTCCACAACTGCAAGCCCTCACCGAGAGAATTTATAGCCCTTGTTGCAGACAGACTGCGGAGAAATTTAATACGCTCGGAATTTCTCATAAACATATAAGGGAAGAAATTATAATATGAACAGCAGTGTAAAAAAGGGCGATCATGCAGATGAAATCTTAAAAAACGAAGCTCTTGACATAACGGTTACGGATATGCTTATAAAGCTCGGTATACACGCAAGCTTCAGCGGATACCGCTATCTCAGAATGGCAATAATGCTTGCCTACGGTAGTCCCGGAATGGTGCAGTATCCAACGAAATCTCTCTATCCTCGAATCGCAAAATATTGCGGTACAGTACCGGCTGTTGTTGAGAGAAGTTGCCGACGCGCAATAGAGTGTACATATTCTTCACGAAATGGTGACAGGATGGCTGAATTTTTTAGGGGACGGGGAATCCCCGGCAAACCCACCTGCAAAGAATTTATTTTAGTGATTGCGGATTATCTTCACATGGCGGAAGTTTTCAATTAAAAAAGGGGAAGCGGTGCTTCCCCTGAATTATTTTATCTGTTGTTGATAAGCTTTGTAAGCTCAACGGGATCAACGATCTTATCTCCCTTGTAAACACGCATATTGCCGGAAGCGATTTCGTCGATGAGGATTACCTCGCCGTTGTTGTAACCGAATTCAAACTTTATGTCCCAAAGGTCAAGTCCGAGAGTCTTAAGGTCGTCTGCAACGATCTTGGTGATCTTGAGGGTCTGTTCCTTCATGGATTCGAACATTTCGGGGGTCATGACTTTGAGTGCCGCAAGACCTTCACCGGTTACCAGTGGGTCGCCCTTTGCATCGTTCTTGAAGGTGCATTCAACATATCCACCTTCGAGAGGGGTACCGTCTTCAATGTATTCGCCGTATCTGCGGATGAAGCTGCCGGTTGCAACAAGGCGGCAGATCACTTCAAGACCGTGACCGAAAACTGTTGCGGGAAGAACTTCCATAGTTGCTTCGTCGAGATTTGCGGAAACATAGTGAGTCTTGATGCCGGCTTTCTTGAGAAGCTCGAAATAGTGGATGGAGGACTGAAGATTAGCCTTGCCGATGCCGTCAATGGTGAGTCCGACGGTGTTTTCACCGGGATCAAATACGCCGTCTTTGCCGGTGCAGTCGTCCTTGAACTTGAGCATTACATTGCCGTTGTCAAGGGAATAAACGTCTTTTGTTTTGCCTTCGTAGATCTTTTTCATTTGAAACTCTCCTTAAATTTGTATTCATACCTACACACCATACATTATATCACATCATCGAAAAAATTACAAGTAGGATTCTTTATTTTATCGCTGTTTTTCTCATTTTTTTGCATTTTGGCGAAAATCAGAGTCTGATTGTGCCATTTGCTCAACAATCTTACAAAAATATGGCTTTTTGAGAAGCTGTGTGAACAAAATGCCCAAAAACTTTCCGTTTTTGATGAAATTTTTTCAGAAATGATATATGAAAAAATAATTATAAATTATTGAAATGGGGAAAATTATATGATATAATAATAGGGTAGTATTAAAACATTAATCCAAAGCATGTAAGGAGATAAAATATTATGAGTCGTATGATTGGCACAGTATCTCGCGGCGTAAGAGCGCCTATTATCAGAAACGGCGACGATATTGTAGAGATCGTTACCTCGTCTGTACTTGAAGCGCAGGCGGATGCAGGATTTGAATTCCATGACCGTGACATCGTTGCTATGACCGAGGCTGTTGTTGCACGTGCACAGGGAAACTATGTTACTGTAGATGACATTGCAGCGGACGTAAAAGCAAAATTCGGTGGAGAAACAGTGGGCGTTATTTTCCCAATTCTCAGCCGCAACCGTTTTTCAATCTGTCTTCGCGGTATAGCAAAGGGCGTAAAGAAAGTCGTTCTCATGCTTTCCTATCCTTCTGACGAGGTTGGAAATCATCTCATCAGCCTTGACGCGGTAGATGAGAAGGGCATTGATCCATATAAGGATGTGCTTACCCTCGAAAAATACCGTGAGCTTTTCGGTTATGAGAAGCACAGATTCACCGGTGTTGACTATGTTGAATATTACGAAGAACTGATCCGCGGATGCGGCGCAGACTGCGAGATAATCTTCGCAAACAATGCCAAAGCAATTCTTAACTACACCAAGAACGTACTTTGCTGCGACATTCATACAAGGGCACGCACCAAGCGTATCCTCAAGGCAGCAGGCGGCGAGATCATTCTCGGACTTGACGATATCATGACCGCGCCCATTAACGGCAGCGGATTTAACGCTGATTACGGACTTCTCGGCTCAAACAAGGCAACCGAGGAGCAGGTAAAGCTCTTCCCCCGCGACTGTCAGCCTGTGGTGGATGCTATTGCGGCGAAGCTTAAGGCGGCAACCGGCAAGAATATCGAGGTCATGGTATACGGCGACGGCGCATTCAAAGACCCGGTAGGAAAGATCTGGGAGCTTGCAGACCCGGTCGTTGCGCCTGCATACACCAAGGGACTTGAGGGTACACCTAATGAGCTTAAGCTGAAGTATCTCGCCGACAACGATTTCGCTGATCTTTCCGGTGATGAGCTTAAGGAAGCGATCAAAGGCAAGATTTCCGAGAAGGACGGCAACCTCTACGGCAAGATGGTATCCGAGGGTACAACTCCCCGCCAGCTTACTGACCTTATCGGCTCACTTTGCGACCTTACCTCCGGCTCCGGCGACAAGGGAACACCTATCGTATTCATCCAGGGATATTTCGACAACTATACAAACGACTGATATTACTTCGGGAAAGCTTGTGTAAAAACAAGCTTTCCCTTTCTCATGAAATAATGAGGGCATCCGCAATGCTTTACTGCGGATGCCCGTTATTTTTTATATTGCCCTTATCGCATAGAAGTGTCATTTTCGATAGCGGCATCGGTTTCACGGAAGAGAAGGGAAATACACCATACTGCAGCAAGACCTACAAGAGTGTAAATAATACGTGCAAAGAGAGAACCCTGTCCGCCGCAGATCCATGCCACCAGGTCGAATTTGAAAATTCCGATGCTGCCCCAGTTAAGTCCGCCGATAATTGCCAAAATAAGTGCGATTTTATCTATCATAATAAACTCCATTCTGCCGTTTTACGGCTAATATAGGTATTTGACACAGTTAGATTTTGCCCGAAGTTAACATGAATTATTCGTGACGGGTAAAAAATTTTTATAAAGGCAAATTTACGACAAAATATTTGCGGGATTTGGTGTATAATGATTCCATGAGTATTAATGCATGGACGGTGATTTTCTTTGACGGTCATATATGCGGATTCTCTATGGATGGTTAATTTTTCCATGGATTTTCTTGCGCTTTATATATGCGGAAGATTTTTGAGGATTCCGATACGGCCAATAAGATTGGCTCTTGGTGCGGCGCTTGGCGGAGTATACGGAGTTGTGTCGGCAATTATCGAATTCGGCACAAACGCAGTGCAGTGGGGAATTATCGGCATCCTTTGCGCAGTGATGTGTGTGCTGGCGATGATGGGATTAAGCTTTGGGACGAAAGGTGCTGCGGCAATTAAAAGCGCACTTACATACACAGCCGTTAACATGGGGCTTGGAGGGGTGATGACTGCGCTTTATACCTTGGCAGGGAAGACAGTCGGAGCTTTCGGAGTGGGACGGCAGGAGATTACGCCTTCGGCATCGCCCATATTCTTTGCTGCCGCGGCGGTTATAAGCGGTGTGGTGAGTCTTGCTTACGGTAAATTCCGAAGTAGATCGGCAAAAAAGCGCAAGGTGTGTGCAGAGCTTACCATCCTCGGTAAATCGGTACCGCTCTCACTGTTATGCGACAGCGGAAACTTGCTTCACGATCCGTTTTCTGGAAAGCCGGTTATCGTTGTTTCAAAGGCGAGCCTTGAGGAAATTCTGCCGCCGGAGCTTGATATGGTGCAGTCGGATCTGACGGAAATATGTAGGCTGAAGGCAAGGTATATACCTGTATCCGGGGTGACGGGGAAGGGAATGCTTCTTTGTGTTTGCCCCGATAAAATATCGGTTGAAGGGAAACCGGTTGACGGAGCGGTAGCTATAGATTGCGCCGGCAGCGATTACGGTGGATGCGATGGGGTATTACCCCAGATTCTTATTAATGTGTAGGAGGGCTTATGAGATTTAAATATATTTCTTGGCGGGGCAGAATCAAAGCAGTATTTAGGAGAATATTGGTAGATTTTTTTGAATTCAGCAGATATAAAAAAACATGCGAGGATGAAATTTATTACATAAACGGCACAGCTACTCTTCCGCCGCCATTGTCACCCGATGAGGAGCAGGAGGCGCTTTCGGCGCTTGATGGCATGGATACTGCTCTGGCGGCGAAAATGCGGACACTGCTGATTGAGCATAATCTTCGGCTTGTGGTGTATATAGCCAAGAAATTCGAGAACACGGGAGCAGGACTTGAGGATCTAATATCCATCGGCACGATTGGTCTTATCAAGGCGATAAACACCTTCAAATCGGACAAGAACATCAAGCTTGCCACCTATGCATCCAGGTGCATTGAAAATGAAATTCTCATGTATATCCGCAAATGCTCGGGACGGCGGGATCTATCGATAGATGAGCCGTTAAGCGTGGATTGGGATGGGAACGAACTGCTTTTATCAGATGTCCTGGGGGGAGATGATGACGATGTTTCAAAAGAACTTGAGCTTGCGGAGGAAAAGAAGACGATACGGGAGGCGCTCTCCCAGCTTGACGAGCGTGAGAAAGAGATTATTATTCTGCGGTACGGGCTTAACGGCGAAAGGGAGCTTACCCAAAAGGAGGTGGCAGATTTACTTGGAATTTCGCAGTCTTATATTTCGAGGCTTGAAAAAAAGATCCTTGCACGTCTCGGCGAGGATCTAAAAAGCAAGGTGTGAAAAGGGCAGACTGTCGAAAAAGTTGTTTGTCAAAATAGATTCCGTCATTTTACATAAAAGCAAAGCACCTAAAAAGCCTCTCCCTCCGGGAGAGGTGGCAGCCGGAGGCTGACGGAGAGGGGCTTTTAGCATATATTCGCCCTCTCAGTCGCCTACGGCGACAGCTCGCCAGCAATACTGCGTATTGCTAAAAGGGAGAGCCTAATAAATTTGTGCAAATTTTTATAATTGCTCTTTTGTAAGATGTTTTTCGACAGACTTAAAGGCAGACGCATTTGCGTCTGCCTTTAAAATTCATCTAATCTCAACGACAACACGTTTTCCGATAGTGTTGGCTGCGGCTTTCATAACAAGGCGGATGGACTTTGCGATTCTGCCGTGTCTGCCGATGATCTTGCCCATATCGTCCTCGGCTACATGAAGGGTCAAAAGGACATTGTCCCCGTCAACGCTTTCCTCAACGGATACCGCATCGGGAGCATCAACTATAGCCTTCGCGATGTCAATGAGAACCTTTTTAAGCTCTACCATAATAATCCTTGAGCCGCAATTATTCGATTGCGCCAGACTTCTTAAGGAGTGCTCTTACGGTTTCGGTAGGCTGTGCGCCGTTATCAAGCCAAGCCTTTGCCTTATCATTGTCGATCTTGATTTCAGCGGGATCGGTCATAGGATTGTAAGTACCGATAACTTCGATAAATCTGCCATCTCTGGGAGAACGGGAATCTGCCGCAACTACACGGTAGAATGGGCTCTTCTTTGCGCCAAGTCTTGTAAGTCTTAATTTAACTGCCATTTTTAATTTCCTCCGAAAATATATTAAATAATTTTTATATTTGAAAACCGTTTAGAACGGTAATTTCATCTTACCCATTTTGCCGAAGCGTTTCCCTCCGGTCATTGAAGAGAGCTTCTTCATCATCTGACGCATCTGGTCATACTGCTTTAAAAGGCGGTTTACATCCTCTACCTTCATGCCGCTTCCGTCCGCGATGCGCTTGCGTCTTGACGCATTGATTATATCTGGCTTTTCTCTTTCCTTTGGTGTCATTGAAAGGATTATGGCTTCGATTCTGTCAAATTGACGTTCATCTATTTTTGCATCCTTCAGCGCCGCGGTGTTGACACCGGGAATCATACCGAGGAGCTGTTCCATTGAACCCATCTTCCGGACCTGCTTGAACTGATCGAGAAAGTCGGTAAGGGTGAAGGTCTGCTCACGCATCTTCTTTTCAAGCTCCAACGCCTGCTTTTCATCGAAGTTCTGCTGTGCCTTTTCGATGAGCGAAAGCACGTCGCCCATACCCAGGATTCGGGATGCCATTCTGTCCGGGTAGAAGGGCTCGATCATATCGAGCTTTTCGCCGATACCTACGAATTTTATCGGCTTGCCTGTTACATGGCGTACGGAGAGTGCCGCACCGCCTCGTGTGTCGCCGTCCAGCTTTGTAAGCACTACGCCTGTTATATCAAGAAGATTGTTAAAGGACTCCGCTACATTCACTGCATCCTGACCGGTCATGGCATCGACAACGAGAAGGATTTCCTGCGGCTCAACAGCTTCTTTTATATCATGAAGCTCGTTCATGAGAACTTCGTCTATGTGAAGTCGTCCTGCCGTGTCTATGAACACAATGTCATGACCATGCTTTTTTGCGTGCTCGATACCTGCCCTTGCAATGTTGACTGGGCTTTCCTTGTCGCCCATCTGAAAGACGGGAATTTCAAGCTGAGCACCCACCACCTCAAGCTGTTTTATAGCCGCAGGGCGGTAAACGTCGCAGGCGACGAGCAGTGGACGTTTGCCCTGCTTTTTGTACATTCCTGCAAGCTTTCCTGCATGGGTAGTTTTACCGGCGCCCTGAAGTCCGGTCATCATTACCACTGTGGGGGGACGGGAAGATATATTTAATTTGGAGTTTGTGCCGCCCATAAGGTTGCACAGCTCCTCGTTTACGATCTTAACCACCTGCTGAGCCGGCATGAGGCTCTCTAAAACCTCTGCGCCAACCGCTCTTTCGGTGACGATTTTTATAAAGTCTTTAACGACCTTGTAGTTTACGTCCGCTTCAAGAAGAGCCAGCTTTATTTCGCGCATACCCTCTTTTACGTCCGCCTCAGTGAGCTTTCCTTTGTTTTTGAACTTCTTGAAAGCTTCTGACATTTTATCAACTAAGCTTTGAAACATGAAAATCTCCATTCTGCAAAGCGTTCTTGAAACTTGCGACTGTGATCCTGCTTAACTTTCGATAGCTTTTATGTTTTCGATGATGCCGTATAACTCCTTTGACACGGACTCCGGAAGGCTTGGTGCAATTTCCTCAAGCTTCACGGTCACCCCTGCCAGCATTTCCTCCACTTTTCGGAATTTTGCGGCAAGTCCTAACTTTTCTTCAAAGGAAAGAAGCTTTGATGTTGCCTTTTCGATGCTGTCACGGACTCCCTGGCGGGTGATTCCCATTTGGTCGGAAATTTCCGCGAGTGAAAGGTCCTCATTGTAATAAAGGTCGGTGGCGATTCTGCTGTTTTCGGAGAGAAGCTCTCCGTAAAAGTCAAGCAGTATGCCTATTTCAAGGTTCTTTTCACGCACCGTAGAATCCCCCTAAAACAAGTGAGAATTTAGCTGTAAAGCAAATCACTTTACAAGTATACCACAGAATCTTACATTTGTCAATAGGTATGGGCAAAATAATTATTTTTTTGCGGAATTTTTTCCGCAGCCCTTTAAGATTTCCTCTAAACCTGCGTAAAGGGCTACGGTGTCGCGGAGTCTTGCCAGCGCTTCCGCCTCGGTTTTGCCGTAAGCCGAATGGATTCCGCTTTTGGCTTGCCACCCGTAAGGGGAAGGGCGACGCTGGCTGAAGCTTACCGATATTTCATTGGTGTTTTTCATATATGCCTCCAAATTATTTTGTGATACTATTATATCACAAAAATATGGAAAATAATGGCAGATTTTGACGACTCCAAAACAAATTTGAAAAAATATCGAAAAAAGACTTGACAAATATCGGGAAAACATGTTATAATAAATCATCGCATATTTTAGCTTGGTAAAGTGATGTGCGTATAAAGGCTATGATCGGGAACGGCACTGCAATAGGGTTGCCGTGACGGTATTACGAAACCACAGAGAGCTGCCGGTTGGTGAGAGGCGCGGTCTTACGGATATCGGATATTACCCCTGGGAGCTGCGAACCGAACGTTTTTACAAGTAGGCTTCGACGGAAGAGCACCGTTATAGGCAAAAAGTATCGGCATTACGCTCGTACTTAATGAGGCTTTGGTTGTGAGACCGAGGCGAACAGAGGTGGTAACACGGGAAATCTCGTCCTCTGCAGTATTTACTGCGGAAGGGCTTTTTTTATACCTTTCGCAAATAAAAAATGAAAGGAAGTATTTTTAATGTTTGCAAAAATCCTGATGATCTTTATCTTTTTTGCCATCACCGTTTCTGTGGGCCTTTACTGCCGCAGAAAGGCGACCAATGTGGACAGCTTCGTCCTCGGTGGGCGCTCGGTTGGACCATGGCTCACCGCCTTTGCTTACGGTACGTCCTACTTTTCGGCTGTCGTTTTTGTAGGATATGCCGGACAGTTCGGCTGGAAGTACGGTCTTTCCGCAACATGGATAGGCGTGGGCAACGCTATTATCGGAAGCCTTCTCGCCTGGATAATTCTCGGTAAGCGCACTCGCGCAATGACAAAGCATCTCGGGGCTAAAACTATGCCGGAATTTTTCGAAAAGCGTTTTGGCTCAAAGGGACTTAAGCTTGTGGCGGCACTTATTACATTTATATTCTTGATTCCCTATACCGCATCGGTTTATAACGGACTTTCAAGACTTTTTGAAATGGCATTTGATATTCCCTATACTTGGTGCGTAATTATCATGGCGGCTCTTACGGGAATGTATGTTATTCTCGGCGGATACGTGGCAACGGCTGTTAACGATTTCATTCAGGGAATCATAATGATCGGCGGTATCATTGCGGTTATCGTATCTGTTCTTATGGGAAAGGGTGGATTTACCGCCGCTGTTGCAAGCCTCGCGCAGATTTCCGATGTGGGGGCGCCTGCCGGCTCGTTTACGTCTGTCTTCGGACCTGATCCGTGGAATCTGCTTGGCGTATGCATTCTCACATCCCTTGGCACATGGGGACTTCCCCAGATGGTACAGAAATTCTACGCCATCAAATCGGACAAAGCTGTTAAGACTGGCGCGATAATTTCCACTGTATTTGCAATTGTTATTTCCGGCGGATGTTACTTCCTTGGGGGCTTCGGTAGACTTTTCGGAGTGGAGCTTAAACCCTCAGGTGCGCCCGATTTTGACTCGGTAATTCCCGGTATGCTGTCGTCGCTTTCCGATATTCTCATCGGTATTGTAGTAGTGCTTGTGCTTTCGGCTTCCATGTCGACGCTTTCTTCACTCGTTCTGACATCCAGCTCAACCATTACGCTTGACCTTTTGAAGGGAAATGTTGTTAAGAGCATGAATGAGAAGAAGCAGCTTATAATTATTCGTTTCTTTATCGGAGTATTTGTGGTAATTTCTGCGGCAATTGCAATATTCCAGTTCTACTCCAACAGTAGCTTTATTGCACAGCTCATGGGTATTTCCTGGGGGGCGTTGGCAGGAGCATTCCTTGCACCTTTTATGTACGGTCTGTACATGAAGCGTATTTCGGTGGCGGCAGTATGGACAAGCTTTGCGGTTGGTGTTGGACTCACCGTATCGAATATGTTCCTTCATTTTATTGCATCGCCAATCAATGCGGGGGCGATTGCCATGGTACTTGGACTGATTATTGTTCCTATAGTTAGTTTTCTCACCCCCAAACCGAAGCGGATTGATGTCGAAGAGATATTCTCATGTTATGTAAAAAAATGATCATGGTCTATTAATGAAACGAAACGAACCCCGGCAGTTTTTTCTGCCGGGGTGTTTGCGATTCACAGAAATATTTTTCCAGATTAAAAATATTTTTTTAAAAACTCTTGACAAATGCTTTTATATATGGTATAATATTATGCGTTGGGTATCTGGGTGTGGCGCAGCTGGTAGCGCGCTACCTTGGGGTGGTAGAGGCCGCAAGTTCAAGTCTTGTCACTCTGACCAAAAATCGAGAGTCGTAAGATTCCCGATTTTTCTTTGTATTTACTGACTTTTTCCGCACTTTTTGGTGCGGATTTTTTGTTCCCCTTCTTGCTCTGAATTTGCCGATGGTAGACGCCAGTACATAGTTTAGTACATAGGTTTCAAATGGCACAGTTTGTAAACGGTAGAGGCTATCGGTTCTACCCTCGGAAAGAAATAACGATTCGCTCATTTCCGAGGTTCATAATTTCAGCCATCAAGGAGGAAAAATTTATGGCAAGCATTATTTCAAGAGCAAACGGCACCTACCTTATCCGCATTTCCTGCGGCGTTGATTCAAACGGCAAGCAGATCTCTCGCTCGAAGACGTTCAAGCCGTCAAAGCCGAATCTGCCTTACTCGCGGCTTAACAAGGAGATCGAAGACTTCACCGCCGCCTTTGAGCGTGAGATCGAAGCAGAGGGACCGTTCCGCAAGGTACGCCCCGACAAGATCACTTTCGCCGATTTTTGTACGCAGTATCTCGAAATCAAGAAGAATACGCTATCGCCGCAAACCTACAATTTTTATTCCAAGGTCATCGAGGAAGAGTTGATGCCTATGTTCGCGCGGATGAAGATGAAGGACTTACGTACCTACCACATTCAGCAATTTATTCAGTATCTCTCCACCGAGAAAAAGAGGCTTGACGGACGTGAAGGCGGTATTGCTGCAAGCACGGTCAAGCGGTATACGACGGTGCTCCGCTCCATCGTCACCACAGCGTACAAGCTTGAATATATCGAGGACGATATCGGGCGTTCTCGGCGTATTGAGTTTCCCAAGGAAGAAACTAAAGAGGTGGAGGTGTTTACGCTTGATGAAGTCGGTCAAATCCTTACGGCGCTCGAACGCGAGCCTCTGCATATCCGCGCGGTTATTGAAGTGGCTCTGTTCACCGGTTGCCGTCGCGGTGAGATTGTGGGACTCAAATGGAGCGATATTGATTTTGAGAACCAGCGCATCTCCATCAAGCGAAGCATATATAAGCTGCGCGACGGCAAGGCGTGCGAGAAGGAGCCGAAGTCGAAGTGCAGTATTCGTACCATCTCCATCCCCGAACGACTTTGTAAGACGCTCACAGAGTACCGTGTGCAGCAGAATCGACACATCGCCTATCTTGGTGATGGTTGGAAGAATCTCGACTACATTTTCACCAAGGAGGACGGACACGTCATGCATCCGCATACGCCGACG
>JAZRPJ010000218.1:0-1767 GCA_045649205.1 Candidatus Flemingiibacterium sp.
GTATTTCACCGATATCGACATAATCGACTGGCGCGACTCCAAATAAAATCAGCCCACCGAGGTAAATCCGCGGTGGGCATTGTATTATAGCATTATTTTCCCGAAACAAGGGTTGACATATCGTAAAATCCGGCAGGTTTGCCTACCATATAGAGTGCCGCACGGATGGCACCTCTTGCGAACACCTCACGGGATGCCGCACTGTGACTGATGGTGACTATCTCGTCGGTACCGGCGAAAATCACCTCGTGCTCACCGACGATTGTGCCGCCGCGGATAGCGCTGATGCCGATTTCAGTTTTTCCTCTCGGCTGACGTCTTGACTGACGCTCGTAAATAAATTCCGCATCAAAATTCACCGTATCGGCAATTTCTTCCGCAATCATAAGTGCTGTGCCGCTGGGTGCATCAAGCTTCTTATTGTGATGCTTTTCAAGAATTTCGATATCGTAGCTATCTCCTAAAATTGCCGCCGCTTTCTTTGAAAGCTCGATGAGAAGATTGATTCCGAGGGACATATTTCTCGAAAAGAACACGGGGATCTTCTTCGCTGTGTCGTGGATAAGCTTTGTTTCATCCTCGGTGTGACCGGTGGTGCAGATCACAGTAGGAATTCCCTTCTCTGCGGCATATGCAAGAAGCGGGGTTACCGCCGTGTGATGTGAACAGTCGATGATCACGTCAACATCCACGGTAACCTCCGAAGGGCTTGCGTAAATCGGGATATCCTCCGCAGCAGGAGCTACATCGATTCCTGCCACTACCTTGTATTCTTCACTTTCCTCCGCCGCCGCACGAACAGCCTTTCCAAGTCTGCCCATTGCGCCGGAAAGGAGTATTTTTACTTCTTTCATTTTATTTTCTCCTGATCAGATAATTCCGTATTCCCTGAGAACTGCAGTAAGCTTCGCCTTGTTTGCATCCTCCATCTCGCAGAGGGGCAGACGCATTTCCTCGGTGCAAAGTCCCATAAGATACATAGCAGTCTTGCCGGGGATGGGATTGACTTCACAGAAAAGGGTGTTCGCAAGCTTGAGAAGCTTCAGCTGAAGTGCCGCTGATTCCTTTACCTTGCCCTCAAACCAGAGGCTGCAGATATCGTGAGTTTCCTTCGGTACAACATTGGAAAGCACGGAAATCACGCCCTTACCGCCGAGTGAAAGGATCGGTACAATCTGGTCGTCGTTACCGCTGTAGATGTCAAGCGAATCCCCAAGCTCTGCCGCAATTTCGGCGATTGCACTGATATTTCCGCTTGCTTCCTTTGTCGCAACGATTCTCTCATGCTTTGCAAGCTCACGGTAAACAGAAAGAGGAATATTAACACCGGTTCTTGAGGGAACATTATAAAGAATTATCGGCTTTGTGCTTGCATCGGCAACTGCTGTAAAGCTCTTAATGAGTCCCTTGGGAGTAGCCTTATTGTAGTAAGGAGTAACGAGAAGAAGTCCGTCAACGCCAACATCGCAGGCATACTTTGAAAGCTCGATTGCGTAATCGGTATCATTGGAGCCGGTTCCTGCAATTACTGGGATTCTGCCTGCGGTCTTTTCAACACAGTAACGGATACATTCTCTGTGCTCCTCATCGGTAAGAGTTGAAGCCTCGCCGGTAGTTCCGCAGATGATGATAGCATCGGTAGAGCCTGCAATCTGACGCTCGATAAGTGCGCCAAGGGCATCGTAGTCTACCGCACCGTTCTTAAAGGGAGTAATAAGGGCAACGCCCGCGCCTGTAAAAATTGTTGATTTGTTTGACATAATAACC
>JAZRPJ010000219.1:0-8037 GCA_045649205.1 Candidatus Flemingiibacterium sp.
ACCTATGCCGGCATCAATTCCTTCCTCACCGCCTATCAAAAAAGCGGTTCCCTTTTATAAAATCCTTGGCGAGGCATTCCTTTCCTATCTCTTTGTAGAGGTAGGCGATAAAGTAATGATTATCGACAAGCACGCCGCCCACGAACGGATAATTTTTGAGGATCTGAAAGCCAATATGCAAAAGAGCCGCGAGGCGATGGGAGTTCCGACCCAGCTTCTTATTGCCCCCCTCGAAATCAAGCTGACGCCTACTCTTGTGAGTGCCATAGAAGATTATGCTGAAGAAATATCGGCAGTAGGCTTTACATTCGAAATCAGCGATGATCGCACGGCATATGTAAGCTCTATTCCGGTGGGACTTGAAATGAGGGAAGCTGCGGCGGTATTTGAAACCATCGCCGAAAGACTCACTCTCGGTACCGGAAGTGCCGCTATAACCCGTGACACTGTGTTTGAAAAAGCCCTTTATCAGGCATCATGCAAAGCGGCAATAAAAATCGGCAGAGAGTACGATACGGAACATCTTAAATGGTTATGCGACCGCATCCTCGTCCTTGATGACATTAAGGTGTGCCCTCACGGAAGACCCGTTGCTATTGAACTTACCAAGAACTCAATCGAACACCAATTCAAGCGAATATAGAAAGGATCACAGTTAATGTTCACCCTTATAAAGCAAGAAGGCAATGCACGCCGCGGAAGCTTCGAAACCGTCCACGGCACTATACAAACCCCAGTTTTCATGAACGTAGGTACCTGTGCCGCAATCAAAGGCGGTATCTCCACTATGGACCTAAAGGATGTAAACTGCCAAGTGGAGCTTTCCAATACCTATCATCTCCATATCCGTCCCGGCGATAAGCTTATATATGAAATGGGCGGTATTCATAAGTTTTTTAATTGGGATAAGCCCGTACTCACCGACTCAGGAGGATTCCAGGTGTTCTCATTGGCACAGCTCCGTAAAATTACCGAGGAGGGCGTGCGCTTCGCATCTCATATAGACGGTGCAAGAATTTTCATGGGACCCGAGGAAAGTATGCAGATCCAGTCCCATCTTGCCTCCACTATTGCAATGGCATTTGACGAATGTATAGAAAATCCCGCCGAGTACAGATATACAAAAGAAAGCATCGCCAGAACCACCCGTTGGCTTGCAAGATGCAAGACGGAAATGGCAAGACTCAATTCCCTGCCCGAAACAATAAACAGAAATCAGCTTCTTTTCGGCATTAACCAAGGCAGCACCTATGCTGACCTGCGCGTAGAGCATATGAAGCAGATCCGCGAGCTTGACTGCGACGGTTACGCAATCGGCGGTCTTGCGGTGGGTGAATCCGCCGAGGAAATGTACGAAACCATCGACGTTGTCGAGCCTCATATGCCGAAGGATAAGCCTCGTTACCTTATGGGGGTCGGCACTCCCTGCAATATTCTCGAAGCTGTACACCGGGGCGTTGACTTCTTCGACTGTGTAATGCCCAGCAGAAATGCCCGTCACGGTAATATCTTCACCTGGCACGGAAAAATGAACCTTCTCAACGAAAAATACGCAAAAGATCCACGTCCCATAGACGAAAACTGTGGCTGTCCCGCTTGCCGTGCCTACAGCCGCTCCTATATACGTCACCTTTTTAAGGCAAAGGAAACTCTCGGAATGCGCCTTGCAGTGCTGCATAATCTCTATTTCTACAATGAGCTTATGCAGAAGATCCGTGATGCCCTTGATGCCGGCGAATTTGAGAACTTCTACCGCTACTACCGTGATATTCTCGGAGAGCGCAGCGAAAATTAACTGAAATTTTGAGGAAAATATGCAAGCTTCAAAGCAACTTTTCAGAATTATAGCGTTTTGTGCCGTTATTTTTCTTTTATTTGGGATTTCTCTGTCTGCTTACGATTCACTGATAACGGGATACGACACTAACAACTTTATCGAATTTCGAATCGAGGAAGATACCCTTAAAATAAACGGGATCCTTAATTACGATGAGCTTGAAAAAGGTTGGATACGCTTCTCCTCTGATCATGACAATAAGGTGAAGTTTGATGCCGATAACGGAAAGCCCTTTTCAGTTGAACTTCCCCTGCCGAAAACAAAGGGGATGTTCACGGTTCAGATATATCTCGCACCGAAAAATTCCGGGTACTACTACGGATATCTTACGAGTCAGGTAGTCATAGAGGCTGATGCTGACGGCGTATACCGTTTTGCTGAAAGTCCCGTTGCTGAAAATAATCGCGAGATGCTTTCCGGGTGGATAAATCCTGCTGACTGTATTTCGGAAGTATCCGCAGACATAAAAGCGCAGTCAGACTCCATCGTGGAAGGAATCGAAAGCGATTACGATAAAGTTTTTGCCCTATATGAGTGGGTGGTTAAAAACATCTACTACGATTTTGACTATTACCGTGACAAAACGGACAGCACCACAACCGCGGCAGATGAAGTGCTGTTCAGCCGCAGAAGTGTATGTGCCGGTTATGCCTCAATACTTGAGGCCCTGCTTCACGCCCAAGGAATCCCGGCAATCATAACATCAACATATGCTCTTGGGGCAAGCACCGACGGAAATCCTTTCGGTGACACCTACATAAACGCTGAAAAAACTAACCATGCTCACGTTGAAGCCTTTGTGGAGGGCAGATGGATAACCATGGACGCCACATGGAGTTCAAACAATAAGTATCAAGGCGGCAAAAAAATTACCGCACGCCCCTACGGATATCTCTACTTCGACATTACGCCGGAGCTTTTCGCAATGAACCATAAGATTCTGATAAGGGAAACCGCTTCCCTTGACGATACCCCTACAGAATGGGCAAAAGACGAAGTGTGGAGCGCAATATGTGCGGATATCGTTCCCGGTATTCTTCAAGGGAATTACCGTGAAAAAATCAGCAGGGGCGATTTTTGCAAGCTTATTATAAATATGCTCTGCCGACGCTATGAAGTAGCAGATTCTGCCGAGCTTCTTGCACTTTCTGGCATAGGCGAAGCAGAAAATATTTTCACCGATACTGACAATAAAGACATCATTGCCGCAAATCTTCTCGGCATTGTGACCGGCAGAGGCGAGGGGATATTCGACCCGGATTCCGGAATCACCCGTCAGGAAGCCGCTGTAATGCTTATGCGTGCCGCTAAAGCCATGGGGCTTGAAACCAATACCGTTCCACGCAGGTTCACCGATACCGATAATGTCCCGGAGTGGGCATCGGAGGGAATCGAATTTATCACTTCCCTCATGTCATCTGACGGAAAGCTGATAATGGGCGGAACATCTGATTACACATTCTCGCCATATGACAACTATACGGTCGAGCAGTCAATTCTTACTGCATTGCGGCTGTTTGTATGCAAATAAATATTCACAAAGGAGCAAGCCATGAGAGTCGAACAAAAGTATGAATTCAGAAAAAATTATTGCCGTCCTCACAAGCGGATTTTAAATTACAAAAATCAGTTAAAGAGTACGGATGAAATCGCACTTGAAAACGGACTTAAAATTTATGCAAACTGTGACGGAATAGTAGCTAAAACCGCACTTAAAGACTTTGTTTCCTATTTTAAAATCGCATTCGGATTTTCTGCCAAGCTTACTGACTGCGAATCCGAAGCCATTATCCGCGTGTATCTCGCTCCGGATAAAATCAGCGGATATATGGCAAGAAAGACTGAGATTTCTTCCGACGGCGTTGTAATTACAGCCGCCGACGAAAGGGGTATCGCCCAAGGACTTTATTCTCTTGAGGACAGAATGAATCTTCGCAAATCCCCCTTCCTTAAAATCGGTACAAGCGAAGAAAAGCCACTTTTCTCTCCCAGAATGATACATTCCGGTTATGACATGGATGTATTCCCCGATGAATATATCTCCACCTGCGCACATTACGGTTATGATACTTTGATGATTTACGTCCGCTCGGAAAAGGATTATCCTGCCATTGCAGATCTTGTTAAGCGTGCTGCTCCTTACGGACTTGACGTATATGCTTACAGTGCATTCAAAAACTTTGTTCATCCCGAAGCGGAGGGAGCAAAGGAGATTTATTCACGAGCTTACGGAGATGTATTCAGAAAAGCTCCCGGTCTTAAAGGCATGGTATTTGTTGGTGAATCCGTAGAGTTCCCAAGTAAGGACCCCAATGTTATCCCATACGAAATGGGACATGAGCCGGCGGATGCGCTGTTTGAAGGCAAGCATACTCCCGGCTGGTGGCCCTGTATGGATTATCCACAGTGGATATCCCTTGTAAGGGACAGCATTCGCGAGGTTGAACCGGATGCCGACATCGTATTCTGGACCTACAACTGGGGCAGAAGACCAAAAGAAGCTCGCATTAAGCTTATCGAAAGCCTGCCCACCGACATCTCGCTCCAGGTTACCTTTGAAATGTTCGAACAGTTTAATATCGGAAACAGTAAGTCGGTAGTGGCTGACTATACCATTTCCTTCCCCGGCCCCGGTCAGTACTTCCTATCCGAGGCGGAAGCTGCAAAAAAGCGCGGAATTAAGCTCTACGCCATGACAAATACAGCCGGCAGAGCTTGGGACTTCGGTGTAGTTCCCTATTTCCCATTCCCGAGCCTTTGGCATGAGCGCAACAGCAAGCTGGTAGAATTCCATGAGAGGTACGGACTATGCGGTATCATGGAAACCCATCATTACGGATTTACCCCCTCATTTATCTCAAAGCTTGCTACGGGTACATTTACCGAAGGAACAAAGCCTTTCGAGGCGCGTCTTATGGAATATGCAAGAGTATTCTCCGAGGATGAATATCAGCTTGTTCTCGATGCACTTCAGGACCTTGACGAATCTCACAGATACTATGTTCCAAGCAACGAAAACCAATACGGTCCCTACAGAATCGGTCCTGCCTACCCATTCTGTATCGACCTCAGCATAAAGAAGCCCGATACTACCGGACCTGTTCACGGAAATCGCATATACTTTACATACACGAGCTTTGACTGCAGCAGCCTTCTCAATTCACCTTATTCAATGCGTATTCATGATGAGCTTAAGCGACATAAAACAGCTCTTAAGCTTACCAAATCAGCTCTTGCTAAACTTAAGAAGATAAAAAACAAGAATACAGAGCTTAAGAAGCTTATCAACATGGTAGAATTTATGATGCGCTGTCATATTACTGCAATCAATTTCAAAGAATTCTGTATACTTCGCGATAGCATGAAGGCTACTTCAAATGAGGAAAAAATTCATTCACTTATAGGCAGAATGGAAAAAATCATTCATAGGGAAATCGACAATGTAATTGCGACAATTCCGCTTGTACAGAAGGACTCTGCCCTCGGCTACGAGCCATCCATGGATTATCAGTGTGATGCAGAATGCCTTGAATGGAAGCTTCGTCAAATGGACTACATACTTCGAGTTGAGCTACCACGCTATATGCGATAAGATAATAAAAAGTGGCTGATGCAATTTTTAGCATCAGCCACAAGCTTTTATATGATATATTACAGACCTGCCTGCATAGAGTAGTTGGGGGCTTCTTTGGTGATGTTGATATCGTGAGGATGAGATTCACGAAGACCTGCACCGGTGATGCGAACGAACTGTCCGCGCTCCTGAAGCTCTGCAATGGTGGGACATCCGCAGTAACCCATACCGGAACGGATACCGCCGATAAGCTGGAATACGGTGTCAGAGAGAGGACCCTTGTAAGGTACACGGCCTTCAACGCCTTCGGGAACGAGCTTACGCGCATTTTCCTGGAAGTATCTGTCCTTGGAGCCGCAAGCCATAGCTGCAAGAGATCCCATGCCGCGGTAAACCTTGAACTGACGTCCCTGGTAAATTTCGGTGGTTCCGGGAGATTCCTCGCATCCTGCAAAGAGCGAACCGATCATAACAACGGATGCACCTGCGGCAATAGCCTTAACAAGGTCGCCGGAGTACTTGATACCGCCGTCAGCGATAACCGGAATACCTTCCTCAGCCGCAGCACAAGCCGCATCGTAAATAGCGGTGATCTGGGGTACACCGATACCGGCAACCACGCGGGTGGTACAGATAGAGCCGGGACCAATACCAACCTTAACCGCATCTGCACCTGCCTTGATAAGATCGCGAGCTGCAGCGGAGGTAGCGATATTACCTGCGATGACCTGCGCATTGGGGAATGCGGATTTAACTTTGTCTACGCAGGAAATAATGTTCTTTGAATGACCGTGAGCGGAGTCGAGAACAAGGAAGTCAGCACCGGCACCGAGGAGAGCACCTGCTCTGTCAAGCACATCGGCAGTAACACCGATAGCCGCACCGCAGAGAAGTCTGCCATTCTTATCCTTTGTGGAATGAGGATATTTTGTAGCCTTTTCAATATCCTTGATAGTGATAAGACCGCGAAGAATGAATTTTTCGTCAACGATGGGAAGCTTTTCGATCTTGTTTGCGCGGAGAATTTCCTGAGCTTCTGCAAGAGTTGTACCAACGGGAGCTGTTATGAGGTTTTCCTTTGTCATAACTTCCTTGATCTTCATTTGATGGTTGTCAAGGAAACGCATATCGCGGTTGGTAATAATACCGATAAGTCGGCGCTCATCATCACAGATCGGCACGCCGGAAATTTTATACTTGCCCATAAGCTCGTCCGCTTCGTAGACATAATTGTCAGGGGAAAGGAAGAAAGGATTAACGATGACACCGTTTTCAGAGCGCTTAACACGCTCTACCTCATCCATCTGCTGTTCAATGGACATATTTTTGTGTATAACACCCGTACCGCCCTCACGAGCCATAGCAATGGCAAGACGGGATTCAGTAACTGTATCCATGGCAGCGCTCATCATTGGGATGTTGAGCTTTATGGATTTTGTTAACTGCGTTTCAAGAGAAACCATGTTGGGAGTGATATCACTTTTGGCAGGGATCAGAAGCACATCGTCAAAAGTAAGACCTTCTTTAAGAAATTTTTCGGACGGATTGCAGTTGACCATAATTTTCACCGTTCCGCTACAAAATATAGCGGCCTCCTTTACTCAAAATAATACAATATTCGTTAGAAATATTATACCCGATTTGCGGCTTTTTGTCAAGTAGATTTTTCGCAGTTTCACATTTAAATAATTAGTTAATTTGCACTTATCCGAAAGCCAAGGCCATAAAAGTATAAAAAATTGAACAACTTCACCGTAATAATGTCAAATTTCAACTAATTTGCAATAATCTATTGAAATTCGACTTCAAATATGGTATTCTAAATGTGGTATAATTACCGTGAATTTTTATGAAACTTTGGAGGTTCAGATTATGGTTTTCTCATATTGCTGTGAAGTAAACGCAGATGACGCAAAGGAAAAGGTTGAACTTGGTTATACCGCAACCGAATCTACTGTGGTCAGCATAAATGAGCTTGACGACAGTCAGTTTTCAGAATTTTTAGCTAAGACAAAGGATTATAAGCTTAACTATGTTTCCGCCAACGGAATGTTCCCGGCATCCGTACCCCTTCTTGAAGGCGAAGCCGGCTATGGCAAGGTAACAGAATATCTCGAAAGAGTATTGCCGAGAGTTGCTGCCATGGGTATTCCCGTTGTTGTCCTCGGAAGCGGCGGCGCACGTACGATCCCCGAGGGTATGACAAAAGACGAAGCAACGAACCGCTTTTGTGCACTTCTCACCGACGTAATTTCTCCTATTGCGACAAAATACGGTGTTACCATCGCTATTGAAGAGCTCCGCAAAGAAGAATGTAATTTCATCAACAACTGCAAAGAAGCGATGGAGATCATTCGCCGCGTGAACCTTCCCAACGTAAAGCTTCTCGTTGACTACTATCACGCAATTTTCGGCGGCGATACACTTGAAGAGCTTGCAAGCTACGGCGACAATATCGTTCACGTACATATTTCAAGCCCGAAGAATAAGCGCGCTATTCCCAACGAGAGCGATTACGATGATTGCGTAGACTTTTTCAGAATGCTCAAGAGCATCGGCTACAACGGCGCAATTTCAGTTGAGGCGAACGGCGGAGATCCCAAGCTCGGTATCGACGTTATGACAA
>JAZRPJ010000220.1:0-5155 GCA_045649205.1 Candidatus Flemingiibacterium sp.
GGTAAGTGAAAAGCCTCTTACTACCGGTGAGGTGCAGATGAAGGCTATCTATGGAGCCGAAAGGAGAAGCGGCAAGCGTGTACAGGTTACATTTAACCTGCGCTTTACACCTGCGTTTATGAGAGTTAAGGAGCTTCTCAACCGCGGTGTTATCGGTACGCCGCTCAGCGTACACTACGAATGGCTGCTCGATACGCAGCACGGTGCTGACTATTTCAGACGTTGGCACAGAGAGAGAAAGAACTCCGGTTCACTTCTCATTCATAAATCTACCCACCATTTCGACCTTCTCAACTGGTTCCTCGATGACGAGCCTGAAAAGATAAACGCATTCGGCACACGCCGTTTCTATGGCCCTACCCGTGAAAATCACGGCGAACGATGCCTCACCTGTAATTACAAGGATCAGTGCGAATATTATTACGACTTAACTGCGGTCGAATCGCAAAAAGAGCTTTACCTCGACTGCGAGGACGTGGACGGATATTACAGAGATAGCTGTATCTTCTCCGATAAGATCGACATTGAAGACAGCGTATCCCTTAATATCAAGTATAAAAAAGGCGCAGTTGCGTCCTACTCTCTTACTGCACATTCTCCTTACGAAGGAATGAGGATCTGCATCAACGGAACAGAGGGACGCCTTGAATTCTCCACCGGTTATGCTACCGGACTGTTTGCCGGAAATGTTGAACCTAAAATTGTAATCTTCGACCGCCTTGGGGAACGGATCGATATTGGCTTCAAGGGTACGACCGAAGCCATGAGAAATCTTCCCAGATTCGGACGGATGCTCGGCGGCGGACACGGCGGCTCGGATATGCTTCTCTGCGACATGATCTTCAGAGGCGCGGACGAGGATCCTATGGAGCTTCTTGCCGGAAGCCGTGCCGGTGCAATGTCTATCGGTATTGGCATTGCTGCCAACAAGTCCATGGCGGAGAACAGAGCTGTTACCATCAAAGAGCTTTATGATTTCTATGATTAATGTGATGTGATATATAAGACTGCCGCAAAATATACTGCGGCAGTCTTTTTGCGGTATGGGGCGGTATGGTTCCTCATATGCCGTTCTCGGCAGTAGGAGATGGCTTGAGGAGGGGGAACCCCTCTGCCCTCGAACATCGGGGCGGAACATACTACAGTCCTCTCCGCCCCTCATTCGCCAACTGTCTCACATTAGGCATTACTGCTCCGCAGTAATGCCGGGGTGCACCTATGTTCGGGTATAGCGCCCTATCAGCGTTTCCGCTAAGGCTGCTGCTCCGATGCCGCTGTTTGCGATGTCCGTAAGATATCCCCCCCATTAAAATTCTTTGAAGAGGGGTAAAAGTTCCGCAAAGCGGAACTTTGGGGAGAAACTTTCTTATAAGAAAGTTTCTCCCCATGTCGCGTCCCCAAGCATTACCACCGTTATTCAAACTCTGCCCTGTATATTTCTCCGATGCCGGAGGCTACTTGAACTACTGCTAATTTGCCTGCATCGAAGAAAAGGTTTTCAACTGCGAGAGTATGTTCGTTTATGTAGACGGTGCTTCGCCTAATGCCGCCTATCACCACTTTACTGTAAGGATTGAAGCCCTCGCCGGTAACGTAGAGGGTATTGCCGGTTTTTTGGTAGGAGGAAACGGTTATCGGCCGTGTTCCCCATTTCATATCCGACATTGTATATTCTCCGGTATCCTTATCATAGAGCTGGGCATACTCCAGGGTGCGAAGATATTCGTCGTTGCTTTCGCCATTTGTAAGCTCGTACTGGTGAAGCTTTGTTATGTTTCCGATACTCATTCCGCAAAGTTTCTGCACATATGCCGCAAGCATATATGCCTCAAAATCTTTGTCAAGGGAATTTATATCATCCACCTCTGCAAATTCCGTCGGAGTATAATTGCACCAAACTGCATACTCCGTTTCATAGATATCGCCGTTGGTTACATCATCATCGGTAAGGGGCAATGTGGGCATATGGTCACCGTAGAAGACCACCATTGTAGGCTCATCCTTTTTTTCGAGAGCGGCTGTCAACTCACCGATGAACATATCCATCTCATGAACCTGATTTACATAATACGTAAACTGATTCCATATGGCTTTGTCGGAAATCCCCGTAATTTCCACCACATTTTCGCCTTCGTCCGATATAAATTCACCCACGTCCTCGTATCCGCCGTCATCCTGCATATCGGATTCGATTTCCTCAAGAGGATACTTTCCGTGAGCCTGAACGCTGACCGCAAAGACAAAATCACGACTCTCTGTCGAATCAAGGGCAGACAAAATTTCATCTGTCAGCACCTCATCCTTTGCGAATCCAAGAGGATTTCTTGTAACATTTCGCATCATTTCTACGGGAGTGAAGGTGTCAAAGCCAAGACTTGCATAAGCCGTATCTCTGCCGTAAAAATCGGCGATATGGTTATGCATTGCGTGGGTGGAATAGCCGATTTTTTTGAGATTTGCCGCAATGCTTTCGCAGGCACGGGTCTTAAGGGCTGTTGTATACGGATATTCACCAAGTCCAAAATGCTCCAGATTCATCCCCGTAAGTATTTCAAATTCCGAATTTGCGGTTCCGCCGCCTATACTTTCCATGGAAAGATACCCGGAAACGCCCTCCGACTTAAGCTTCGCGAAATTTGGGGTGGGCGCGGTAGAATATTCAAGCCCCACCACATGGGTCGGGTCAAAGAATGATTCAAGCTGTACGAAAATTATATTTGGACGAAGCTCGGCTTCAGTTTCGTCGCCCGATGTAACCGGCGTGATTACTTCCATGATCTCCCCTATAGTGTCCCGGTCATAATCGTTGGGCTTTTCCACACCGTGGGATACGAGGCTGTTTGAAAAACAGAACGCAAAGCCGTACTTCTCGTAGATATCGGCAAGCTCATCGTCGCCCGTGTCGGTATTTGTTGCCGCGATAATGGTTGACCCCAGCCAGATAACGACGAACGTGATTCCTATGCAAATAAGGGATTTATGCCAAACCACCTTGCTTTTCGGGAATTTTATAAAAAGGAAGACCACAAGGGCAACAGCGCCCAAAATAAGGGCAGCCATTAATATTATTTCGACGATGTTAAAATATATAGGCAGCATCGTGATCGCGGATTTGAGTACCAGCAGGTCGATACCGCCGAGGGGGTTGGCACGGGTGCTAAGTACAACCGCATTGGCAATTCCGAATCCAAGCCACAGTGCCGACAGAAATACAATTAACGGTATCCGTTTTTTAACCAGAAGGGACAGCGATAAAGTGAAGAACACAATTAAAAAATTAACAGCAAATATAAGCGGAGATGTAAAGAGCTGAACAACAACCGGTATCACCGATCCTCTGGCAAATGATTCGATCACTACGCTTAAGATCAGTGATACAACCATGATCATAAGCACGCTCTTTTTAAAAGGCATTTGTGCAAGATTTTTTGCCCTTTGTCCGATTTTCAAAAAAAGCTTCCTCACCGCAACTCTCCCTCCTTTTTAAGCAAACTCTCCGAGAAACCATATCTTGTCCCGGTCGGCAGAGAATGTCTTCCCGTCAAGATAATCAAGGACGGTCCCCTTTGTTTTAAATCTAAACTTCAGCCGATAAGCATACAGTGCCTGGAATTTATAGCCCCGTTGCTTGTCATCACGGTTTATTCCGTACTTCCCGTCGCCGAGAAGTGGATGCCCGATAGAGGACATATGCGCCCTTATCTGATGGGTACGCCCCGTGACAAGCTCCACCTCCACAAGGGAAAGGTCACGCTTCTCCTCAAGGACGCGGTATTTCGTGATGATTTCCTTATAGCCTTTTTTGTATGACGGTACGATATCAACAATATTGTTGGCGGAATCTTTTTTCAAATATCCCGTCAGCGTATCCGCCCTTTTCGGCAGTTTACCGTGAACGGCGGCAAGATAGAACTTCGACAGCTCGTCATTTTTGATTTTCTCGTTCATGACCCGAAGTGCTTCCGCATTCTTCGCGGCGATGACAATGCCGCCCGTGTTGCGGTCGATGCGGTTGCAGAGGGCGGGGGCGAAGGACTGCTCCTCTTCCGGCTTGTATTCGCCTTTTTTATAAAGGTACGCCTTAACGTGGCTGATAAGCGTATTTATTTCCTCGCTGTCATCGGAATGGACGATAAGCCCCGGCTTTTTGTCGAGGAGCATTATGTTTTCGTCCTCGTAGATGATGTCAAGCCGCGGCGTCAGCTTCATAAATGCCTCGCTGACAGCGGTATCCGAGAAAAATTCCTCGGAAATGAACAGTTCCACCGTGTCGCCCGTGTTCAGTATGTAACCGATTTCGGTGCGCTTGCGGTTGACTTTGATTTTTTTCGTGCGGATGCACTTGTACATGAGGGATTTCGGCAGTGCCTTTACCGCTTTGGAAAGGAACTTGTCAAGCCGCTGCCCCGCATCGTTTTCTTTTATATATAAGGTTCGCACTGTAACTCCCCTTTATTTTATTTTGATGTATTCGACCTTGCCGTCAAACTCTGCCTCGGAACAGAGGGCAAGCATATGATTTTCATAAATAAGGTGAAAAAAGCGGACATTATCCGGAATTCCACCTCCATTCAACACGGAAAATTTTGAAAGTCCCGAGGAAATCCCTTTACCCGTATACTTTACATAGCTTTCCTTCTTGCACCAGATCTCGTAAAAACGAGGTACCGGCTTCGCTTCTGTATACTCAATCTCATCTTTGGTGAAGTAACGCCGGGCGATTTCAAGAAGGCGGTCGCTGTTACCCTTCATTAGCTCGGTGTCAACGCCGATTTCGCTCTCCGATATTGCCGCCGCACAGAGTCCGTCCCCATGTGAGAGGCTAACGAAGATGCCGTTCTCGCCTTCAAAACGCGGCTTCCCACTATCGTGATGAGTAATCTTGGCATCTCTGCCGTACACTCGGCGAAACGTCCCCTCGGCAAGCTCTTTGGCCTTCTCGCTCTCGTTGGCTTTTTCGCAGGCAGTGATGCATAGAAACACATCTTTCTTTTCTTTCATATGCACTCCACCCCACCTCAAACTTTTCCTACCTACAATTATACTACATTTTCGTTAACAAAACAAGAGGAAAATATAAATAATATTATGTGAGAATGGCTCGGGGGGCGAGAACATGGGGAACGCGTGGGGGAAACTTTCTTGAAAGAAAGTT
>JAZRPJ010000221.1:0-8592 GCA_045649205.1 Candidatus Flemingiibacterium sp.
CTCGAAATCAGTTTGTGCCAAAAGCACACGAGGGTTCGAATCCCTCTCTCTCCGCCAAATGCGGTTTTTGACCGCGAAAAGAAGCCGCAGGACTTAGAGATCTTGCGGCTTTTTTACACTAACGAAAGGAGGAGCATTTGATGAACAAAATGAAATGGTATCAAAAACTATGGATTGGTTTATTGGTTGTTTTATTTTCTCCGTTGATCCTTGCAGCTCTTATCTCTGCGGGAATTTATGCTATTTTCCAAATACCGAAAAACAAAAAAGAATATAAAAAGTCTCGATATTATTTGGATTTTAAGCAAAAATTTATGACGGAATTGCTGCATTCACCCAAGTACCGTTTTTATAATTCTGCAATTCATCGTAAACTTCCGATTGAATATATCAAGCAAGAATCAAACGGATTTGAATATTTTATTTTCGGCGGCACATTATACCTTTTCCCCGATTTCGAACAAATTGATTATGATGCAGAAAAAGGAGAATGGGAGGTTGATCGCCACGGTAATTGGAGTAGCTTCGAAGAAGCGCACAATAACCTTCTTTCAAAGCTCGATAAAGAACCTGTCCTTCCCATTAAACTTTTGATCGAAAGGGAAATGCTTCCTTTGGCAAACTTGAACGATGTCGTTATTCCCGAATATATCTATGTAACATGGGGATATGACGATGCATTTGAAAATGAAGAGTCTCCGCTTAAAATGCTCATTCCTCAAAACTCAAAAGATCTTTACGAAATGATGTTACAAACACCTGACCTCTGCGGTACCTTTGAGCTCCTATCGGACGACGGTAATATTATTTGGAACCTATATGATAATATACGTATTGAACTTGGCGTTGACCCGTATGACTGCTATTTGGGTATTTCAAAAACGCTTTTCGGCAAAGTCGAAAGCGGGTTAACACATTGGCACCCTACAGCATTTGAAATTTACAACGCAGTTCGTAAAATTGGTAAACGCGGAAACGTTATGATCGTACGAACATGGGTAAGTGGCGGAGATGTTCTATACATCGGCAATAAAGAAGATTGTCCGTATCAAAAAAGCAGACGATACTTATTTGAAAAACTGTATTATTTAGAAGCAAAGTAACTGTATGCCCGAAGATAGCGCGCACGAGGGTTCGAATCCCTCTCGCCACCAACGGTTCTGCCCTTAATAGATGTAGGTCGGATAAACCCAGATTCCGTAAGGAGTCTGGGTTTTTTATCAAAAAATTCAGATTAAAAATAAATAGATACAATATGGTGCTTTCAATTGTTGTCGTGGATCATAATCACGCCACTTACGAAATTAAGGGCAGAATTGTGATTTTTATTTCACATATCCTACCCTTTTTTGTGTTGTTTTAAAAATAAAGATGTTAATTTATTGTGTTTGATTTGAATGAAACACCACTCCGTTTTTATCCTGCTATCTGAAATCAAACCGCTTACCGATTACCTCGGGCACGACCTTCATTGAAAACATTTCCGCAAGACGTTTTTCAAAGTCCGGAAAGGCGGTTTCCTTAATGGCAAGCTTCATCGTGATCTGACCGCCGAAATCCACGGCATCGGTGATGACTGCGAAACGTGGAAGCTCATACTCAAGCTTCTGATAGGCGGAATAATCGCAGACAAGGCGAAATTCAGTATACTGCTCGTAGGTGACGATGTGGGCGGCTTCAATGGCGATCTTCGCACCGTTTGAGTAGGCACGGACAAGTCCACCTGCACCAAGAAGAACACCGCCGAAATAACGGGTAACCACTACACAGCAGTCGTCAACTCCGCTCTTTTTAATTACATCGAAAATCGGCACACCGGCAGTACCCTGTGGCTCTCCGTCATCGGAATATCTTGCGATAGCGCCGCCTCGGAGGGTATAAGCGAAGCAGTTATGAGTTGCATCGCCGTGCTTATGACGGATCTTCTTTATAAATTCAAGGGCTTCTTCCTCAGTCTTTATGGGGGTAGCATAGCCAATGAATACTGACTTTTTTTCAGTAAACTCGGCGGAGGCTTCCTTTTCAAGGGTGGTAAATAGGGATGGAGTCACATCCGTTGACTCAATATTCTTCGTCTTCTTCGCCATTTAGCTCGTCCTCGCTTTTTTGTCGGTATTTATCGTATTGTCCTTTGGTTTTTGCATCAACCGTAGCGGTGACTGTGATATATTCCGCGCCGTAGTCCACGTCTTCAACCTCTGCAGAGGCGTAAAGTTTGTTTACAATGCCTGCGTCAGAGTTTGGAATTACAAATATCTCGCGGGTCTTTCCGTTTTGTACCATTGCTTCGAGTATGTCAACAAGCTCGTTGAGGCCCTCGCCGGTAAGAGCGGATACGGCTACAGCTTTTTTGTCATCCCCACCGATTTCACCGAAAGAAATACCGGCGCGGTCGCACTTGTTGTAGACATAAAGTGTGGGCTTGTGGGATGCGCCAAGCTCGGAGAGTAGCTTTTCTGTAACTTCAAGCTGACTTTCGGCTTCCGGGTCGGAGGCGTCGATCAAGATCATGAGTATATCGGAAAATGTCGCCTCGTCAAGGGTAGATTTAAAGGCTTTTATGAGATGGTGAGGGAGATTTCTGATAAATCCTACCGTGTCGGTGAGAAGAATGTCAACGCCACAGGGAAGTGTAAATTTTCTCGTTGTGGGGTCAAGGGTGGCAAAGAGCTTGTCCTCGGCAAGGATTCCCGCATCCGTAAGTCTGTTGAGGAGGGTTGATTTGCCGGCATTGGTGTAGCCTACAATGGAAACCTTGGCAATGCCCGAACGCTCTCTCGCCTTTCTTTTGGTCAGTCTGCCTTTTTCAAGCTCTGCAAGCTCGGCGGTTAGCTGCTCCTCGCGGCGCTTCAGGTGACGGCGGTCTGTTTCGAGCTTCGATTCGCCGGGACCGCGAGTTCCGATGCCGCCGCCAAGACGGGACAGCTCCGTACCTTTACCCACGAGGCGCGGCATAGTGTATTTAAGCTGTGCCAACTCAACCTGCAATTTACCCTCGGCGGAGGTTGCATGCAGGGCGAAAATATCCAGAATGAGCATGGATCGGTCAAGTACACGGACGTCGCAGTCAATGCCGTCCTCAATATTGCGGATCTGCATAGGCGACAGTTCTAAATCGAAAATTACCAGCTTGATGTCATTGCTTTTGCAAAGGTCGGAAAGCTCTTCAAGCTTACCACTGCCGATACATGTGCGGTGATTTGGAGCATCAAGTGATTGAACCATCTTCGCAAATACGCTTCCACCAGCGGTATCGAGAAGCCGTTCAAGCTCCGAAAGGGAGATCTCACATTCTCCCTCTTTCATTTTTGATGTGTTTACGGCGACGAGCACCGCTTTTTCAAAATCGTTGTTTGTCATATATTTTCTCCAATCCGGGGAAATAAAAAGGGGCAGTGCTATTGACACACTGCTCCCATCGTCGAAATAATCAAATTACTTCGCCTGTTCAAGACGCTTCTTGAACTTGTCTACACGACCGCCGGCATCAACAAGCTTCTGCTTGCCGGTGAAGAAAGGATGACATTTGGAACAAATTTCAACCTTCATGTCGCCTTTTGTAGAACGGGTTACAACAGTTTCGCCGCAAGCGCACTTAATTGTAACTTCCTTATATTCGGGATGAAGTCCTTCTTTCATTTTGCGTTACCTCACATTCTAAATTTGCATGGATTTTGCCATGCACAACATTACAAATACCATTATATCACATTTTTTTTCAAAATGCAATAGTTTTTTGAAAAAAACTTATAAATATCAGCCGTTATTTATTGACGCAAAGCCGTTTGTGTATATTCTCGGCACACGGGGCGCGATGGAGCATACGATTTCATAGGGAATCGTACCTATCATGTCACCGAGGACATCCGCACGGATGCGCTTATCCGCACCGATCAGCGTTGCAACAGAATCAATCTGTGCGGACGGAATATCCGTTACATCCACCATCATCTGATCCATGCAGATCCTGCCGATAATAGGTGCCTCTTTTTCATCGATAATTACCGATGCCTTATTGGAAAGAAGCCTTGGGTATCCGTCGGCATAGCCTACGGGGATGGTTGCCACTCTTGTAGGCTTGGTTGTCACAAAGGTGTGACCGTAACCGACTCCAACTCCTGCCCCAAGTGTTTTTACTTCGGTAATGCGTGCGCGAAGTGCCATTGCAGGCTTGAGCGGCAGCACATTTGCTGTATGCTCCGACGCGCCAAAGCCGTACAGAGATATACCGAGGCGGACGAGGTCATGCTTGTTCGGGATTTCACTGTCCACAATAGCGGCACTGTTGCAGATACTGCATATTTCAGGCTTTACTCCTTCTTTTTTGAGCTTGGAAAGCAGCAACTCAAACATCTCCGATTGACGGCTTGCTGACGTTTTGTCAGCCGAATCGGCACAGGCGTAGTGGCTGAAAATACCTGCCACGCTTATTCCGTCAAGAGAAGAAATAGTCTTTACTGTATCAACCGCTTCGGCGATTTTTTCGGGGGACGTGCAGTCGATGCCTATGCGTGACATACCGGTGTCAAGGGAGATGAAGCAGTTAACAGAAGTGTTCGCCTTTATTGCGACTTCGGAAAGGGCTTTTGCGCTTTCAATATGGAAAATTGATGGGGTTATTGTTTTGTGGGATACAAGCTCGCTGTAGAGGGAACGGTGAATCTCACTTAAAATGATTATTGGCGACTTTACCGCTTCCGAAAGCTCTAATGCTTCCGTAAAGGTTGCAACGGCGAAGTATTCAGCGGAGCAGTATTTTTCAAGCTCATTAGCTATGGTAACAGCACCGTGACCGTAGCCGTCAGCCTTGACAACAGCGGCGACCTTTGCACCGTAAGGGCGGCAATGGGCAACAGCGGCGGTGTAATTTTGCCGTATCGCGGACAAATCGATCTCCGCCCATGCACGGGTGGTTTTTATATTAAGCGGCACTAAAGAACATCCTTTCTTCGTTATAGGTTATCGCCAAAAAGCTCCGCCCACTGGTATTTTGCAAACTCAAAGTGGATTTTTGGCAGATAGTGAATACCGTCATCCTTGAAAATGCCGTGAGTTGACGGCGTATCATTGTAATGCTCGGTTTTGGTTATATCGATAATTTTGCAATTGTCAAGCTTTTCTGTAAATCTCACCATGATTTCTTCCATTTTTGCATTACGCTCGGCACTGAAATTCTCGGTGAGGGGCTTGTAAAGGTAGAGTGGGATGCCCTTTCCGTTCTTCGTACTGCCGAGAGCGGTGAAGAAGCCCCAGAAAAGATTGTCAAAATTCTCCTCTGCGTGATTGAGGGCGCGGGAACCGGTATAGCATTCGGTTTCCCACTGATTCCAGTGCAGTCCGATGACCTGCGGCTTTTTACCCGCGGTCATAAGATTCATTGTGGCAAGGGACAAAATTTCCGTAGCCAGCGGATAAAGAGAGATGTTGCACTCATTAAGCGGACCGGGCTTCAGTACAGGCTCACGCATGGGATACCACATATTGTCGCCGTGGGCTTCAAATTCCGCAACGCCCTGGGAGCCGACGGAGATCTGAATTACATAGAGGTCGGGAAGATCCTTGCCCGAATCGATTGCCGCCTGCCACATCTTTGCAAAGTAATTTGCGAGAGAGCAGGTGTGGTTTTGGGTTTCGCCAAGATTCATGTCATGGCTGACAAATCCGGTCCATGTAACGTCGTCAAGACCGTATGCCTGATTATAGTCAGTTGAAAGACCGTAGACGTTTTTTAAAGGTGTGATGATTTTTTCATCATCCGGAAGCTTTGTAGCATGGGCATGGGCATTGGATTGCCCCATCACGATCAAAATCGGGGCAGAGTTCTTTGAAAATTCCATTTGTAAATTCCTTACATCATAGTATTATATGCTGTGGGAGTAGAATAATTCCGATTCCCGGATTATTTTTTCTCCGAATCGTTCTGTCTTATTTCAACACGGCGTATCTTTCCGCTGGTAGTCTTGGGAAGCTCATCAACGAACTCAACCACACGGGGATATTTGTAAGGTGCGGTCGTAACCTTTACATGATTCTGAAGCTCTTTTTTGAGTTCATCACCTGCTTTATCCTTCCAACCCTTGGCAAGGACGATGGTAGCCTTTACTACCTGTCCGCGAACAGGGTCGGGAACTGCGGTAACCGCACATTCAAGTACGGAAGGATGGGTCATCAGCGCACTTTCTACCTCGAAAGGACCGATACGGTATCCGGAGCATTTAATGACATCGTCATTTCTGCCCTCGAACCAGAAGTAGCCGTCCGAGTCGCGCCAAGCCATGTCACCGGTATTGTAAACGCCGTCCTTCCATGCACGGGCATTGGCGGCTTCGTCATTTTCGTATCCCATGAAAAGACCGGTGGGGTGATCGCCGCCGTTCTTTATTACAATAGAGCCGACGATACCGTCCTCGCAGGAGTTTCCGTTCTCGTCCACGATGTCGATGTCATATATAGGTGAGGGCTTGCCCGTTGAGCCGACCTTGATTTCGTCCCAGCCGAAGTTGGCGAGGATTACAGTAGTTTCGGTCTGACCGAAGCCTTCGTAAATGGTGTGACCGGTCGCTTCCTTGAAGCGCTTTACGACCTCGGGATTCAGCGGCTCGCCTGCTGTTCCGCAGTGATGGAGGCTTGACCAATCGCATCCGGACAGATCCTCTTTAATGAGGAAACGGTAGATAGTGGGGGGCGCGCAGAATGTGGTCAGCTTAAGATGGTCGATAGCTGCAAGGAGCTTGGCAGGAACGAACTTGTCCGTGTCGTAAGCTACATTAACAGCACCGCAGAGCCACTGACCGTAGATCTTACCCCATGCAAACTTCGCCCATCCGGAGTCGGAAACAGTGAGATGTCTGCCCTCGTCCTCAACCTTCTGCCAATAGTGAGCGGTGGTGATGTGACCGAGAGGGTAAATGAAGTTATGTACGATCATTTTTGGCATACCCGATGTACCTGAGGAAAAGTACATGAGCATAGTGTCGAGATTTTTTGTGGCAAGCTCACCGGTGGGGCGTGTATAGTCCTTTGATGCTTCACGGGTGGACTTTCTCATATCAATAAATTCATCGCCGTAGCGCTCGGCGATTCCGTCGCCAACGAGTCCTACGAAATTGAGAGTCTTGCACTTTTCCCGGGAATTTCTGATATGCTTGATAATTTCCTCATCCTCGGCGGCGATGATCATGCGAATATTAGCAGAGTCACAGCGGTAAAGAATATCCTTTTCCGTAAGCTGGAAGGAAGCAGGGATGGATACCGCACCCATTTTGCAGAGTGCAACGAGGGTAAACCAAACCTCGGGACGCTGCTTCAAAATGAGCATTACGCGATCGCCCTTTTTTATACCGAGGGATGTGAGTACATTAGCGATGCGGTCGGACTGCTCCTTTACATCGCCGAAAGAAAAGTGCGCTTCCTCACCGTCATCGTTGAGCCAGATGAGCGCAGGCTTTGAAGGCTCAAGACGGGCGTATTCGTCGATAACGTCATAGCCGAAATTAAAGTTTTCGGGGACGTTTATTTTATAGTTTTCTTTAAAATCCTCGTAACTGTCGAAGTCGATCCTCGGCAGATATTTTGACAATAAATCCATTTTTAATTTCCTTTTATTTTTTGAGATTTTCGTTTATAACGGTGAGAAACTTTGAAACTGTTCCTATAGCGCGCTGTCCGTGGGGGATGGCGGGATTAAAGTAGATAGAATCCCCAGTCTTAAGGATATGCTCGCTGTCGCCGATGTGGACGGCTACGGTTCCTTCGAGCACCATGTTGAATTCCTGACCGGCATGGCACACCAGGTCGGGAGCTTTATCGGTGGGGTTAAGCGTGACTATCATAGGCTCCATTTCACGGCCCACATAGTTGTAGGCGAGGGAGGAGAATTTGTATCCGGCATAGCGTTCCACGTCAAGACCTTTGCCGGCTCTGACGATAGTGTAATCCACCATGCGAGGCTCATCCCCCAGGAGGAGCACAGTGGGGTCAACGCCCATTACGGTGGCGATGGCATATAACTTGCCCACGGGAATATCCGCGAGAGCGGTTTCATAGTTTTGATAAGTATCAATATCCACGCCAATTTTTTCAGCTATTTCAGCGGGATCGATTTCGAGGATTAAGCGAAGCTCGCGCACTCGCGCGGCAATTTGTTCTACCTGAGGAAGCATAGATTTCAGTTCCTTTCAAAAACATATAAATATACATCATATATTATACCACAAGTAACTTCGAAATGCAAGTATTATTTTAAACAATTTTTTAAAAAGCACTTGACAAGCGTGAGGTTTTGTGATAAAATATATTTGTTGTACAGAGATAATCTCGCTTATGTGGAGAGATGTCCGAGCGGTTTAAGGAGCCGGTCTTGAAAACCGGTGACTCTCGCGAGGGAGCCGTGGGTTCGAATCCCACTCTCTCCGCCAAATCTGTACTGCGAATTCAATATTCATTAAGTTCGGCTTATTCATGGAGAAGTACTCAAGTTGGCCGAAGAGGCGCCCCTGCTAAGGGTGTAGGTCGGATTTAACCCGGCGCGAGAGTTCAAATCTCTCCTTCTCCGCCAAAAACTCCAAGTCTTATGACTTGGAGTTTTTCATT
>JAZRPJ010000222.1:0-4829 GCA_045649205.1 Candidatus Flemingiibacterium sp.
CCCCACTCGCAAGGGGGAGCCAAAAAAGCATCCCTTCCCCAGGCGCCGCTTGCGCCGGCTGGCGGAACCGGAGTGGGTAGGGACCCACGCAGGTGGCGCGAAGTTTGCTGCCTCGACGCCTCTGTTCGCGATGTCCGTTAGATATACCCTATAAAATTCTTTGAAGGGAGTTTGAGGGGAACTTTCTTATAAGAAAGTTCCCCTCATCGTATCCCCTCATATTATTCTTCAGCAATCTTACCGTCAACGAACATACCCTCGAAGGTGCGTCCGCTTGCCCAGGTATATTTGCCTTGACCGTTCATTTTGTTGTCGGCGAACTGACCTTCGTAGGTGTCGCCGTTTGCCCAGATATATGTACCGGTGCCGGCGCGCATATCGGCTTTGAATTCACCGATATATTTATCGCCGTCGGCGAAGATGTATGTGCCGGTACCTTCTTTAAGCTCGTTTACATAGTCGCCCTCGTAGGATGAACCGTCTGACCAGACATATTTGCCCTTGCCGTTCTTCAGGTCGCCGGAGAAAGAGCCTTCATAGTATGAGCCGTCTGCCCAGGTGTATTTTCCGATACCCTCTTTTTTACCGTCAACGAGGCTTCCTTCGTAGGAATCGCCGCCCACAAAGGTGTACTTACCGTTGCCGGAGAGGGCGTTATAGCTGAAATCGCCCTCGTAAACGTCGCCGTTTGCAAAGGTCATCTTGCCTTTTCCGTGGCGGTGAAGACCGTCAAGCTCGCCCTCGTAAACGTCGCCGCTCGAGTAGGTGATAGTACCGGCGTCGGGGTCAACCTCGCCCACAAGGCCGTCAGAATAATAGAGCTTTCCTGCCATTGGGTCGCCGTCCGCGTCCACCTTACCGAAATACTTTATAGTCTGACCATCGTCGGCAGTGGTTTTTATGTAGCGTATGCCACTGAAGTATAAAACGGCGGCAACAGCACCCACCGCAGCTGCGGCGATAATCACTATGATCAACAGTACAAACAGCGTACTTGTTGATTTTTTTCTCTTTTTTACATTTTGTGTATTATCCATCTTCAAACCTCTGTTATGAATGTTTTGTTAGATTCCCGAAACGAAATTTGCTACCATCTGCGTCAAGTCGGGGACGATGATCAGTGCCGCGAGAGTCGTTATGAGAAGCGCCAATATTGATACAAGAATGGAAAAAATACTCGCTCCAAGCTTGCCGTATACCTTCTCGGCACGGACTAAATTCTCCTCCGGGATGTAGAATCTGGCTTTGTCGAGGGAGATTCGGCTGTCCGCCTCATAGCTGTCGCCGGGGGAGCGCACGATGCGCCGGAAGGTAGACCCGCGGCGAAGGGCGAACTTGACGAAAATATTATTTGTATGTCCAAGCTCGCCGAGAGTCATAGCCTTATCCTCGGATGTAATACCGCCGTCGAGCAGGGCGCGTACAAAAGAGCCGAGAATGACCTTGTTGTAGACCGTTCCGCCAATTCCCAGTAAAAATCCAATGAACAGAGACCACAAAACTATGTTAAGGGTCATTATAGAGCCGCTTTCAAGCTCTATCTGCTTTCCGAAGGTGTCACTAAAGCTGATTTTGAGAGATTCAAAAAATTCAGCCATCGGTAACCCTCCTTAATTTTCCTTTTTGATTATATCGCAGCCGAGATACTTGCGAAGCACCTCGGGAACTACTACACTTCCGTCCTTCTGCTGATTCTGCTCAACGATTGCAGGGAGAATACGGCTGGTGGCAAGCCCGGAGCCGTTGAGTGTGTGCATAAATTCGATCTTGCCGGTGGATTCGCGCTTGAAACGCATCTGACCGCGGCGTGCCTGGTAATCGCGTGCGTTGGATACGGAGCTTACTTCCTTGTAGCCATCCATGGAAGGAATGTGAATTTCGATGTCGTAGGTGCGCGCCATAGATGCGGAGCAGTCCTCAGCCGCAAGCTTTACGGTGCGGAAATGGAATCCCAAACCGGAAACGAGAGCCTCTGCCTTACCTACAAGCTCCGCAAAAGCGTCATCGGAGTTCTCGGGGAGAGTGTACTGCACCATTTCAACCTTGTTGAACTGATGTCCGCGTACCATTCCGCGCTCGTCTGCACGGTAAGAGCCTGCTTCGCGGCGGAAGCAAGGCGTGTAGCTGATGTACTTCTTCGGCAGGTCAGCCTCGGTGAGGATCTCATCGCGGTGGAGAGAAACGAGAGCGGTTTCCGCAGTGGGAAGCATGAAACGGCGACGCTCATCTTCGGCAGTTTCAAGCCAGTAAACGTCCTCGGCGAACTTGGGGAACTGACCGGCGGTGAGTCCGCATTCGTAGCCCAGCATATGGGGAACGAGAACAAGCTCATAGCCGTCGCCGATGTGGGTGTCAATGAAATAGTTGAGAAGCGCCCATTCAAGACGTGCACCAAGGCCGCGGTAGATCCAGAAGCCGTTGCCGGAGAGCTTTGTGCCTCTCTTGTAGTCGATAAGACCGAGATCGGTGCAGAGGTCGACGTGATTCTTCGGCTCGAAGTCGAACTTGTGCGGCTCGCCGAAATACTTGAGCGGCTCGTTGTTTTCCTTTCCACCGGGCTTAAGGTCCATATCGGGGAGGTTGGGAAGACCGAGCATGAGATTCATATATTCGGTTTCAACTTCCTTGATCTTTTCGTCGTCAGATTTGATTTTGTCAGACAGTTCCTTCATTTGTGCAAAAATGGGAGCTACGTCCTTGCCTTCCTTTTTAAGCTGGGGAATGGACTTCGATACCTTGTTCTGCTCTGCTTTAAGAGCTTCGGTTTCGGAGATCATGGCGCGGCGCTTTGCGTCAAGCTCAATAATTCTTGTGATCTCGTCACGGGCATCTTTACCCTTGTTAGCAAGGCGCTGGATGGCCTCTTCTGTGTTTTCTTTGATATATTTAATGTCAAGCATTTTCGTTTCTCCTAAAATTTAAAATATATTTTCGGCATTGTCGCCGACGATTTTCTTTATTATTTCCTCAAGCTCATCGGAGCTGCTATAGGACAAGGAAATTACCTTTTTATTACTGCTATGGGAAATTTTTACTTTGTATCCGCTTGCTTCGGAAATTCTCTTTGCAAGGGAAGTGTAATACTCTCGCTCAACCTCGTCATGGGGTGGATCGGGTTCAATGAGATCCTTCTGACTGTTGAGCTTTTTCACAAGCTCCTCTGTGGCACGGACGGAAAGCTCGCCGTCGATAACCGTTTTCGCCGCCTCGGGGATTCTTGATTTATCGGCAAGTCCGAGAAGGGTTCTCGCATGACCTGCGGAGAGGGTTTTGTCAGATACGAGGGGGATTATTTCTTCCGGAAGATCGAGAAGCCGCAGGCAGTTCGTGACAGCGGCACGGCTTTTGCCCACCTGCTTTGCCACCTGCTCCTGGGTGAGATCGTAGTCTTCAATAAGTGCTCTGTAGCCTTCCGCTTCTTCGATGGGACTTAAATCCTCACGCTGAATGTTCTCAATAAGAGCAAATTCGGCGGTTTTTTTGTCATCTGCATCTAAAATCACCACGGGGACTTCGGTGAGTCCTGCCATTTTCGCGGCACGCCATCTTCGTTCGCCTGCGATGATCTGATAAAAATCGCTGTCCTCAACTGACCGCACCACGATAGGCTGTATCAGTCCGTTGGCGGCGATTGAATCGGCAAGCTGGGCGAGGGCTTCGTTGTCGAAGAATTTTCTCGGCTGTGATCGCCTCGGCTCGATTTGCGACAGCCGCAAAGTGCTTGTCTTTTCAGACGAATCGGGTGAATTGTCAAGGAAGATCGCCGAAAGGCCGCTTCCGAGAGGTTGTTTTTTTGCCATTTTTCACGCTGTTTCCTTTCATTAAAAGGTTCTATCTATGATTTCTTTTGCTACTGCCATGTACGCTTCCGCACCCTTTGAGTGCTTGTCGTAATAGATGATCGGCTCGCCGTAGCTGGGGGCTTCCGAAAGCCGCACGTTGCGGACGATTCCCGTGGCAAAAAGCTTGTCCGCATAATACTTTTTCAGCTCATCAAGCACCTGGAGCGACAGGTTCAGTCTGCCGTTGAACATGGTAATGAGGATTCCCGTAATTTCGAGAGTGGGGTTGTACAGCTTCTTGACCTGCTTTATGGAAAGCATGAGCTGGGACAGTCCCTCAAGGGCATAAAATTCGCACTGCATGGGAATTATGATGCCGTCGCTTGCCACGAGGGCGTTGACGGATAAAATCCCGAGTGAGGGTGGACAGTCGATGAAGATGTAATCATAATCCCCCGAAACCTCCTCAAGTGCCTTTTTTATAAGCTGTTCGCGTGCGTCGGTGTCAATTAACTCAAATTCTGCTCCTGCCAGCCCGATCTGAGACGGAATTACATGGAGATTCTTGAATCCCGTGTCTATTATGGCTTCCGAAGCCTTGGCACGCCCGATAATGATGTCGTAAGATGATATTTTGATCTTTTTTCGCTGTACGCCTACGCCGCTGGTGGCATTGCCCTGGGGATCAAGGTCTACAAGCAACACCTTTTTGCCCATAGCACCTACAGCAGCAGCACAGTTCACAGCAGATGTGGTCTTTCCCACTCCGCCTTTTTGATTCGCAAGTGATATGATGTATGCCATCAGTGACCTTTCCTTCAATAAATATTACTACATATTATATTATATCAACAAATATAGAAAAAGTCAATGGTATTTTGTAAAAAGGGGGACTCATGAGGGGAGAAACTTTCTTGAAAGAAAGTTTCTCCCCTGCGTTTTGCTCTGCAAAACGCATACCCCTCTTCAAAGAATTTTATAGGGAATATGTTACGGACATTGCCAACAGAGGCTTCGAAACAGCAAACGGCGCGGTGCCTCCATGGG
>JAZRPJ010000223.1:0-5952 GCA_045649205.1 Candidatus Flemingiibacterium sp.
GATGATTATTCGAACGATGAGGGCGAGGCCGTTGAAGGAGAGATATCCTTCGATTCGGTTGTGGATGATACCCCTGCAGTCTCCGAGCCTGTGACCACTGAGCTGTCTAATGCCAGCGTCGATACGGAAAACGAAAGCTTCTTCTCCGCTCTGTCGAAAAAGCCGCATCTTGCCGAGCTTTTGAAAGCAACCGCAAACGGCAAAAGCTTTAAAGCTCTATGCCGAGAAGCAGGTATATTTGCTGACGACGCGGCGCGCGAGATAAACGAGATCGCCATGGAATATATCGGCGACGTAGTGCTTGAGTCAGACGGCTCCGACTATATATTCGTGGAAGACTACGCAGACGAAATAAACTTGTAAACTACTGGAATTTATATTTTAAGGATAAAAAGCTATGAAGATTTTAATGGTAACAATGGCAATGGATATCGGCGGTGCCGAGACACATATTCTTGAGCTGTCAAGAAAGCTTCAAAAGCGAGGAGTAGACGTGAGTGTTGCATCAAACGGCGGCGCTTACGAAGCCGAGCTCGAAAAATGCGGAATCCGTCACGTCAAGATCCCCTGCCACAGTAAAAATCCCATTCATATGAGACGTGCGTACAAGCTTCTGCGCGAGCTTATTCTGCGCGAAAAGTACGACGTTGTACACGCTCACGCAAGAATCCCTGCATTCCTTTGCGCTAAGCTTCACAAAAAGCATCATTTCCGTTTCGTAACCACCGCGCACTGGGTATTTAATCCGGGATTCCCATATAACATCCTCACACGCTGGGGTGAAAGAAGCCTTGCGGTAAGCGACGACATCAAGGCCTATCTTGTTGACAACTATGGTATCCTTCCGGAAAACGTCCGTGTTACCATAAACGGAATCGACCTCGAAAAGTTCTCAAAAGAGACGGATTATTCCGACGTCGCAAAAGAATTCTCACTCGGAGAAGGTAAGACTCGCATAGTTTACGTCAGCCGTATGGATACCGACAGAAGCTATGCGGCGCATAAGCTTATCGAGATCACACCCGCGCTGTACGAAAAGTTCCCAAATCTTGAAGTAGTCATCGTAGGCGGCGGTAACGATTACGACAATATCGTGTCCGAAGCAGAGACGGCAAACAAACAGCTCGGCGGCAGAGTGATAATCACCACGGGAAGCCGCACCGATATCAATAAATTTGCCGCATCAGGCGACCTTTTCGTCGGCGTAAGCCGCGCCGCTCTTGAAGGAATGGCTTGTGAAAAGCCCGCCATCATAGCAGGTAATGGGGGCTATATTGGCATATTTGATGAGGATAAGTTAGGTGTTTCCATTGACACCAACTTCTGTTGCCGCGGTTGCGAGGAAACCGCCGCTGAAAAGCTTCTCCGTGACGTAACTGCCGTGCTTTCCGCATCAGAGGAAGAAAAAGTGCGTCTCGGTGCATACTCACGAGAGACTGTAAGACAGCACTACTCAATGGACACCATGTCCGATGACGCTTTGAAACTGTACATTTCCGTAATCAAGCGTTCTCTTGTAAATGAAGTATCCATAGATGAGATGGAAGACATCGAAAGATATCTCAAGTTCAACCCGCTGTCAGCTAAAAAGAGATCGTCAGACGTCGTGATCTCCGGCTACTACGGTTTCGGCAACATGGGTGACGACAGCATTCTCGAGACAATTATTGCAAAACTAAAACGTGAAGCCCCGGGCATCGAAATTTGCGCGCTTACACGCTATCCCCGTGAAAACTGTGAAACATTCGGTGTCAGATGTATCAGCCGTACAAATATTTTTGCTATCATCCGCGAGATGAAGCACTCAAACGTACTGATATCCGGCGGCGGCAGTCTTTTCCAGGACAGCACAAGCAGTAAGAGCCTCAAGTATTATGCCTTCATCGTAAACCTTGCGAAGAAGATGGGTATGAAGACATACATCTATTCCAACGGTGTAGGTATGATCTATTCCGACAAAAACAAGCGTCTCACAGCAAAGACCGTAAGCGGCGCAGATCGCGTTACCGTCAGAGACGTGTCCAGCTTTGAAGAGCTTGTTTCCATCGGTGTTGACAAAAATCACATCGGTCTCAGTGCAGACCCTGCGTTTATGATGGAGACAAACAAGACATCAGCGAGTGAGGTTATGAAAAAATACGGCATCTCAGGCGACAAGGGATATTTCGTAGTTTCGCTCCGCAGATTCGAGGGTCTTCAGAAAGCAGCGTATGACGAAAACGTTCTCATTGAAAACGTTCTTGCTTCCTGTGCGGAAACAGCCAAGAAATACTCTCTCCGTCCCGTATTCGTGTCCATGCAGCCCGCCCTTGACGGTGAGATATCGTATAACGCCTGCCGCGACATGAGAGAAAAATACGGCGTCGACGACGCAGTTGCCATCGCCCCCGAGAACGGCAGAGAGCTTCTTTGTATACTGAACGGCGGCGAGACAGACAACGGAGCTGTATTCGTATGCTCTATGAGACTCCACACTCTTATTTATGCGTGCCGCGCGGCAGTACCCGTTATCGGACTTTCACTTGACCCCAAGATCGACGCATTTACCGCATCTATCAAGCATTCCAGACTTTTGAACATCAAAAATTTCAGTGCTGTTGAAATGAAGGATGCCATGGCATGGGCTGTAGAAAACGTAGACGCTGTAAAAGCTGAGCTTACCGCAGAATCCGAAGGATTCAAGTATCTCGCAGAAGGTGACGTAGAGGCTGTTATCGAGCTTTTAGGAGAGTAGTTCGGAGGATGTCCAATGAAAGATGTAAAAAGCAATGTTGCTAAAAACATAACCGAGCTACGTATTCTAAATAATATGACTCAGATGGAGCTTGGCGAAAAGTTAAATTATTCTGACAAGACCATTTCGAAATGGGAAAGAGCAGAATCTTCTCCTGACATATCAGTATTGGTTGAGATGGCAGATATGTTTGGCGTGTCGCTCGATTACCTTGTGAGATCGGAAAACACCGAAGAAGCAGTTATTGAACACAAGACCAATGAGGTTAAATACAATCGCCGCGCCATTTCGTATATCGCTGAAGGCGGTGTTTGGATCATTGCCATATTTGCATTTATTATTACCACTTTGATTACGGGAAAAATGTCGTTCCAATGGTTATACCTTATATACACATTGCCGGTCGTTCTGATCGTGAAATTGATCTTTAATTCAATTTGGTTTAACCCCAGACACAACTATCTTATTATATCTGCGTTGATGTGGTCGATCTTTGTGGCGATCCACATAACTTTCCTGTATTTCAAGATTGACGTTTCTCTCATTTATTTGTTAGGTGTTGCAGGACAGGTAGTAATCGTTATGTGTTCCTTTATTAGCAAACCGCGAATTAAATAGTCATGTAAAGGGGCTGCCCTATTTAGATGCAGAAGTCGCGATTTTGTTCCCGCCCTGTTACTCGGTACGGTAGAGAGCAAAATCGCGGCTAAAAAGACACATAAAATGTAGAAATCCGCCGAAAAAATCGGCGGATTTCTACTTTAATGGCTATTTACTTGCGCTCTCCCCCAGGCTTTGACAATTAATTTCCTCGTGTCTTTTGTTCGGCGCTAAATGCGACAGCCCCTTTTAGTCGATTCTCCGAAACAGAGAGTCGTAGAGATCCGCTTCTACGGTTCAGTTACCAACACGTAGACGGACTTCTCCGATACTTAGGTGGACTCAAATCGATTATACAAGTATAATTGGAACGGAATTTATTTTGCGCAACAACAAAGGAGTATAAAAATGAACGGAGAGATTCCGATTTTCTTTTCAACCGACGAAAATTACATACCCTATCTTGACGTAGCGATTTCCTCGCTTATCGCTAATGCATCGACAGATTATTCTTACAGAATTATCGTTTTGAATACAGGTCTGAAAGGTGAAAGTATCGCTAAAGTCAAGCTGAATGAATGCCCCGGCTTCGTCATTGATTTTATTGATATTTCAAAACAAATAGAAAACATAAAATCGTACTTTAAGAACGTATACCATTTTTCTATCGTTACCTATTACCGACTTTTTATTGCCTCGTTGTTTCCGCAATATGACAAGATCGTATATCTCGATTGTGACCTCATCGTTTTAGGCGACATATCAAAGCTATACAATACACCGATCGGCGAAAATATTTTAGGGGCAGTTCCCGACCAATACGTTTGCAACACTGAAGAATTCCGCACGTATGCCGAAAAGGCTATCGGTGTTGATCCCAATACTTATTTTAATGCGGGTGTTTTAATTATAAGCTTGGAGCAGTTCAGAAAAAATGACATTGAAAATAAATTTATAAATCTTATCTCCGAATACGATTTCGACCTTCTTGACCCCGACCAAGCATACCTCAATTATCTCTGCTTCGGCAAAACGTATTATTTACCTAACGGTTGGAACAAAGCGCCTACAGGGACCCCTTGTGAGGGAGAGAAAAATATTGTTCATTACAATCTCTACAAAAAGCCTTGGCAATACGATGACGTGACAGACAGCGAATACTTTTGGCAATATGCATCAAGTTCTCCGTTCTATGATCAAATCCTCAGGAACAAAGCAGCATTTGGCGAAAACGAAAGGGCTAAAAAAGAAGCGGCTGCAGGAGAAATACTTGAACACGCAAAAGCAATCGTTACTTCGGGGCACACCTTTTCAAATACAATTTGCAGGAGATAAAGACTATGGAAAAATCGGCACATAAATTAGAAATTCTAAGGAGAATTGCTGAGCTTGAGAAAAAAGAGTTATGGCATCTTGACGTGGAAGATGACCCTGAAACCTATCCGCTTATGCCGGATAAAATAGATTATCTTAACGAAAAATTCTCAAGTAAAATCAAAAATAAGATCGCTAATATTTTCGGCGCGCGTTTCTTCGATAAAATGATCGCTGACAGACAGCTTATCATAAAAGAAGTGCGCGGTATCGAAAATTTCACCGCAGTTAAGGGCGGCAAGATCGTCACCTGTAACCACTTCAGCATAAGTGATAACTACGCTGTATGGGTAGCGCTTCGCGATCACATGGACGGAAAACTTCTTTACAAGGTGATCCGCGAAGGCAACTACACCAATCCGCCAAAGCCTTTCGGACTTTTTATGCGCCACTGCAACACCTTACCCCTGTCAAGCCAAAAAGCAACAATGGTAAAGTTTATGAAGGCGTTCGCGGAACTGTTACGCAGAGGTGAAACGATACTTATCTATCCCGAGCAAGGCATGTGGTGGAATTATCGAAAACCTCGTCCAATGCAGGACGGTGCTTTTTCTCTTGCCGTTCGCAATAAAACACCTATCGTTCCGATCTTTATCACCATGGAAGACAGCGACGTTTTGGATGGAGACGGATTTTTCGTGCAGGAATATACAATGCATATTCTGCCGGCAATTTACCCTGATGAAAATCTTTCTCTCAAGGATGCAAAGCAAGACATGAATAACAAAAATTACGAGGCTTGGGTTAAAACTTACGAGGAGTTTTACGGATGCCCTCTACGGTACGGTGAATTATGATATTATATCTTTCGGTAATCGGTGTTGCGATGCTCTTCGTATCTGTGTTCAATATTGCATTTAACACAGCGGCGTGGTATAATGTTATCATAGCAGTTACGTTATGCACCGCGGCTCAATTCGCACTTGATGGGATCATCGCGATCATAATAAACAAGCTACCTGATAGATTTTTCGGCATAAACAATCCTCTATATAACGTATCCGAAGCAGAAAAGAATCTTTACAAAAAACTCAAGGTACGAAAATGGAAGGATAAGGTTTGGGAACTTGGCGGTCTTGGTGGATTCAGCAAAAAAAACTTAGCAAATCCGAATAGTCCCGAGTACATAGAAAAGTTTATCGTTGAATGTAACAAAGGTGTACTTACCCATAGACTGTCCTATCCGATCGGTTTTCTGCCGATGCTGTTCATACCGAATGTTTGTAGCTATTCTATCGCGTTAC
>JAZRPJ010000224.1:0-11971 GCA_045649205.1 Candidatus Flemingiibacterium sp.
ACATGGCTACGATCCGACTTTCTTGGTTACCTCAATCGGGAATGATTTATCGTCTTCGTTATAAACCGCGTTCATATCAGGCTTGAAGAAATAGATAGCGGCACCCGTACCTGCGGCAAGAGTAACCTCACATTCGTAATCTTCATCGGAAGCCTTTACGTACGCATTGGTAGAATCGGCAATAAGCTTTTCGGGATCCCATTTAATGAGCAGAGTTACCTCCTCGTTTGCGTAAAGCGAAAGAGCCGCGGAAACGCTTCCCTCTTCGTCGCTGAAGTCGTAACCCCAATCGGGAAGAACCGTGAATTCACCCTTAAGGGTAACTTCAACGGGATAGGAGACCACCTCTACATCAAGCGGAACGGTGCAATATTCTTCGGGAACCGAGACCGTTACCTTACCGCTTGTGCGACTTCCCTTGGTAAGCGCGGAAAGCTCTTTATCAACGGTAAGAGCGTCAGATGTCTTCCATTCTTCATCTAAATACTCGTTCTCACCGGATCCGTATTTGTCGTAGGTCTTATATGCCATATCCTTTGTGAGATAATATACAGTTGCGGTAATATCGCCGGTAAATTCCTCGGGAATATTAATTTTGCAGCTCACATCACGCCCTGACGGCTGAGTATCAAAGGTTATCCATTCGCCGCCCTTGCCGGTTATATAGTCCGCAAAGAGATATGGAAGCTCGCACTTAATTGCCGGGGTATGCTTATTACGGTAATCTGCCATAATGGAGAGCACTGTCTTTTCGTTAAGACCGGCTGTGTGATTGTATGACTTTACATAAGAGCTCATTTCAAAATATGGGTCATCGTTGTTTGCACACCATAAAATTGGCATTGATGCGCTATCAAGATTTCTTTCAAGTGCCCAGGTCGGACCTACATACGGATTGCCAAAGTTCTCGTATGTTCGAAGCTCGCCGCCGAGATATGCTGCTCCGTAGATCGGAACCGCAAATGCAAAGCGGTTATCATATCCTACTGCCTGGATGGCGAGTACTGCGCCGCTGGAGATTCCAACGATGCCGATTTTACTGCTGTCAATACGCTCACATCCACGAAGAAGGGAATTAGCTAAAATAACCTGACCGAGCGCATGATAATTCCATTGTTCGTTAACCTCTGTATATTCTGCCGCATATGAGCGGTCGGGAGCGTTTGTATATCCGTCAGCCGCAAAGATGTCGGCAAGACCGTATGTAAACTGGGAATTGAATCTTTCGTTAAGGCCGGCATTTCTTATTGTGGGGAAATAGCCGGAAACGTCAATGGCAATCGCCGCATAGCCGCGGTTATTCCACTTTTTTACCCACTCAAGGTAAGGGTGTCCGTTCTCGCCGTGAACAAGGACTACCGCAGGGACCGGAGTTTCTGAAGATGCTCCGCTCGGGAAGCCCACATAGGCAAAAACCTTCGTTTTCTGTCCTTGATATTCAAATCCGTCATAGGTTATAGCGGAAACATGATAGTAAGATGCAAGATCGGGCGCATAAGAGGGGACCTCTTCCCACACAACCTTGGTATTTATGGCAGAGATCATAGCTTCGCGGATTTCGGCACGTTGTTCTGCCACGGTTTTCGGGTCGCTTTCGTTAATTTTGAAGTCGCCCCATTCGGGCGTATAATCGGTTTCCGGGGTATCGGCGGTGTCGGATACTATTGTATCGGTGGTATCTCCGGTGACTGTACTCGGACCGTTATCGGTGCAGGCTGCCATGCACACAAGAATGGAAAGAATTATAGCCAAAGATAAAAATTTTTTCATGATTCGCTTTCCTCCTTCAATCAGTCAACAGCAATATAGACGGAGCTTGATCTGCAGGGAGTTTCGCCAACATTAAAGGATACGTTGATATAATAACCTTTTGCATTATCCGGAATCCTGCCGGTCACGGTTCCGGTAACAGTATCTACTGTAAGCGCTTTGGTGTTGAACCTCCAATACTGATCCAGGTACATTTTAACGCCTGCACCGTGCTTGTTGAATTCGCTGTATGTCATGGGTGCATCGATATAACAGAGAGTTGCCGTAACTTCACCTGTGACCGTATCTGGAATATTAAGCTTGCAGTTTACATCGCGTCCCTCGGGCTGGGTTTCAAAGGTGATCCATCCATCGCCTCTGCCGAGAACCCAGTCGGCATACAGATAATTTTCGATTCTTTGCCATGCAACTGTGTGTCCGTGTGACCAGTCGTTGACCATGAGGAGGGCGTTCTTTTCATTGAAGTCTTTGGTGTGGAGATAGGACTTGCAGTATGCCGGCACTCCGAAATGCATATCGTCGTCGTAGGCGAACCACAAGGTGGGCATTGTTGCGTTGTCGAGATTCCTTTCCGATGCCCAAAGAGCGTCTACGTATTCATCACCGAAGAGTTGGAAAGGACGTGTTTCGTCGCCGAGATATGCTGTGCCGTAAACCGGGATAGCGAAGGCATAACGGTTATCGTAGCCGATTACCTGGGCTGTCATCGTGCCGCCCCAGGAGATGCCGGTAATACCGATCTGGTCTTTGATAACACGTTCATCCTGACGCAGGATATTGCTTGCTAAAATTACCTGGCTGATTCCGTGGTATGCCCACTGTTCTTCGACTTCCATATATTCCGTGGCATAGAAGCGGTCGGGGGTGCTGACATAACCTTCTTCAACAAATGGACCGTGAAGTCCTTGAATAAATTTCGCGGAGCTGACGGCGAGTTCACGTGATTCGGGAAAATATCCGGTGGTTTCCATAGCGATAGCAGCGTAGCCGTGCTCATTCCAGGTATTTACCCAATCAAGGTAAGGGTGTCCCTCCCCCCCGTGGATAAGCACTACAGCCGGAACGGGATTTTCCCATGATGCGCCTGCCGGGAAGCCGATGTATGCAAAGTTTTTTGTTTTCTGACCGTTTAATTCAAGACCGTCATACGTAATAGCTTTAATATGTGCATATTTCGTATTAGCCGCGGAAAAGTCCGGTTCTTCCTGCCAAACAACCTTCGTATTCATAGCCAGGGTCATGGCATCCTTTATTTCTTTTCGCTGCTCGGCGATGGTTTTTGGATCACTTTCGTTCAATTTAAAATCACCCCATTCTGTTTCGGCGGGCGGAGCCTCTGTGGTATCGACGGTGACGTCATCGCCTTGCTTGTCTGCGCAGGCGGCCATTCCGGTAAGCAGTGCGAGGACGAGGGCGATGGAGAGGATCTTTTTCATAACATATCATCCTTTCTGATACTTATTTAGATGTAATATGAGTCTATTACACCTTCATTATAGCAAATTTTGGATTATTTTTCAATAGTATTTTAAAAACAGATAAATTTTATTGACAAATTATCGTATTTTTGATATAATTCTTGTATAAAGATAATTATGGAGAAAATGATATGGATAATAATTTCGGAATTAAAAAACTGCTTGGATTTGGATTTATGCGTCTTCCTATGATAGGAGAAGAGGTGGATATACAACAGACCTCGGAGATGGTTGACTACTATCTTGAGAACGGATTCAATTACTTTGATACCGCTCACGGCTATCTCGACGGCAAGAGCGAGGCTGCAATTAAAACCTGCCTTACAAGCCGTTATCCCCGTGAGAGCTATATACTTACTACAAAGCTGTCGGTGAATTTTTTTGACAGCGAGGAGGAGATTCGTCCCTTTTTTCAAAGTCAGCTTGAAACCTGCGGCGTTGAATATTTCGACTTTTACCTGATGCATGCGCAGTGCGCCAAATATTTTGAAAAGTATAAACGATGCCGTGCTTATGAAACCGCTTTTGCGCTCAAGAATGAGGGCAAAATCAAGCACGTGGGCATTTCCTTCCACGATAGAGCTTCCGTACTTGATCAAATTCTGACAGAATATCCGGAGCTTGAGGTTGTACAGCTTCAGTTCAACTATCTCGATTATGATGATATTAGTGTTGAGAGTAAGCTGTGCTACGAGGTTTGCAGAAAGCATGGCAAGCCGGTTATTGTAATGGAGCCGGTAAAAGGGGGGAAGCTTGCCGCTATTTCGGACAAGGGCAGAGAAGTATTCGATTCCCTCGGCGGTGAGCGGATGAGCTCTGCCTCCTACGCAATTCGCTTCGCGGCTGGATTTGAGGGAGTTATTTCTGTGCTTTCCGGCATGGGAAGCATGGATATGATGCGCGATAATGTAAGCTATATGAAGAATTTCACTCCGCTTTCCGCCGAGGAACTTAAGGCAGTTTTCGAGGTCCGCGATATTATCCGCTCGGCGAAGCTTATCGACTGCACCGGATGCAGATACTGTGTTGAACGCTGTCCGAAGAAAATTCCGATTCCGCAGATATTCACCTGCATGAATAATTCAAAGATGTTCAAGGACTGGATGCCCGGATATTATTATAAGCTTCATACGGTGAGCGGCGCAAAGGCTTCCGACTGTATCTCCTGCGGAAAATGTGAGGAGGCGTGTCCTCAGCATTTACCCGTACCGAAGCTGCTTCTTGATGCGGTTTCCGAATTTGAGAAGAAATAACAGGATTTTTTGAAAAACTTCCCGAAAAATCTTTTAAAAACCTCTTGACAAACTCACTCAGTTGTGGTATAATATTGCTTGTGATGGACGAGGCCGGGTAGTTCAGCTGGTTAGAACGCTAGCCTGTCACGCTAGAGGTCGTGGGTTCGAACCCCATCTCGGTCGCCATCATGCTGCTATGGCTCAGATGGTAGAGCGCATCCTTGGTAAGGATGAGGTCATCAGTTCGATTCTGATTAGCAGCTCCAAGCAAATGAACGACGTCGCATATGCGGCGTCGTTCTTTTTTGTCATTTCAAAATTACAGCCCCGATTGACGCTTGCTTGCGAATCGAGGCTGTTCTTTGTTATATGATTTTACGGCTTGTTGTATTCGCCGCAGAATAAAACTGCACCGCTGTCTTTATCGTACACTGCAAAAACAAAGGGACGGTTGAATTCAAGCTGCAGAGGTTCTTTTGCAATAAAGTCAGCACCTGTGGTTTTAACTTCGATTACGGTTGCCGCGGCTGCCTCTGTGCCTTTTTCATCAAGGCGGAGATGTGCGTTCTGAAGTACATTTCCTATCATTATCCCTTCGGCAATACCGGTAAAATCCGCACTCTCACCAAAGGCGGAGCCAAGCCCCATAGATATAAACAAATCGTTAAGTGATGAAGCATATCTAATATCGAAGGTGGGCAGGTAAAGGCGAGTATAGCGGTATTCTGCGCTTTCTCCCACTGCGGCAAAGCCGCCATCTGCGGAAATTTTATCCATTAGAGCTTCTGTGGAGAGGCTTTCATCCTTCGGAAGCAGTGCCACAAATGACAGTGAACCGTCGCTGTATGGAAGTACTGTGCCGATATAGTCATCTGAATCAATTACAAGCTCATCCTCTGTACCGTTGTACATAAAGTCGACTTTACTTTTTTTACCGTCTGCGTCGGTAAATTCGCGCTTTCTTGTCATATCTGCGTCAAATTCGTCAAGCCAAGTGGCGTTCATGTAGATTGCGTTTACAAGCGCCATTACGGTGTCTGCATCAAAAGCATCGTCGGTGAGCATATCCTTTATCATGCCGTTTGTCTTATCTTCAATCCAAGAGTTTACCTGCTTTTCAGCTGATTCAATCTTTACACTGTAAGCATCGGCAAGGTAGTACCGGGAGAGAATATCTATGAACTCTTTTTTAGGGGTAAATCCGGTGTCAAGCCATACAGAATCGGCGATTTTTAAGGTTGTATTTTCAAGGGTGGACAGATGGGAAATAAGCTCGAAAACGTCCTCCTCGTTTATTTCGCCGAAAACGTTTTTAAATTCTTCGAGGGTTGTACCGCCTGCTCCCTCGCCCATCATTGCCATAGCGAAATATGCGGAAATGGGGGAGAAAAGCGAGTTTTCGTCAGCCGCACCGATTGAGGTTGCTCTTTTTGAAAATTCGGAGCAAAATTTTTCGACGGAAGAATAGCTTCCTGCAGCAATTTCAGGATTTTCGTCTACCGGCCTTTTTTCGTCGGAAATGGGGGCTGGGATATTTTGCTGACAGCCGCATGAAAGGATAGATGCGGCAAGCAGTGCTGTAGCAGCAGAGATCAATTTCTTTTTCATCAGTGTTTCCTCCGTTAATTTTGCAATTATTTTGGAAATTTTTTCAGTTCCGCTTAAATAGACGCAGGAAATCTATATTTTGTTCCGCAAAATAGTAAAAAGGGCAGACTTTTTTCAGTCTGCCCTATAAAGTTATTGAATTAAACCCCGGAAAGAGGGACGATTTTAAGATTTTCAATATCGTAATCAAACACAAACTGGAAGCCGTATGTATGGTCGTTCGCGAAAACTGCACCTACATTTTCTTCCAAAACGTAGGGATCTTTTTGGCGGTCGCTTGTGCCGGATACATATAAATACCAATCGGAATCAAGGAGATCCTCGGGAATCTTGGCAAAATAATCTTCTGCGCTCATAACACCGAGAGCCGACGGAGAATCACAAAAAACGATGGCATCTTCAGAATTGAGGACATCCTTTTCGGGAGCCATTGCGATAACATTTACCGTAACATTGGTTCTGTTGTATATAGTTACTACTTCGTCCTTTAAAGCGGTTCCGCAGCTTGTAAAAAGCAGGGTGGAAAGAAGTAAAGCGGATAATATCAAAGCGGTTATCTTTTTCATTTATTTTCTCCGTTCTTTTTGTTTCTGTTCAGTGACCTAATATATTATACACTGAAAATGCTATTTTGTCAAGATAAAAATGGCCCGCTCGACAGGATTCGAACCTGCGACCATCGGAATCGGAATCCGGTACTCTATCCAGCTGAGCTACGAGCGGCTATTCACGGTAAGCATTAACTGAAACCGACACTCTATATTATACCATCTTTGAGCCGAAAAGTAAAGCATATGCAAATAATTTCAAACTAAATCGGCAAGTTGCACAAATATAGGTGTCGCCTTTTGGCATATTTGATAGGCTAAAAATAGGTGGTACGAAAAGCAGGATTATTTTACTTAAAATAACACATTTTTTCGCGGTTTATGCTGAAAAAATTTCGATTTTGCATAGACAACACCGATTATTTGTGATATAATAATATAATAAGGTAATTATACTCTTTTCAGAGCTGCGAAAGGAACGGTTTCGGCAATGCTGATACACGCATCAAAAAATAAAATATGGCAGCTTGCTCCGAGCTGTTCCGAAGATTCGGCGGCAAATGTGGGTACTGTCCTCGGTGTTTCCCGTACAATGGCACGCCTTCTCGCGGTAAGAGGTCACGATACACCGGAAAAGGCAAAAAGCTTCATTTCAAAGGATAAGGAGCTGCTCCACGATCCTTTTCTGCTTTGCGATATGGATAAAGCCGTGGATAGAATCTGTCTTGCACTTACTAAGGGAGAAAAAATTGTAGTTTACGGTGATTATGACGTTGACGGTGTTACATCGGTAACCACTGTATATACTTATCTTGCCGAAAAAGGTGCTAATGCCGCGTATTATATTCCAAACCGAATCGGTGAAGGATACGGCATAAATATAGATGCACTTAGGAGCTTTGCTCACAGCGGATGCAACCTCATGATAACTGTTGACACCGGCATTACCGCGGTGGAAGAAATCGAAGAGGCGGCTAAATTGGGGCTTGATGTCGTAGTTACCGATCACCATGAGTGCGGTCCAGAAATCCCGAGAGCTGCGGCTGTTGTAAATCCTTGCCGTCCGAACTGCGATTATCCTTTCCCACACCTTGCGGGTGTAGGCGTGGCGTTTAAGCTTATATGCGCTCTTGAAATGAGGCTTTCGGGAAAATCCATGTATGACTCCGTGATGAGTGTTGCCCCGAAATACTGCGAATTTGCCGCTATCGGTACGATCGCCGATGTAATGCCTCTGACCGACGAAAACCGTGTTATTGTCAGTTACGGCTTAGGTCTGCTTGAAAATACAAAGAATATCGGACTTCAATCGCTGATGAAGGCTTCTGGTCTTATCGCCTTTGATGCCGACGGCAGACAGATAAAGAAAAAAATAACTTCATCGTCGGTGGGCTTCACTATTGCACCCAGAATTAACGCCGCAGGCAGAATTGCAAGTGCGGAATTTGCGGTTGAGCTTTTTCTTACTGAGGATCCATGCCGTGCGGAGGAGCTTGCCGCAGAGCTTTGCGAAATCAACCGCCGCCGTCAGATGCAGGAAAGCAGCATAGCCGAGGAGGCGGATGCCAAGATCGAAAAGCTCTGCTTTGAAGATGATTATGTCATGGTTCTTGATGATGACAAGTGGCATAACGGCGTTATAGGAATAGTTTGTTCACGTCTTACGGAAAAGTATAATCTCCCGTCTATTCTTATCAGCTTTGAGCAGAACAGGGACGGTGAGCCTAAAGATACGGATATTGGAAAGGGGTCGGGACGCTCAATTCCGGGACTAAATCTTTTTGAGGCGCTTAAGGCTTGTTCGCATCTTCTCACCAAGTACGGTGGGCATGAGCTTGCGGCAGGACTGTCCATTGAACGCAAAAATCTGGAGGAATTCAGACGCGCCATAAACAAATATGCGGCAGATAATCTTAAAAACAGTGAGCTTTTACGTCCTGTCGATATAGATATGCTGATAAATCCTGAGGAAATAACCGGCAGATTTGCCGAAGAGCTGTATCTTCTTGAGCCTTACGGAACATCCAATCCTCAGCCGATATTTGAATCGGACAGAATGATAATTACGGATATTATCCCTCTCTCCGGCGGAAAACATACAAAGCTTATACTTAAAGCGCCTACATCGAAGCAGACCTTTACTGCTCTCTTTTTTGGGGTTGCCGCTGACGAGTTTTCTTTTAAAGTCGGGGAGGGCGTTGACATAGTCTATAACCTTGATATAAACGATTTCAGAGGGCGTCGGGAAGTTCAGATTCTCCTTCGTGACATACGCCCCTCCTGGGTAAACAATCCCCCTGTGCGTGACGATTTCGTAAAGCTTTACACATATCTTAAATCGGCAGGATTTTCCATGAGTATTTCGGGCATATCCGAGCTTGCCGAAATTCTCATAATGCCGTGCGACACTTTAGCGGCAGTAATTGACATTTTTGCCGAGCTTAATATACTTAATGTCAAGTGCGGTGAATATTTAGAGCTTACCGTAATACCGACAAAAGGCAAGATCCCCCTTGAATCTTCGGGAATTTACGCCTCAATTCTTAACGCCGCCAACTGATCGGCGAAAGTCTTATTTTACAAAAGAAAGGCTACTTTCATGACTGACGATAATAAAAAAATCCAAGGTGATTCCGAATATAACTATGATGCCATATCTGATCTCATAAATATGCTTGAGAGAACGGGCAAGAAGTATGATATACCCAAGATAAAGCGCGCTTTCAGGTGGGCTGACAGGCTTCATGCCGGACAGTTCCGTGTAAGCGGTGATCCTTATATTTCTCACCCTATTGCCGTTGCGGAGATCGTTGCGGGGCTTGAGCTTGATACGGATTCTATTTGTGCCGCGCTTCTTCACGATACGGTCGAAGACTGCTCCGACCAGGTGGACTGTGAGGCAATAAGGAAGGATTTCGGCGAAGATGTGGCGATGCTTGTGGATGGTCTTACAAAACTTGTGCAGTTCCAGATCGAGGACAAGGAAGAGGAGGAGATTGAGAATCTTCGAAAAATGTTCCTTGCCATGAGCCGGGACATCCGTGTTATTTTCATTAAGCTTTGCGACAGGCTTCACAACATGCGTACACTTGATGCGAAGCCCGAAGCGAAGAGAAGGGTTACAGCCCTTGAAACCATGCACGTCTATGCACCTCTCGCCCACCGTCTTGGTATGCAGAGAATCAAGCAGGAGCTTGAACGGCACGCGCTCTCCTATCTTGATCCCATCGGTTTTGAGGAAGTACAGGTCGATATCGAAAAAAAATACGGAAATAACATCAATTTTATAGAAACCGCAAAGGAGAACGTTTCAGCAAAGCTGAACGAGTACAATATAAAATTCTCCCTTGAGGGTCGTGTCAAGTCCACCTATTCCATCTACAAAAAGATGTACAATCAGAACAAGAGCTTCGATGAGATATATGACTTCTACGCTATCCGCATAATTGTTGATACCGAGCTTGAGTGTTATACTGTCCTCGGTATTATCCATGAGATATATAAGTCGCTTCCGGGCAGATTCAAGGACTATATTTCCACTCCGAAGCCCAATATGTACCGTTCACTTCATACAACGGTCATCGGTCGCGACGGTATCCCCTTTGAGGTTCAGATAAGGACCTGGGATATGCACCACATTGCCGAATATGGTGTGGCTGCACACTGGAAATACAAATCCGGCTCGACCAGCCGAGAGGATATTGATAAGAAGCTTCAGTGGGTTGCGAAGCTTCTTGACTCCGATTCTGACATGCACGATTCTGATGAGTTTATGCGCACCCTTAAGATCGATATGTTCCACGACGAAATTTTCGTCTTCACGCCGAAGGGCGATGTAATTGCACTGCCGCAGGGAGCAAATCTTGTTGATTTTGCTTACGCTATTCATTCAGAAATCGGAAACAAGCTTGTGGGCGCAAAGATCAACGGTGCTATTGCCACTATCGACACTTCGCCGAAGAACGGTGATATTGTAGAAATCATAACCTCCGGAGCTTCCAGAGGCCCCAGCCGTGACTGGCTTAAGATGGTTAAAACCGGTGAGGCGAGAGGAAAGATACGTCAGTGGTTCAAGCGCGAGATGCGTGCGGACAATATTATTGTCGGCAAGGCGGAAATTGAGCGTGAGCTTAAGAAATATAACCGTGTCTACACCGAGTCACAGCTTGAAGAGATCGCCTCTGCTGTAAGTCAGCGAATCGGCATACAGTCAGCGGAGGACCTTTACAACACTATCGGCTACGGTGGATTATCCATAACCAAGATCGCAAATAAGCTTCGCGACGAGTTTGAACGGGTCACTGCTACAGAGGAAGAGGTTAAGCCTATCACTGAGGCATCCCAGATCAAGACTGTAGATAAGCCTCATACTCATTCCCAGGGCGGAATTATTATCGACGGTCAGGAGGGGTGTGCGGTTAAATTCGCGAAATGCTGTAATCCTTTGCCCGGAGATAATGTTGTGGGCTTTATTACAAAGGGATTCGGAGTTTCTATCCATAAATCCGACTGCCCCAATGTAATTTCCGGAATGAAGCGCGATGCCGACCGTGATCGCTTTGTAAGCGCATGGTGGGATGTTGGCGCAGGACTTGACAGAAGCTCTTATGAGGCATTTATACAAATTTACTGCAAGGACACCATTGGGCTTCTCGCAGAAGTTACCGTGGCTCTTGCAGACATGAGAGTTTCAATTATATCCATCAACACGCAGAAATGTCAAGGGGACTCTACGATAATAAATTTAAGTATATCATGTAAAAATACAGACCACGTCAACTCCATCGTTTCAAGACTTAAAACTATAAACGGAATTATAGATGTGGTACGCGGATTTGCGTGATATCAGTCAGGAGATAAACAAAATGAAAGCAGTACTTCAAAGATGTACCGGCGCCTCGGTTATTGCCGACGGTGAGCCGGCAGGGAAGATAAACGGCGGACTCTTTATACTTCTCGGAGTCATGAAAGGTGACGAAGAAAAGGATGCGGTGCTTCTTGCAGAAAAAATAAGTAAGCTGCGGATTTTCGATGATGGGGACGGGAAACTCAATCTTTCCGTCAAGGATGTTTTGGGCGAAGCACTTGTAGTGTCCAACTTCACCCTGGGAGCTGACTACAAAAAAGGGAACAGACCTGATTATTTTGCTTCCGAAGTTCCGGCGAGAGCAAATGAGCTTTACGAATTTTTCTGCGAGGAGCTTAGAAAGCGAGAGATCCATACCGAAACCGGAGTATTCGGTGCGGATATGAAAATATCCCTTTCTGCCGACGGTCCGGTAACAATAACCATGGACAGCACGGTTTTACGCTGAAAATTTCTCGGTTCTGC
>JAZRPJ010000225.1:0-2619 GCA_045649205.1 Candidatus Flemingiibacterium sp.
CATTGTGGTAAATGCAATAGTTTTCCTTGCAATATGCTAAAAGAGTGGGCTTCGAGTGAGAATACAGAAAGAATACAAAATCTTATTGATTTGAATAACCAAGAAAATAAATAGTTGTATAGGTTTATATTATAAAAAATCCTCGGCTTTCGTCCAGTTCTTTTTCGTGCACGAGAGCCAAACCCCAAAGCACTTCTTCGGAAGTGCTTTTTGTTTTTGTAAATGAAGCGTACGGCACGATATGGAACACTTCGCTTCATATTTTGCGAAGCAAAATGCTTCATAGAAGCCGTGAGGATTCTGCTTCATGCGAGCGGGAGCGAGTGCTTCATTTCCCCTTGCGCCCCCGACGCAGGTGTGGTATAATAGTAAAAAATAAAGCTCTGCTGTAACCTTTTGTTTGCAAAATCCGTCTATATAAATAACAGCTTATATGAGAAAGGACGCGACACATGAGAAAAGAAAAGCTGACGATGGAGAACATCAAAAAAGACCTGTCGGAAATCATCTCGTGCGAATTGAGTATCGCAGAGGATTGGAGATTTCAGTACATAATACCGATATCTTTGCTTGCCGTGGTGCTTGGAATACTATTTCAAAGCGTTTTGGTCGGGCTTGCAGTTTTTACGCCAGCCGCATATCACATAGTCAGGTTTGCAATATCCGCAGTCGACAACAAAAACAAAAAGGAGGCGCTTGCATCTGCCGTTGACAGGGGCGACATGTCAATCTCCGTTAAAAAGCTCAGCCATATCGCGGAGCAGACCGTATATGAGCCCCACTTAGGCTACAGACGTGCTCGCTCCACAAGGGAAGCCATCTTCTTCCATTTCGAAGGCGGCTCGTCGTGGCGTTTGCATAACACATATAAGCACTACGAATGGAGCCGTGACTTCGCCTTCAGCGGTGCGGGGCTTTGTAACGTGTCTATCGCAGGGGATGAGTTTTACTACGTTGTGCTTCAAAAAGAAGCCGACGTGGCGTACGTGTACCCGTGCAAGTATTTCGAGCTTGACAGCAGTCTTGAAGCGTGAATGAGTACAAAAGCGTGGGGGGACACTTGCCTCACGCCAAAGACTATACAATAATCTAAAGGGGGTGACGTTATGCAAAGATTTTTTGCTCTACTGACCGCTCTTGTTTTAGCTTTCTCCCTTTCATCCTGCATCAAGACCGATACTGATATTGATACATATGCAGACGATGTTAAAAGCTATATGGCAGGATCGTTTATGCCCGACCTGGCTGAAATTGGTGACTATAAAAAGGTAGACTATTTTTCAAGAAAAGATACCACAATCTTCCCCGACTACTCTCTTCAGCTTGTTGCAGAGTACGGTGAAGAAGAATTTGCCCTCGAAAAGGAACGCCTTGCTGATGCATATACGTATGTTGACGGAGCGCAAACCGTTTTAGGTCCCGTTGACGTATTATATACTCTCCCCGTTGAAGCGTTTTCAGCGGCAGGCTTTGATTTTAAGGTGACCGTGTTTGATGACACGGTATACCCCAAAAACTTTGGCATGGTGGGTATCTCGGAGGAAACGTGCCGCATTGCATATCTATGGGTATACTCCCCGGATCTTGATTATATCTGTGAGGCAGATGAAGATAAAACCGAAAAAATGCTTGAGTTTATTGAGTACCACTTTTCTCTTGAATAAATGTCTGTGGTATGATATAAAATTTACCGCCAATTGAGGCGGACAAGAAGCTAAGGTGACGTTATGGAAATTATATTTGAAGTAATATTTGAAGTTTTTTTAGAGTTGATGATGTATGTTGTTCCGGAAGGTAAAGTTATGTCTAAAAAGCTCAGGATTATTTCTGTAACCATAGCTTTAGCCGTTTTATTAGGCGTATTTGCATTGTTCATTTGGGGCTGTGTGTTAATTGTTGATTATGACAATAAATTGGGTTCTATTCCGATAACAATTGCGATTGTTATTGCGATTACTCAAATTATCGCCGGGATCATTTTACGAAGCAGAAAATAAATGTGCAAGGATTCCTTTGCCGTAGGGGCGAGGGAATGAGTTTCAGAAAAAAGGTATCAAGGTAAAATAATCTCTATCGTTTTTACAAAGGAGATTGTCACATGAGAAAAGCATTTGTTATTATAACCTTTACGTTATCCGTTATATTCCTCGCCCTGCTTGTGGGCTGTGTAGCCGCAGGGGTGGATGAATATCATTACCTGCAAAGTACGCCGAATACAAGCGGAATCGACTATTTGACATTGGCATTTACCAAAGGGATCTGCTGTGTTCTTTCGTTTGTGGGTACGTTCTTTTCCTGTATCAGTCTTTACCTATCCAAGAATAAAGTGATAAAAATCATGTCTCTCGTTTTGCTCGGAGGCTTTATTGTAGCTTTTGTGGCTTGCGGGATCGCATTTTAAGTTTAACGTAAGTGTCGTATAAGGCGCCCGTCCGTATTCTCGGACGGGTGTTTTTGCGTTACACCCGTCAAATGCGAAGCGTTCGGATGCGGGAGGAGCAAGCCCCTCCCCTACGATGTTTGAGGGAGCGGCATACGAACGAAGGATAAAGTGGTTTGTTAGCACCGCAGGAATGTGCGTTGGCGTAGGGTATGTGCGGAACGTTCGGGTACGGGAAG
>JAZRPJ010000226.1:0-22494 GCA_045649205.1 Candidatus Flemingiibacterium sp.
GGGAACTTTCTTACAAGAAAGTTCCCCTCATCGTTTTTATACGCGTCGATATTAATACATACCGCCCATACCGCCGCCCATGCCGCCTGCGGGCATCGGAGGTTCGGGCTCCTTGATGTCAGCCACAACTGCCTCGGTGGTGAGGACGGTTGCCGCAACGCTTGCTGCGTTCTGAAGTGCGGAACGTGTAACCTTTGTGGGGTCAACGATGCCGACTTCCATCATGTCAACATACTTTTCATTATAAGCGTCGAAGCCGTAGCCCTTCTTGCCGCTGGTAAGGATCTTATCAACGATGATAGAGCCTTCAAAGCCTGCGTTTTCAGCAATCTGACGAACAGGTGCTTCAAGAGCCTTGAGAACGATCTTAACGCCGGTCTTTTCGTCGCCGTCAACGGTATCGAGAAGAGCCTTAACGTCGTCGATTACGTTGAGGTACGCTGTTCCGCCGCCAGCTACGATACCCTCTTCAACTGCTGCCTTGGTAGCGTTGAGAGCATCTTCGATGCGGAGCTTCTTTTCCTTCATTTCGGTTTCGGTAGCCGCACCAACCTTGATTACCGCAACACCGCCTGCAAGCTTCGCAAGTCTTTGCTGGAGCTTTTCGCGGTCAAAATCGGAAGTGGTGGTTTCGATTCCATTCTTGATCTGGTTGATTCTTGCCTTAATTTCCTCGGAATCACCTGCACCGCCAACGATGATGGTGTTTTCCTTGTTGACCTTGATCTGTCTTGCACGCCCGAGCTGTGTGAGCTGGGTGTCCTTAAGTTCAAGACCAAGTTCGTCGGAAATAACTTCGCCGCCGGTAAGGGTTGCGATGTCCTTGAGCATTTCTTTTCTTCTGTCTCCGAATCCGGGAGCCTTAACAGCTACGCATACGAATGTGCCGCGGAGCTTGTTGTGTACGAGAGTGGTAAGAGCCTCGCCCTCTACGTCCTCGGCGATGATGAGGAGCTTCTTGCCTGCCTGAACGATCTGTTCGAGAACGGGAAGGATTTCCTGAATGTTGGAGATCTTCTTTTCGGTGATGAGGATGAAAGCGTCGTCGATAACAGCTTCCATCTTGTCTGTATCGGTTGCCATGTAGGGAGAGAGATAACCGCGGTCAAACTGCATACCCCCAACAACCCCGCAGTAGGTTTCTGCGGACTTGGACTCTTCAACAGTGATAACACCGTCGGAGCTTACCTTTTCCATAGCGTCAGCGATAAGGTTACCGATGATCTCATCACCTGCGGAGATTGTACCGACACGTGCGATATCAGCAGTGCCGTTAACCTTCTTGGAGTTAGCGGTAAGACCTGCAACAGCTCTTTCAACTGCCTTTTGGATACCCTTGCGGATAACGATGGGGTTAGCGCCTGCGGTTACGTTCTTCATGCCCTCGGTGATGAACGCCTGAGCGAGAAGAGTTGCGGTAGTTGTACCGTCGCCGGCTGCATCGTTGGTCTTGGTTGCAACTTCTCTTACGAGCTGTGCGCCCATGTTTTCAGCTGCTTCTTCAAGTTCGATTTCCTTTGCGATGGTAACACCGTCGTTGGTGATAAGGGGAGCGCCGAACTTCTTGTCGAGAACTACGTTTCTGCCCTTAGGACCGAGGGTGATCTTAACTGTGTTAGCAAGCTTGTCAACGCCTGCAAGGAGTGCGTTTCTTGCTTCGATTCCGTAAATGATATTCTTTGCCATTTTAAATACACTATCCTTTCAATAATTAATAATAGGGTGGCAAGTTTTCATCGGTTTGCCATGCAAACGGGCGGCTATGCCGACCGAGATGAAAACTTAATAGCAGCACTTGTTGCTGCTTTATTCTACAACTGCGAGAATGTCGCTCTGACGAACAATGATGTATTCGGTGCCGTCGCACTTAACTTCGGTACCTGCATACTTGCCGGTGATTACCTTCTGTCCGACAGTTACGGTCATTACAACCTCTTTGCCGTCAACGATTCCGCCGGGACCTACTGCTACAACCTCAGCTACCTGGGGCTTTTCCTTTGCAGTACCTGCGAGGATGATGCCACTCTTTGTGGTTTCCTCTGCTTCTACCATTTTAACAACAACTCTGTCGCTAAGCGGTTTAATAGTCATGTTCATATCCTCCTATAAATTTGAGCCTTTTTTCGGCTGTTTATTTTTCTGTGCTTTTAGCACTCAAACTGCGTGAGTGCTAACGTACGCTTATATTGTACATCGAATTTCTATAAAAATCAAGTGTTTTTTCCATAGTTTACAGTTATTTAACAACTTATTTTCATCTGTACGGATTTGTGCAGAAAGTCTACGCAGTATGAAGTTGTCAAGCGACGTTATAGAGTGCTAATTTTACCGTCTTACTCATATAATTATTACAACTGCACGGGAAAATATTACCGTTCGCTGAAAACAATACGGGAAAAGGCACTTATGGAAAGATTTATTGATTATTTAAACACATATATTTTCGGTCCGGGTTTATGCATATCCCTCTTTATTTGCGGAATTTTTCTCTCCGCTTATCTGGGATTTTTCTTTGTTTTGAAGCCAAGGAAAATAATTTCGGCACTGAAAACGCCCTCATCCTCGGGAATGTCGCCTCTCAAATCAATGCTCGTCGCCCTCGCCGGCACCCTCGGTGTTGGGAACATCGCCGGAGTTGCATCTGCTATTGCTATCGGCGGTTCGGGAGCGGTATTCTGGATGCTTATAAGCTCCTTTGCCGCTATTCCCGTGAAATACGCCGAGATCGTCCTCGCCCGTCGCCACCGAAAGAAGGAGGATGACGGAAAATATCACGGCGGTGCGTTTCATTACATATCCTCACTCGGAGGGCGACTGTCATCCGTTATGTCGGTGGCTTTCGCCGTTCTCTGCCTCATGGCTTCCCTTTCTATGGGATGTACCTTACAGGCGAATACCCTTGCTCTTTCTGTGGAGCGTGCTTTTGGTATTTCGCCGGTCATTGTCGGGCTAATTCTCGGGCTGGTAACGCTTTTTGTGGCATCCGGAGGGCTTGAACGAATTTCTTTTGTTACATCGAAGCTGATTCCTCTCATGAGTGCGGCATACATCGGAATGTCGCTGTATATCATTTTTGCAAATGCTCCCGTTCTCGGCGATATTTTCGGTGACATAGTTTCATCCGCCTTCGATTTTCGCGCGGCAGGCGGTGGAATTTTAGGTATGCTTACAAGCCGTGCTATGAGCGTGGGAGTTACCCGGGGAATCGTGTCAAACGAAGCCGGTTGCGGCACTGCCCCTATCGCCCACTGCACATCCGAGGCGGCAAAGCCGGCGGTGCAAGGGGTATGGGGGATTATGGAGGTAGTCATCGACACGCCGATCATGTGCACGCTGACTGCGCTTGTGGTCCTTATCGGTCAGCAGATGGGGATTTCCCTCCGAAATGGCGGAATGACTATCGCCATTGATGCCTTTGGGGAATTTATCCCTTTTTCGGAATACATTCTTTCCTTTGCGGTGATTATTTTTGCTTTCTGCACGATAATTTGTTGGTTTTTCTATGGGGTCGAAAGTCTTCGCTTTATAAATAAACGGGGGCTTGTGTGGGTAAAATATGCATATCTTGCAGCCTATGCCCTCTGCACGTTTATCGGCGCAGTTGGGGCAAGCGAGCTGCTGTGGGGACTTTCGGATCTTATCATCAGTGTGATGACGGCTGTCAATATCTTCGTGCTTCTCATTTGCCGGCGTCAGATACGGTCGGAAACACTGGATTATTTTAACGGGTGATGCAGGAGGGATTGGGGCGGTACATACTACAGCCCTCTCCGTCGGCTACGCCGACACCTCTCCCAGAGTGAGAGGCAAATATAGACAAGCCAACCGTTGTCGCACAGCCTGTGGGAGCTTGCATCCTCCCGGCGGCGCAATGCGCCGTGCAGCAGTTGCGAAGCAATCTGGAGCAGTTGCGAAGCAATCTGGAGCAGTTGCGAAGCAATCTGCTGGAGTGAGGAAGGGACCCACGGAGGAGGCGCGAAGTTTGCGCTTCGAATCCTCTGTCCCGAATGTCGGTAGGCCCTTCACTATAAAGTTCTTTGAAAAGGGTGCGGGGAAAACTTCTTTCAAGAAAGTTTTCCCCACGTCGTTCCCTCCCTGCGCGCATCCCCCTCCCCCGATGTTATACAACAATTTACGCACGGTGAGAGAAATATTTATACATATTAATATATTGACAGTGGGGGTGAAAATGTGGTATAATAGAATGAAAAGATAAGATAATGGGGGATTGTGGCAAAATCCGCAGTTTCCATACAAAACGGAGGTTAGAATATGCAGGCGAAGTCGGTATTTTTGGTTCTTGAAAACGGAATGACCTTTACGGGCAGATCCTTTGGTTACGAATCATCAGTTATTGGCGAAATAGTTTTTACAACATCCATGACAGGATATATGTCAACCCTTACTGACTCGGGTTATGCAGGCAAATTTGTTGTTCAGACATTTCCCCTTATAGGTAATTACGGCGTTGTTACTCCCGAATGTGAAAGCAAGGGCACTTCCCTTCGCGCTTATATTGTAAGAGAATTATGTCAAGAGCCTTCAAATTTCAGATGTGAGGGTAGTCTTGACGTTTTTTTGAATGAAAACAAGATCGTGGGAATTTCAGGGATCGATACGAGAAAGTTGACCCGTATTCTCCGTGACAACGGCTCTATGAAGGCGAAGATCATGTACGAAGAGCCTACAGACATAGAAGCGATCAAAAAAGAGCTTAAGGCTCACAAGGAGGATTCTCCCGTCAAAGCCGTGACCTGCAAGGAGGCTTCATTTAAAGAGAGTGCATCCAGCGAGCGCAAGGTCGTCATTTGGGACTTCGGTGCATCCGACTCTATTGCGGCAGAGCTTAACCGCCGCGGATGCGATGTAGTTACCGTACCCGCTTACACCAAGGCGAAGGATGTACTCGCATATAATCCCGACGGCATCGTCCTCTCCAACGGTCCCGGATGTGCCTGCGAGAACCCCGACATTGTCGCCGAGATAGGCAAGGCGGCAAAGAGTGGGCTTCCAATGCTTGGCATCTGCCTCGGTCACCTTATGCTCGCAGTGTCCCAAGGTGCGAAATGCGTAAAGCTCCCCCACGGTCACCGCGGAGGTATGCCGGTAATCCGTACTTCGGATAAAAAGGTGTTCATCACCTCTCACAATCAGGGCTTCACCATTGAGGAATCCACCCTGCCGAAAAGCATCACTCCCATCTACAAAAACGGCAACGACGCCACCGTTGAAGGCGTTGCATATACAGATATAAAGGGCTTTTCCGTGCAGTTCCGTCCCTCACCTGTGGGCGGACCGAACGCTACCGATTTTGTATACGACGAATTTATCAGCTTAATGAAGTAATAGGAGGATTATTATGCCACTCAGAAAAGATATAAAAAAGATAATGGTTATCGGTTCCGGTCCTATCGTCATTGGTCAGGCGGCAGAATTTGACTATGCAGGCACTCAGGCTTGCCGTGCTCTTAAAGAGGACGGTCTTGAAGTCGTTCTTGTAAACTCCAACCCTGCGACCATCATGACCGACAATGCCATGGCAGACGCGGTTTACATTGAGCCGCTGACCCTCACTACCATTAAGCGTATAATCGAAAAAGAACGTCCCGACAGCCTTCTTTCAACCCTCGGCGGTCAGACGGGACTTACCCTTTCCATGCAGCTTGCCAAGGAAGGCTTCCTCGATAAGATGGGCGTTAAGCTTCTCGGCGCGCGCCCCGATACTATCGACAAGACTGAAGACCGTCAGATGTTCAAGGACACCATGATGAAGATCGGTCAGCCCTGCATCCCCTCCGTGGTGGTAAACGACCTCGAATCCGCCCTTGAATTTGCGGCAAACAACGGCTATCCGCTTATCATCCGTCCGGCATTTACTCTCGGCGGCACCGGCGGCGGTATCGCATATAACGAAGCCGACTTTATCGAGATCACAAACGGTGGACTTAACGCTTCTCCTATCCACCAGGTACTGGTTGAAAAGTGCGTTTCCGGCTGGAAGGAGATCGAATTCGAAGTTATGCGTGACAGCGCAGGCAATGCTATCACCATCTGCTCCATGGAAAACGTCGACCCCGTGGGCGTTCATACCGGCGACTCCGTGGTCGTTGCTCCTGCTGTTACCCTCTCCGATAAAGAATATCAGATGCTCCGTTCCGCGGCTCTCGACATCATCGATGAGCTTCAGATCGAAGGAGGATGCAACTGTCAGTTCGCACTCCATCCCGAAAACTACGAGTATGCGGTGATCGAGGTCAACCCCCGTGTATCCCGTTCCTCCGCTCTCGCGTCCAAGGCGACCGGTTACCCCATCGCAAAAGTTGCGGCGAAGATCGCTATCGGTTACACACTTCCCGAAATCATCAATGCCGTTACCGGCACAACCTACGCCTGCTTCGAACCTACCATCGACTATATGGTAGTTAAATTCCCCAAGTGGCCCTTCGATAAGTTCGTTTACGCAAAGCGTACTCTCGGCACACAGATGAAGGCTACCGGCGAGGTCATGGCTATCGGCACATCCTTCGAGCAGGCTATCATGAAGGCTGTCCGCGGCGTTGAAATCGGCATGAACAACCTCACCCACAAGAAATACCGCGCCCTTTCCGACGAGGAAATCGCCGCAAGACTTCACAATGTGGACGACGAGCGGCTGTTCATCATTTACGAGGCACTCACCCGCGGCACATCCGTTGATGAAATCCACGCTATCACCATGATCGACGAATGGTTCCTCAATAAGCTTATGAATCTCGTTAAGATGGATAAGCGACTCGCCTCCGAACCGCTCACGAAGGAGCTTTACAGTGAGGCAAAGGACATGGGTTATCCCGATAACCTCATTGAATCCTTCACAAAGATGCCCCTTCCCGAAGGTATGCACAAGCGCGCAGTTTACAAGGTGGTTGACACCTGCGCCGCTGAATTTGCCGCAAATACCCCCTACTTCTACTCCACCTACGACGACGAAAACGAAGCGGCAGAGTTTATCGAAAAGAAGAAAGACCCAAATAAGAAGACCGTTATCGTATTCGGTTCAGGACCTATCAGAATCGGTCAGGGTATCGAGTTCGACTACGCTTCCGTTCACTGCGTATGGTCCCTGAAGAAGGCTGGCTACGACGTTGTCATCGTCAACAACAATCCCGAAACCGTTTCCACCGACTTTGACACCGCCGACAGACTCTACTTTGAGCCTCTCACTCCCGAGGATGTAATGAACATCATCGAAACCGAAAAGCCCTACGGTGTTGTAGTGGCATTCGGCGGTCAGACTGCAATCAAGCTTACCAAGTATATGAGCGAGCACGGAGTCAACATTCTCGGTACATCCGCCGATTCAATTGACGCCGCCGAGGACCGTGAACGATTCGACGCTCTCCTTGAGGCAAACCACATCGAGCGTCCCGAGGGCTTCACTGTAATGACAACCGAAGAAGCCCTGACTGTAGCGGCAAAGATCGGATATCCCGTACTCATGCGCCCCTCCTACGTGCTTGGCGGCCAGAACATGATCATCGCCTTCACCGAGGACGATATTAAGGAGTACATGGAGATCATCCTCTCCCACAACATCGAAAACCCAGTTCTCATCGACAAATATCTCATGGGTACAGAGCTTGAGGTCGACGCTATCTGCGATGGCGATGACATCCTCATCCCCGGTATTATGGAGCACGTTGAGCGTACCGGTATCCACTCCGGCGACTCTATTGCAGTATATCCGGCATGGAACATCACCGACAGACTTCGCCGCGAAATCATCGAGTGTACAAAGAAGCTTTCCGTATCCTTAAACATCATGGGACTTGTCAATATTCAGTATCTTATCAACGAAGGCAAGCTCTATGTAATCGAGGTTAACCCCCGTTCCTCCCGTACAATTCCTTATATCAGTAAGGTTACCGGCGTGCCTATGGTCGATCTTGCAACCAAATGTATGCTTGGCGAAAAGCTCAGCGATATGGGATTCGGCACAGGACTTTACAAGACCTCCCCATATGTTGCGGTAAAGGTGCCCGTATTCTCCTTCGAAAAGCTGATGAATGTGGATAACCACCTCGGCCCGGAAATGAAGTCCACCGGTGAAGTTCTCGGTCTTGCAAGCACTCGCGAGGAAGCTCTCTACAAGGGACTCGTGGCTGCCGGTTACAAGTTAAAGAAGCAGGGCGGCGTATTCATCACCGTCCGCAACAGCGACAAGATTGAAATCGGTGAAACCGCGAAGAAGTTCTACGACCTGGGCTTTGAGCTTTATGCAACTCGCGGCACGGCAAAGATAATCGAAGATTACGGCATGAAGGTCACTGCCGTAGACAAGATCCACGAGGGCGAAAACAACACCTTGAAGCTTATCGAATCGGGCAGAATCGACTATGTAATCTCCACCTCCGCAAAGGGCAGAATCCCCACCCGTGACAGCGTTAAGATACGCCGTAAGACGGTTGAACGTGCAATTCCCTGTCTGACATCTATCGACACTGCAAATGCAGTTGCAGACTGCTTAAAGAGCCGCTATTCACAGCACTGTACCGAGCTTGTGAATATCAACGATATGCGCGACTCCAAGGAAGTCCTGGAGTTCACCAAGATGGAAGCATGCGGTAACGACTATATCTACTTCAACTGCTTCAATCAGCGCATCGACAATCCCGAGGGCTTAAGTATCCGCTTTGCTGACCGTCACTTCGGTATCGGCGGCGACGGTGCGGTACTCATGTATCCCTCCGATGTGGCAGACGTAAAGATGCGTATGTTCAACCTTGACGGAAGTGAAGGCAAAATGTGCGGAAACGCCGCTCGCTGTGTAGCAAAATACATGGTTGACAACGGTATGGTCGACAAGGAAACTGTCACCATCGAAACCCTCAGCGGTATTCGCGAAACCGTGGTCGAAAAGGTCAACGGTGAGGTTAACACCGTCACCGTAAACATGGGCAAGGCGGAGCTTAATCCCTCCCTCATTCCCGTGAAGATGTCACTTCGTACAGTGGTTGGCGTACCGGCGCAAGTGGCAGGCGACAGATATAAGATCACCTGCGTTTCCATGGGTAATCCTCACTGCGTAGTCTTCAGCGATGAGTTTGACCAGCCTCTCGACAACATCGACCTCGCCTCAATCGGTCCGAAGTTTGAAAATGACCAACTCTTCCCCGAGCGCACCAATGTGGAATTCGTTAAAGTTCTCAATGCAACCACACTTAAGATGCGTGTATGGGAGCGCGGCTCCGGCGAAACCTTCGCCTGCGGAAGCGGTGCTTGTGCGGCTGTTGTCGCGGCAGTCGAAAACGGCTTCTGCAAAAAGAATACCGAAATCACCGTCAAGCTTAAAGGCGGCGACCTCAAGATCAAATACGCCGACGAGGCAGTTTACCTCTCCGGCGACGCTACCAAGATCTATGAGGGTAAAGTTGTTATGTAATAAGAAACGATGAGGGGACTTTCTTGAAAGAAAGTCCCCTCAAGCTCCCCCAAAGAACTTTATAGGCATATCTTCTTGCCGACATCCGGGGCAGAGGCATCGAGGCAGCAAGCTCCCGCAGACATCGCGCCATTTACGGTCTCGAAGCCGCTGTCCGCGATGTCCCCTTGCCCTTTCCATTAAAATTCTTTGAAGAGTGGGAGAAGTTCCGCTATGCGGAACTTCGGGGGAGAAACTTTCTTATAAGAAAGTTTCTCCCCCATAAAAAAATTCCGCACACCGTAAGATGTGCGGAATCCTTTTTTATTAACCTACGATACCGGAACGTTCGATACCACCGATGAGGTACTTCTGCAGGAATACATACATTACAAGCAGAGGAGCGAGAATCATCAAGCCACAAGTGTTTCTGATAGCGGATTCATAGAGGTTTTTAGCCGCATATTCCGTATTAAGAGATCTGGGGATTGCAATGATGTCAGGCATCATAATTGTCTTAGCTTTGGTAAAGAATACCGTTGTGTAGAAGTTATCCGTCCACTGCCACGAGAACGCGAAGAGGAATATAGTAATCATCATCGGAATCGAGAGCGGAAGAATAATCTGAATGAACGTTCTGAAAGTTCCGCTTCCATCGATGTAGGCGGACTCTTCGAGTTCGTCCGGCACGCCATTGTAGAACTGACGCATCATGAAGATATACAGACCGTTCTTAAACGCCAGACCGCCAAAGGACAGGAGTGCCAACGGCCAATAGCTGTTAATAAGGTCAATGGACGAGAAGGGCAATATCTTGAGTGTATCGCCAAGGAAGCCGAATATTCCGAGAATATCGAAATATCTGAACTGCATGAACATTGAAAGCTGAAGCGTTCTGTGAGGAACGATCATTGTAAAGATAACAAGGAGGAATATCAGCTTGTTACCCTTGAATTTGAACTTCGCAAGTCCGTAACCGATAAGGCAGCATACAAAGGTCTGAATAAGTCCGCACAGTACCGAAAGAATAGCTGTATTAGTCAGCGCTTCAAAGTACTTGTTGCTGTCGATGATTGCCTTATAGGTGTCGAGAGTTGGGTATTTCGGGATCAGCTTAACCGTTACATCGAGGAAATCCTCGCGGCTCATGAATGAACCGAAGATCTTCGCAAAGAACGGGAAAAGGATTACGTAAGAAATACCAATGAGAAGTACAAATCTGAAAATCTTAAATACTACATCCATAAAGAACTTGGATGTAAGGTATTTTGACTTAATACGAGTCCAAAGAGGGGTTCTCTCAAATTCAACTCGGATCTTGTTTTTACTCTCCTTCATAATGCGGGGAGCTTTTGGTGCTTGTTGAGTATTCATTTAATCTCCCTCCTTAATCGCGCTTCTGATAGAAGACATATCCGCCCATGAGTGCGGCAACCAATCCGATAATTACAAGGACAATAGCGAAGTAGATCCAAGCCATTGCCGTACCGACAACGTCACCGCCTGCCGCACTGTTGGAGCTGATATAGGCCATAACCGCGTTGGACTGGGACGTGAAAGAGTCGATAACCGTATAAACCGCATTTACGAGAATCATGGGGCTTATCATCGGGAAGGTGATCTTCCAGAAGGTTTCCCAAGCGGTCGCACCGTCTATATCGCAGGATTCGTAGATTGCAGGAGAAATAGACTGAAGACCTGCAAGGAATATAAGCATCTGAACACCGGAGCGGTTGATGATATCGTAAATGTTGTTAACCATACCAACGACATAATCAACAAGCTCTTTACCGACCTTCATGTTAGCAAACAGCCGCTCAATATCCACCGCCGACAGAATTTCCGACGTGGCACTGCTGTCCGTACCGTCGCTGATACCTGCCTCGGTATCACCCATGTAGTCGAGCATGGTGTTGGACTGGTCGATCTGGTCGATAAGACCGGTAGAAATGATAACCGGGATAAAGAATATTGCACGGAATGCCGCTCTTCCTACCATTTTCTGGTTAAGAAGAACTGCCATAAACAGCGAGAATATTACGATTGCCGGAATATCAAATATAAGCTGCTGGATACCGCCGGTAAGGGTTTTGAGGAAGTTCGGGTCAACAAAGAGTGCCTGTCTGTAGTTTTCAAGACCTACAAAGTTGACCTCAATACCGCCGCCTCGTACGGTTGTAATTTCCGAGAAGCTGAATTTCAAAGAGTTAATGATAATCGGAAGATAAATGATCACAAAGCTGAGTACAAAGGGAAGTACAAAAACCCAACCAAGACGAGCCTTGCGTGCATTAAGAGAGGCTTTGCGCCGACGCGGCTTTGCTGCTATATTATTGTTCATTATTCACCTCTCCTTTCTTATTTCACAACCACGAAATCAAGGGGATCGACAGAATAGGTTACACCGTCGTATTCAACACTGATCTCAAAGTTATTGTAGTTGAGGATGAAGGACTTGCCGCCCTCATATTCAACTCTTACGATTCTTCCGTCATCACACAGATACTTGTTGAACTCTTCCTCCTCGGGCTGAAGCTCAAGGAAATTATCGGAAGATGTATCGTCGCCAGCGTCTTCTGAAGGCGGTGTGATAGTTTCGCCTCTGAGAGCTGCAAGGCGCTCTTCACGAAGTCTCTTAAGTTCTTCTTTTTCAGCCTTAATGGCTTCTTCAGCAGTTCTCTCTGCCTCTGCTGCTTCTGCAGCCTTATCCGCTTCAAGCTCTTCGGCAGTAGGAATACGCTCACCAACGAGGAACTCGTGATCAACGATCTGCTTATCCTGAAGTCTGGATACTGCACTGTTAAGAGTGCCGTAAAGCTCTGCAAGCTCTTCACGCCAGATATCATAGGATACGGAGTAGTATTTACTAAGCTCAGCATCTTCCTTCAGAAGTGATGTATTCTGCATGGAAAGTGTGAAGTAAATAGCAGAACCGTTTTCAATAGCCTTCAGGATTTCGTAATCTGTGTCGCCTGCCATGTTAATAGCATCACCGGTGAAGTTTACACATCCGTGAAGAACCATACCAACGAAGGGAACTGCTTCGCTTGCTCTGGAATAACGGCTGGAGTCAAGAGAAACACCGAGAATGTGATCAGCATAACTGAGAGAATAAGCGTTTCCGCCTTCAACCATTACGCTGCCGTAGGATTCCTTCATTGAGGAAAGGAGCTCAACAGTAAACGCCTTGGAGTCTTCTCTGTTGTAAGGCTCCTTCTTATCAAAGTCGGAGTTAAGCTCTGTACCGAGGGTAGATGCTGCTATGCCGTTAGGATTCAGTTTGGAATAGTCTTTACTAAGACCGTCAAAGTAATCGCTGTAAACGGAAGGAGAAACTACCATCATGCCGGCTCTTACAAATTCCTGCCATGCGGGGTCATAGACCTGCTTGGAGGCATATCTGTTATCCATTGCCTTTGCGAGGTGCTTCTTGGCGGAGAATCCGTCGAAAGCTTCGGAATTTTTCATATATGCAAAATCGAAATCGGGATATACACCAACACCCTTGCTGTTTGCATATTCAACAAAGCTGCTGAAGCCCTTATTTCCGCCTACTGCCTTTTCGAAAACAGCGCTGTTAGGAACAGTACTGTCCATACCTCCGTTAGTAAAGCCGGTCAGCTTATAATTGATGCTGTCAGCACTAATACCGGAAGCCTCAAGGGATTCGGTCATGGTCTTAAGGTCGTCAAAGGTTGTGAGAGGCTTGAGTACATTTACAGGAATCGAAAGAACTCTCTCGGTTGTTTCGATTGCGCCGAAGGATTCGATATAAAGAGGAATATTATTGTTTATATCATCCTTGGTGAACTCTGTAAGGGTTCCCTTTTCGAGAAGATAATCTCTGTACGCCTTCGCCATACCAACGTAGCTGTCCACGTAGTATTCATCGGAATCAAGTCCAACTTCTTCAGCGGTCTTTTCGCTGGTAAGCATGATGTACTTAACTCTGTAGCTTCCGGTATACTTACGCTCGGATACAATTGTATATTCTGCGTTAGCACCTACGGAAATCGTATCAGCGAGATTGTATGTATCCTTCGGTCTGGGATAGAAAGTAGGATAGATCGTATTGTACTTGTGGTTCGCGCCGCCGTGTTCAGAGCTGAGCTCTGCAAGAGAGTCACCTTCTTCGAGAATTGCAAAGAAGCCGTTGCTCTGCTTGTATGCCGGAGGTTCGGGGGGAGTTACACCCTCGTCAAGTACCGGCGGAACATACACATCAGACTCAACAAGTCCGTAAACAGGCATTCTCATAACTTCCTTGTTATTACCGCTTACTTCCTGATATGCATAGTCCTGACCGTAGATCTTACCGGTAAGGGTGAGCTTCTTGCCTATTACATCCTCGAATCTGACAAGTGCGCCGGAGCCGTCGGGAATGAAGGTATAGCCTTCATAAGAGGAAGAACCTGCGCCGAACCAGGGGAGGAAGCTGATGGAGTCAAGCTGATATACGCTCTCGTCGAAACGGATACCGTTTGCGGGAAGACGTACGTCGAGGTTGCCATCCTCATCCAGTGAATACTCAAGAGCGAGTCTGAAGAGAACGGGCGCCTTATCATTTGCTGCATATCCGGTTATACCATGGTCTTCTTCGAGAGTTTCGTAGGTATATTCGGGACAGTATTTCTTAATAAGGTCTTCCGCGAAGTTCATTTCTCGGTCAGAAGCGAAAGCATCGTAGGTATAGATAGCCATTTCCTCACAGATAGGGAATTCAGCTATGATCTCACGCTTTGCGCGGTCTGAGATTTCCGGGTCATTTGCGTCCTGGAGAGTGTAGTAAACTATAAACTTCTCCTTGTCCGCACCTTCGGGAATGTTGTTTAAAATAAGTGTTTCGAAACGTTCCTTGTTTATCTGCTTCGGAACGAGCTTACGGGTTTCGGTACGACCCATGGAGTACTCTACACGAACACCGTTTTTGATTTTCTTAACGATTATCTGTCCTCTTTCGCAAGCTTCAACATAGCTGAACATTTCAAGCTCGTCTGCGTTGTCGGTGTACTTAATGGCGATCTGAGAAAGCAGCTCCTGCTTTACAGATTTTGTAGCACCGGAGGAAGCTACGTCATAAGGGTTAGAGAAGAGGATCTGTCCCGTCTTATTGTTGACATAAGCAATTTCGCCGGAAACAGGCTCTACAAACAGCTCCATGTCACCTTTTTTGAGGTAACTTTTCATTGTAGCCAGCTTATCCTCGGGAGTCTCGAACTTCTGATTGAGATAATCAATGGTAGGCTTACCCGTATCGGGATCAAGACCGGGTACAAGCGGCTTTTCTTCTTCTGCGACTTCGCTGTCTGCCGCAAATACCGGCAGTGCCGGTGACATTCCTAATGCTAAAGCAACAGCCAGGAACGCCGATAATAATCTGATTTTTTTCATTTACTATAACTCCTATCCTGTTACTACATACGGAATGTTATCTCAGTTATGATACTTGAGATAAAGCTTACGATCTTCGCAAGAAGTGTTGAGAAAAGAACACCGATAAACATGATTATTGCCATACCTACGATCGTACCGAGGGAGGTAAGAATATTCTTACTGAAGGTATAATCGTGAGTAACCATCATGCCAAAGAAGATAAGTAAACCGCACCATACAAAGGCGATACTTACGAGAAGGTTGACAACGGTTGCCTCGTTTGCCAGTGCCACGTTGGAGAAGAGAACAGAGGGGATGATAAGAATCGGCAGGGGAACGAGTGCATAACAAGTAGCAACGAAAATGTCCTTCAGGCTTCCTTCACCGTCAAACAGTGTGGTAAGACACCAGTTTGCGAGAGTCCAAAGGAGGACGGGAAGTGCAACCGCTGCAATCTGTACGAAGATGGAGGAGAAACCAGGTACAGGCTTGAAGATGTAACCTGTTCCCACATCCTGGTAATAGAATGTAACAATTGCAATTGCAAGCCATACGAGAGCCGCTCTTACAGAGCCGCGCTGCTCATGCTTCAAATCCCAGAATCCGTCGAAAGGATGGAAAATAAGATGATTTGCATAAACAAGCTCTTCCCAGAAGGTCTTGCGGCCTTTCTTTAATTGGGTCTTCTTGTTAAGCTTGTTTGCATATTTATTGAAGAAGAATATTGCAAGTACTACTGCAATAACTCCCAGCGGAATCAGAAGAATGTAATTTGAGATCCACTCTTTTCTGATCTCCTTAAAGGATTCAGAGTAGTTTTCGGTATCGTATGCCGATTTGTAATAATTAAGGGATTCTTCATACTCTGCACTACGGTAAAGGCTCTTACCGATGCCTATGTACGCGGTGTCAAAGTTGTTGTTTCTCTTAAGGATTTCAGTCCAGTAATCAACGGTTTTGTCGTAGTTACGGTCGTTGGTATTCTGAATTGCTTCGAGAAGAAGGTCGCCGTACTCTGTACGTCTGTAAACCGAGATATTGTTTCCTACCTTATCGAGAACAAGGATATCGCTTCCGTTATATGTAATGGACTGCGCAGACTGGATGTTACCAAGCTGCTGACCCATGTCACCGAATACGAAAAGCAGGTTACCTTCTTCATCGTAGGTGTAGATCTTGGAACGCTTCTGGTCGATGATGGACCATGTCTTTTCCGGACCTACCGCAACGTCAACGATCTTGGACGTGCCGGTGATGGTTGAAGTGGAAAGCTGAGATACGTCAACTTCACCGCCCGGACCGAAGAAGCCGTTACGCTTCATGATGTCGGCGCCGGCTGTATTCAGCTTCTTAACAGGAGCATATTTGCCGTCCTTGCTTGTAATAGCCGACTGCTGGTCTGTTTCGTCGATAGTTGAAGTAGTTACGTAGATAAAGCCGTCTTCATCAATGGTAATGTTGTTAAACTCGGTTGATACGAACCGCTCACCATGTGCTCTCTGTGCACCGGTCTGGAATCTTCTCCAAATAACGGTCAGAGGATCGATCGAAACTCTCTGTGCACCGATGAAGCCCTGGAATATACCGTCCTCGTTGATTGCGATAACACCCATGTATGTGGTTGAGGATACGACGAAGATTCTGCCGTACTGGTCTACCGCAACAGATTCGGGCTTATAGATCGAATTTGCAGGAAAAACATCCGCTTCCGGCTCCTCGATGGTCTTATAATAAGTGCCGTCAAGGTTGCACATTACGATGCGGTTATTGTTTTTATCTGCGATGTAGATATACTCTTCGGTAACGTATACACCGGAAGGAGTATTAAGAGAGTCCGGAACGCCGTTCTGGTTAACGAACTCGCTGATGTAGAATCTGAGCTTATAATGTCTGTCAAGAGCGATGATTCTGTTGTTGCCGGAGTCCGCGATGTAGACATTGTCGTTACCGTCAACGAAAACATCGGTAGGGGTATTAAGATCGGGAGATATACCCATATAATCGGCATCAACATGTCTGTCCGGAACGTAAGCGTCGGGGGACATAAGTGCGAAACCGTCAATCGAATAGGTATATGTTGCGTAAGGTGTTGTTGCTCCTAAGGGCAGACAGCCGAGAATCAGAATGAGGGCTGCTGCGAGGGCAAATATTTTAGCTGTTTTCTTCATATTAGTACCCTCCTTAGTCCTTCATACCGGATGAACCCATAGTTTCAATGATGTTACTCTGGGAAATAACGAATACCGCGATCGGCACTGCCATCATGATAACCTGAGAAGCCGCACCTGCACCCGCACGGGCAATACCGCCGGTGACGATCTGGTTGATCGCATAGTTGAAGGTCTTAAGCTGCTCGGAATAGATGTAAATGGAGTTACCTGCATTCCACAGACCCTGGAAAGAGTAAATAATAAGGGTGAGCCATGCAGGCTTAACCATGGGCATCGCGATGGTTAAGAATGTACGGAATTCGGAAGCACCGTCAAGTCGTGCAGATTCAAGAACCGCGTCGGAAACAGAGGATTCCATAAACTGCTTCATGAGGTAAAGACCGAGGGAAGTACACCATGCGGGAACGATAATTGCGAGGTAAGAGTCAACCCAACGGAGAGTACTCATGGTAAGGAAGTTAGCGATACCGGTAACTGTGGAGTTGAACATAAGGGAAAGGACGATAACCTGGAATATCCAGCCGCGTCCCGGGAACTTGATCTTCGCCAGAGCGTAAGCTGCAAGGGAGGAGAGGATCAGGTTACCTGCAGTACCTGCAACAGAAATGAATACAGTATTGAATATGTATCTTGAGAAAGGAACCCAAGATGTGCTCATGAGCTTAAACAGGTCAGAGAAGTTCTTGAATGTCGGGCTCATTACATAGAAACGGGGGGGATACATCCAAAGTTCATCAAGAGGCTTTAATGACTGCATGATGACATAAAGCATCGGCAGGAACATGAAAGCTCCGAGAATGAAAAGAAGTGCGTTGATTCCGAAGTCGCCGCCAGCAGAACGGTTGAGGACAACTTTATGTTTTCTGGTTCTTAATTTTGCCATATTATTGTCCCACCTTCGATAATAATTTCTTGATGATCAGGTTGCATCCAACCATGATCACGAACAGCACAACTGCGATAGTTGAGGAATAACCAACCTCGAAACGCTGTCCGCCGTAGTCCTCCAGATGGTGCATGATGGTGTGAGCAGCGTAGTCAACAGACGGGAAGCCTGCGAGAGCTGTTACGATCGCACCGAAGCCGAAGGAGTTTGTGATTGCCATAACCGCACCGAACATAAGCTGAGGCTTCATGGTCGGGAGGGTGATGTACCAAAGTTCCTGCCAACGGTTTTTAATACCGTCCACAGCGCCTGCCTCGTAAAGTGACTTGTCGATAGTCTGAAGACCTGCGATGTTGGAGAGGAAGGAAGTACCAAGGGATGTCCAAAGAGCAACTACAATACAAAGGGGCATAACGTAGTTTGCATCCTGGAAGAAGAGAATCGGGCTTGTGATGAAGCCAAATTCAAGAAGGTACGCGTTAACGATACCGTAGGAGTCACTTGCGAAAATTACCTGCCAGACGAGGTAAACGGAACCTGCGATCGAAGGCGCGTAGAAGATAAGGGTTACGATCGCACGGATCTTGGGAGTAAGCTCGTTAATGAACCAAGCTACAAGCAAGGACAAAAGGTAAGATATAGGACCGGTGATAGACGCAAACACGAGGGTGTTCATCGCCGCGGTCATGAAGATATCGTCATCAAGGAACAGTCTTATATAGTTGTCCATGAAGACAGGTTCGGGAAATTCAAGCAGGTTAAACTGCGTAAAGCTCAATATGATAGAAAGTCCAACGGGGAATACAGTGAATATCAAAAAGAGAATCATAAAAGGCGCGATCATTAAATACGCGGTCTTGTTGCGAGCAATCTCTTTAAGAGTCCACTGGAAATTGGACATATCTTTACGAGCTGTCGGCTTCGGCTTATTTACAGCCGTTGCGTTCTGTGACATGATGTACTCTCCTTTACAGATTTAGATTATTCCTCGGTCCATCTCCGGGAAGTGATTCCCGAAGATAAACCGGAACGGAAGAATTATTTTTCAGATCCACTCTGTTCTGCTTCCAAATCAGCAAGTGTCTGACCAAGTTCAAGGGTCGGAAGGTCAAACTCTTTACGCTTTCTGGTGATTTCCTTATTTATATCGTCGATATAATCAAGAAGACCTTCAACAGGGTCAGCGTTGTCGTTGTACGCATCAAGGAAAGCAAATCCTACATAACGGGCGATGATGTAACCGCCGGGCATTTCTTCGATGGTAGCAAGGTTGTTATGCTGCGCGAGGATGTTCTCGAGGTCGTTTGTGGACCAAGGAAGCGATTCCAGTGCTTCGCGGTTTGCAGTTGCATACATAGCACCCTGACCGACGATGGCAACCATCTCATTAGCGTAATGAGCCTGTGCCTCTGCAGTGGTGTACCAGTCCATAAACTGCCATGCCTTATCGGGGTTTTCACAGCCGTTCATCATGATCATAGAAGTTACAGTAGAAATAGCAGTGTTGTTGATATTTCCGTCTTCATCAACCGTACCGAGGATCGGAACGAATTCCCAAAGGTCACGGATTTCGGTTGCGAACAGTGAGAGCTGGTTGTACATTGTTACATAGTCCGCGAAGATGATAGGCATTTCACCGGTTCTGAAACGGTTAGCCGCATCAAAGGTAACCGGGAATGAGTACTGAGTAAAGTAAGAACACAAGTCGTCGAAAGCTTCAAGTGCAACGTTGGAATCAAGATTGATTCTCATACCGTTGTCGGCGTAGAGCTTACCGCCTCTCTGATAGAGGAACATCTGAAGTCCGGGATAGTTGCCGGGGATACCGACCTGCATGTTATTATATTGAAGAACAGGGACGATGGACATAAGGTCATCCCATGTCTTGGGGATCTCAATATTAAGATCTGCGAAGATGTCCTTGCGGTAGAACATCATAGAGAAGGACTGAGTTTCGGGCAGACCGTAGGTGTCGCCGTAAAGTGACAGCGGAACGGTTGCGGACTCAGAGAATCTCGTGATAACCTCATCGAAGGTATCGAAATCGTTAAGCTTCATTACCGCATTACGAATCGCATACTGAACGGGGATATCCTGAGTATTCTGAAGCGCTACATCAGGTCCCGTACCGGAAAGAGTTGCAGGGAGAAGTGTTCCCACAGCTACAAGACGGAGGTTAACGCCGATGTTGGTATCCTTGGTGAAGTTGTTATCGCACATAGAGCGGATAACCTGCGCCTGGTCACGACCGGAAGAAACCCAAACGTCAATTACATCGTCCTTGTCAAGCTCAACCGTTGCACCAAGGTTGGAGTAGTCGGTGAAGAAGGACATTACGAAGGAGCTTATTTCGAACCATGAAGCTTCAAGGAAGCCCGCCTCGCCCTTAGGCATCTTGCCGCCGGTAGGCTGAATGGTAATGCAGTCGAAAGAAAGGGGCTGGCTTATTACGCCGTTGAGCCATGTACCAAGAGTACCGATATAGCTCTTAAGGGTATCCATATTCTTTGCCACCTGGTCTTCATCGGTTGCCATCTTCTTAAGCACACGGGAGATGTTATCAAGGGTTGCGGTGTTGCTTCCCTTTTCTCCGGTGATCTCTACGATCTCCTTGGAGATGGAATCAAGAGCGAGGTACTGTGCGTAGAGATCCTTGATAGTATCGGGGATCAGCTTACGGAAGTTGTAGTCGCGGTATTCATCGGGATCAGCACCGGTGATCTGAAGGATCTTCAGATAGTCGCTGTTGATAGATGTAAGACAGTTCTGCGCTCTGCCGATGATTTCGCTCATTTCGCCGAGAACTACTTCAAAGCGGATGGTGTATTCCTTGCCGGCCTCAAAATAGAATTTGAAAGAAGTTTCTCCGTCGGTGAGGGGGAGTGCTTTCCATGCATCGGTGTAAGCAAACTGCAGATAGCTGGCTTCCGCGAACGGAATCTCTCCATTAATATATATACGGCGAGATGTATACATACCTGCAAGGTCAGCCTGCTTGAATCTGGGGATGATGTCATAAAGACCGTCCTTTTCGCAGGTGAACTTATATTCGATCCACTGACCTACACTCTGCCACTTTGTGCTTCCTATGTAGTTAAGCTTGGAAAGCGAAGGGCTTTGAGGATAGGTAAGTGCGGAAGTTCTGTCGTTTGCAGGGTAGATGGTCTTGTCAGAGGTTGCATCGGTGAACTCTGCCTGAAGGACAATAGGTTCAGCGCCCTCCGCGGGAGCATATCCATTCTTCTCATACTTTGCGAGAACTTCCTCATAGGTGGGAAGATCCTCGTAAGGGTAGAGGGTGATGGAGTCGATGATCATTTCCTCACGGGTTGCTTCAAGCGATAAGGTATGCGTACCTTCCTCAAAAACGATCTCGTAAGGCTCAACATCATAGCCCGTAGCATCGCACATTACATAGGTCTGCCATGTGGGAGCGATATACTTGTTGGGTCTGATATCGTTTCCGTTAAGGTCGGACTTGAAAGCGACCTTGCCGTCTTCTCCTATTTCGTATTCATCCTGCCACACTTTTGTGATACTTAAGTATCTGGCTCCTTTGAAGGGATATTCGCCGTCGATACGGAGTCTGCGTTCAATGTTTGTAGACTTGCCGTCTGCGGGGAAGTTATACTTTATCTTTACCGCATACTTTGCCGTCCGGGGGATTTCCACATCCCATGTAACGGTTCCGGAGTTGGGCGTATGAAGAACGCCGTCCTTTACCTTCACGTCAGCGTCGGTAGCTTCTTCGTTGTAGTCAATTCCCTTTATCGTCACTGACTTTTTAGCTCTTGGAACATCTTCGTTACGCTTTGCGTAATCCGAATAAACTTCCGCATTTAAGAGGGCCTGAACTTCGGCTATATCATAGCCGAGTGTAGAGGATTTGTCCTCTGTTTCGGATTCAGCAGCGATACTCACGCTGATGGTGGAGCCAAGGGTCATCAATGACAAAAAAGCTGCAATTAACCGCGTTAATCTCGTTTTTTTCATTAAACTTTTTCCTCCTGCCGGGTTTTACTTTTGAAAGGCACAGATTCGCATATAGGCACACATTAAGGCTAAAAAGCCCCTTCGAGTGTGGGCGAAGGGTCAAAATAAATCCTCAAAAGTGCGCTTTTCAGCGAAACCCTGACCAAATTGACAGCCTTCCCTGTCAATTTTGGGATGGTCCGCCGATTTTTTCATACAAATATAATACCATAATGCCGCAAAAAAGTCAAGAGTGACGTTAACCGTCATCTTTTCGTCATACGTCATTCAAACATCTCCGAGAAATCTTTTTTTACTGTTCACATTTAATTTTTGGCGCATTTTGTCGTAAGATGTTGATTTTTATCAATTTATGCCGCAGTTGTGTAAATAGCATTTACCATATTGTATGTTTTTATCCTTTGTTTTCAGTATCATCGCGATACATTTGTTAGATAATTGTGGTATAAGTAATTTTTATTTACTATGGTCACCAATCGCATTATAGGGCTTTCATTAAAGTTGGCGCCACGGTTTTTAGTGCAAAGTGTACAAAAATATCATATTTTTTTCTACATATAGACAATTAAGATTTTTTTGCCATATGTTTATATAAATTGATATTTTTTACATTAAATCAATATTTTACCTTCATAGATATCATATTCATCCGGTATGCCATTGTATGCCTT
>JAZRPJ010000227.1:0-33292 GCA_045649205.1 Candidatus Flemingiibacterium sp.
CCATACCGAAACCGGAGTATTCGGTGCGGATATGAAAATATCCCTTTCTGCCGACGGTCCGGTAACAATAACCATGGACAGCACGGTTTTACGCTGAAAATTTCTCGGTTCTGCATATTATGTTGATGGTTCATATATTATATTAATGTTTGGAGTGTTAAAGCAATGTATCTGAAAATTAACGGAAACTTAAATAAATATTATCTCCAAACCGTTTGTATGCTGTTTTTCCCCGGCTCTACCTTTTCTGAAAGCGAGGGAGAAACCGCAGAGGAGCGGGCAGAATTTTCCCGTAATGATATCGACGGCGACACAGTTGAGGTAAGCTGTCAGTTTTACAGTGACGGAGCTCACGCCATAGCTGTACGAAAGGTTAAAATAAGCGAAATTCACGGCTTCGGAGAGGGAATTACCGATCCTGCCATGAAGGCGGCAAAGATCGCCGCAGGGCTTGCTGCGCTCGATGCAGGTGTGGAGCTTTTCAGATGCCGCCCCGCCTGGGGAATTCTTACGGGAATCCGTCCGGCAAAGCTTGCGTCGGAGCTGCTTATGGCGAGAGATGAGGAGGGAAACCGTATCTTTTCTTCGGAGGCTGCGAGAAATATCCTTTGCAGAGAATACCTTGTCAGTCCCAAAAAGGCGGCTTTGGCAGTTGAGGTTGCGAGAAGTGAGCAGAAAATTCTCCGACTTGCAGGTGACGGTTATCCGCCGTATACCTGCTCGGTGTATATTTCCATTCCTTTTTGTCCAACACGCTGCTCGTACTGTTCTTTTGTTTCATATTCGACCAAAAAGCTGCTTTCTCTGCTTCCGAGTTACCTTCTCCGAGTAATTGAAGATGCAAAACAACTGCTTTCCTATCTGAAAGAGCGCGGCTTCAAGATTTTAACTGTATACATAGGAGGCGGGACACCGACTATTTTAACCGACAAGCAGCTTGCGGAGCTTCTCGGAATTCTTGCCGACAGCATACCGATCAAGAAGTTAAATGAGTTCACATTAGAGGGCGGACGCCCCGACACTATTACGAAGAATAAATTATCCGTGGCGAAAGAATTCGGCGTTACAAGAATGAGTATAAATCCGCAGACCATGAACGACAAAATCCTTCGCGCTATCGGCAGACGGCACACCGTAAACGACTTCATCAAGGCATATTCGGCGGCGAGAGATGCCGGAATAGAGTCCATAAATACCGATCTTATCGCCGGTCTTCCCAACGATGATTTCCGTTCCTTCTCACGGTCCCTTGACGGAATTTTAAGGCTTGAGCCGGAAAACATCACGGTTCACACCTTCTGTGTTAAAAAATCTGCGGAAGTGCTTCGTCTTGACACCGAAATTTACAACCGCTCAGCCGATGAAACCGTGAAGGCTGTGGATTATTCACAGGTCAAACTCAAAAACTCAGGATATCACCCATACTATGTTTACCGTCAGAAAAACACGGTTGGAAACCTTGAAAATGTGGGCTACACATTAAAGGGAAAAGAGTGCCTTTATAACGTACTCATGATGGAAGAATTTCACTCCATTTTTGCTGTAGGTGCCGGTGCGGTTACCAAGCTTATACGGACGGGTGATGACAAAAAGAAACATATTGAACGCATTTTTGAGCCTAAATATCCCTATGAATATCTTGCGGCAGACAAGGCAGCTTCGATAGAAGAAAAGCTTAAGGCAGCCGACAGATTTTTCGGGTTTGAAGCTTGATCATATTTATAAAAATTTTAAATAAGGAGGGTAGATTTAGCCTCGGCAAATCGATAATACCAAATGCTGAAAATTAATAATATTACAACATCCAAGCAGAAGCTTGAACTTATTTCAGAATGTGAGAAGAGTTTTGAAGCTACGCTTGATAACATATGCGCAACCGTAATAAAGGAGAGTCCTAAAATAATCGCCCTTTCAGGACCAACCTGCTCCGGAAAAACGACTACTGCAACGAAGCTTACAAATGAGCTTACCAAAAACGGCTATGAGGTCCACCTTGTTTCAATCGACAACTTTTTCAAGGACAGGGAAGCTCTTGACCGCACCGCCGATATGCAGCAGAAGAACTTAGACTATGACTCGGTAAATGCCATTGATCTTGACCTTCTCGCCGAGCGCTCGGCTTCCATTATTGCCGGTGATCCCACGGAGCTTCCTATTTATGATTTTACTGTTGGTAAATGCTCCGGCTATGAAAGCGTTGACCCAAATGACCACAGCATATTTATTTTTGAGGGGATTCAGGCAATTTATCCTGAGGTTACGGCACTTTTCGGGGACAAATACAAGTCCGTTTATATATGCGTGGATGAGGATGTGGAGATAGACGGAGTATATTTCGGCAGACGTGAGCTTCGCCTTATGCGCAGAATTGTAAGAGATTTCAATTTCCGCGGTGCACCGCCTGAATTTACACTTCATCTCTGGCGTTCCGTTGCCGCAAATGAGGATAAATCCATTTTACCTTATGCGGATACGGTGGACCTCAGAATCAACTCTTTTATGGAATACGAGGTTTTCCTTATGAATTCTGTTCTTCCCCAAATTTTGGCGGCAGTTCCGGAAGAAAATATTTACTATCCCAAGGCCTGCGAAATTCTCGGAAAACTTGAGGCACTTGAAAAAATCACTCCGGATATGATACCGAAGGATTCTCTTCTTCGTGAATTTATCGGATAAAATATAAGTCAAAGAAAGGACACAGTTATGGCAAAGGCAGTTTATAACGATTATCTTGAATCAGCAAATTATATAAAAGAAAAAATCGGGGTTACTCCCGATATTGCCGTAATTCTCGGCTCGGGACTGGGTGAGTTTGCAGACAGACTCGCGGACAGCGTTACTATCCCTTACCGAGAAATACCCCATTTCCCCACATCCACTGTTTCCTATCAAAAGGGTGTTCTTGTCTTCGGAAAAATAAAATACGAGGATGGGGAAGAACGTACAGTTCTCGCCATGAACGGCAGATTCCATTACTACGAGGGCTGGGAAATGTGGCAGACTGCATATCCGGTTGGCGTTTTTAAGCTTCTCGGAATCGAAAAGCTTATCATCACCAATGCGGCAGGCGGTATCGGCTACAATGACGAACGCGAAATCGTTCCCGGCGACCTTGTTTGCGTTACCGATCAGATTAAAATTTCTCCCGATTCGCCTATGCGCGGTGCGAATATCCCCGAATTCGGCGAAAGATTTTTCGATATGCAGTCTGTCTTTGACAAGGGACTTAGAGAAATAGCTCATAATACCGCAAAAGCGCACGGATTTACTCTTAAAGAGGGCGTTTACGCTTATATGTCCGGTCCGCAGTATGAAACACCGGCTGAGATCAAAATGCTCAAGCTTATGGGTGCAAACCTTGTGGGGATGTCTACCGTTGCCGAGGTTATTTTTGCTGCACAGCTTGGAATCAAGGTGCTCTGCATATCATGCGTATCCAACATGGCGGCGGGCATTACCGGCAATCCTCTCACAGAGCAAGAAGTCCTTGACACCGCTGCTGAAATTTCCGAAAAATTCAAATCACTTCTTCGCGGCGTAATTAAAGAGGCGGGCAAAAACTAAAATGTCCGATTACTTAATTCTCTCAAAACCTGAGGGAGATCTTGACGTTGCAGCGGTCGCCCACGCCGTTGATTCGGTAAGCAGGACACTGCAGTACAAAGGCTCGTGCCTGTATTTTCCGGTAATGGACTCAGCCTGCAAGAGGGTGATGCTTGCCCTTAATACCGGTGATGCGTCTGAATCCGAAACCGATTGGTTTCTCCGTCATCTGGCAGGTTATCTTGATGCGGATATTCTGGATTCTGACGGTGAGTCTGTTTTTGCGGATTCGGATGATAATTCGCTGGCATTTCTCGATTTGCTTCCGCCGCCGGAGGATGAGTTTTTACCCATAAGGCTCTTCTTTTCTATCGACGGCTTTGATGGGGAGAATATTTCAAACAGAATCGTGTCTTTTTTTAACTCAAGCGAATATGACATTACCGTTGAATCCGACGGTTTTTCGGTCTATCTTGCTTTTTGCGCTTTTCTTGACATATTCTATCTGTCCGGTGACAGACGTTTGACCGGTGAGATCGACTGTAACTGCGTCGGTGCCGGTGTTTACGCTGAGGTTGTTGAAATAGCGGAGAATCTCGCGGAGGCTCTCGGCGGACGGCTGGAGTTTACTGAAAATCCGAATTTAAGCTACACAGCCGACAAGGATTTCGACAAGCTGCGCCGGGATTTTTACGCTCCCATGCGTCAGCAGTTTGCCTTTGCGGTAAATGACAACAGAGATGGACTGCAGGCTTATCTCGGTTGGCCGGTAGACGGTTATGAGCCGAAAATGATTCCGGACAGTATTGTTACTCCGCTGGGACGGTACGATATAAACAGGCTCTTTTCCGAAATCAAGCGTTACGGATTCAGTTATGTCTGCGATCACCGTTTCCTTTCCCGGAACACGCCTCGTGATTCGGCGGATTTTTACATCAAAGAGGGACTTTCGGTTATCTGGAACAGCTCTTTTGGTGGAAAATCGGATAATTTCCACATTTCGGACTATGTTGGCATGAATCAGTGTGCCGAGGCTTTTGAGAATGCTTTATCTTCCGATAAATATGCAAAATTTCCAAAGGAAATATACAAGTGGATCGTCTTCAATGCGAAGCGACGGGAGCTTGATTTTTCCTATGCGGCGGATTATAATTTCCATTTTCCGCCGGGATATCTTCAGGACGAGATATATTACGGATTTGGTCACTATCTGCGCCGCTTCAAGCTTATGGGCGGACTCTGCCGTGAAGAAAGAGTTCACGGAGGGGATGTCTTCCTTTTCGGCGACAAGAATAACGGATTTCGCCTTGAATGTGAGATAAGCTACGGCTATGCGGGTGACGAGGTATCACCTCTCGGCAGTAATTTTGCCAAAGGGGATGTGGATGACATTGAGATTTTCGACATCGGCGGAAGCTCCCTTGTTCGCTTTCTTGACGGTGGCTTCGAGGAGGGATACTACCGTGCCGAGGCTGAAATTTACATTCTCGATGAAATCTATCGCTTTGCTATGGCATCTGAAAGCTATGACGATGTAATAGGCTTCCGCGAAAGTGTAAAGACTTCTGTCAATGTTGAGGATTGGTACGACGAGGTCATCCGAGAGGAGTCCGTTGACCCTCATGCAAACGGCGCAACATTCTGCCCGAATATTGTGATGCCGCCATGCCATGTTTTCGAGCGTCCGTTCCCGAGTGTACCGGAGAGGTTTATACGTCCGGCAGGGGATGCTTTTAAAGTCTTTCCAAACATTGACGAGATGAACAGAGCAGCCAGGGAAAGTGCCGAAGCTATAATTGAAGAGATAATCAAAGATATAACGAAAAACGAGGACGAAGAATAATTTTTTCGCCCCGGGAATAGATTTAATATTAAGGATGACAAAAATGAAAATTCTATTTAAAAATGCGACTGTTATAACAAATGACGGCTCATATCTTGAAAATTCGGATGTGGCGGTTGACGGGGCTTTCATAAGCCATGTAGGGAAGAATGCCGCAGGTGATTTTGACAGAGTTATCGAATGCACAGGAAAGCTTCTTACCCCTGCCTTTTACAATGTTCACTGCCATTCCCCCATGACCCTTTTCAGAGGGATCGGTGATGATCTGCCTCTCCAGGACTGGCTTGAAAAGAAGATATATCCAGCCGAGGACAGACTCACTCCCGAGGCGGTCAGAGTCGGAACAAAGCTTGCCGTAGCTGAGATGATTCGTGGGGGCGTTGTGTCCTTCTCGGATATGTACTTCTTCAGTGATGAAACTGCCAAGGTTGTGGCGGATACCGGAGTAAAGGCCAACGTCGCACGCTGTTTACTCTCCTTTGACGAGAACGATTCTATCAAGGGGAATTCCCGCTTTGACGAGGCGGCGGCACTTGTCCGTGACTTCAACGGTGTCTGCGACGGTCGTATTCTTGTTGATATGTCTGTTCATGCGGAGTATACCAACAAGGCGAAATTCCTTCGTGAGGTGGCGGATTACACCCACGAGCATGACCTTGGTATGCAGGTTCATGTTTCGGAAACCGAAAGAGAGCACGAGGAGTGCAAGGTAAGAAACGGTGGACGTACACCGGTGGAATTCCTTCGCGACTGCGGAATTTTAGTTCCTTCAGGGACGAAAACCGCAACCGCCGCTCACTGCGTATGGGTTACCGAGTCGGATATGGAAATAATGGCTGAAAACCGTGTTACTGCGGCGCATAATCCGGTAAGCAACTTAAAGCTTGCAAGCGGTGTTGCTCCGGTGGAAAAGATGCTTATGCACGGTGTAAATGTGGCTCTCGGCACTGACGGTGCGGCATCCAATAACGCTTTGAGTGTCCTCAGAGAGCTGCAGACAGCGGCACTTATTCACCGCGGAGTAAATCGCCGTGCGGACATTATAAAGACTTCCGATATATGTAAGATGGCGTGGGAAAACGGCGCACTGTCACAGGGCAGACCGGACTGCGGAAAAATCGAAGTCGGATGCCGTGCGGATATTATTCTCATTGACCTTGATTCTCTTAACAACATCCCCATGTATGACCCCTATTCGGCAGTGGCGTTTTCTGCCGACAGCCGTGACGTTTGTCTTACTATGTGCGACGGCAGGATTCTTTATGAAAACGGCGAATATACAACATTGGACGTAGAAAAGCTTCGCGCTGAAGCTAAGTATACTATCGCGCATTATTACGACGGGGAGTAAAATCACAGAAGGTAATCGCTCCTGTCGCGCGCTACGATGGGAGCGTTTGTATTTGAATACTACCTACAACACGGGAAAAAGCCGTGTCCACAAGCTTACCCTTGGAATTGTCATAATGACAGTTTCAAATCTTATTGTCAAAGCCGCCGGGCTGATGTTCAAAATCCCCATGACTGCTCTCATCGGCGAGGAGGGAATGGGCTACTTTAACAGCGCGTATAACCTTTTTACATGGCTTTATATGCTTTCCTGTGCCGGGCTTCCTACAGCGATATCGGTAATGATATCACAGTTACCCGAAGGACGCAGAAAAAGCGGTGCTCTGCGGATTTTCAAAATTTCCGCCCTTATTTTCGGTGCAGTGGGGCTCCTCTCCTGTATTGGGCTTATTTTCGGTGCGGGACCCATTTCACGACTTATGCGTATCGAAAATTCGGAATTTGCTATTATTGCCGTTGCTCCTACCCTTATTTTTGTCTGTCAATCAGCGGCGATACGAGGGTATTTTCAGGGATTTGGCAATTTACTACCTCATTCCGTTTCACAGCTCATAGAGGCTCTCGGGAAGGTTTTTATCGGAATAGCCCTTGCATCCTATGCCATGTCCGAAAACATGGGAATTGCGAAGGCTTCGGCTTATGCCGCCTTCGGTATTACAGTTGGCGTTGCGGCAGGGACGCTTACTCTATATATTGCCATGCTTTTTTCAAGGCGTGATTCTGTAAAGAAGGATTTGACCCCTTATTCGGTTACCGCAAAACAGCTTATTGTGCGGACTTTGCCGATTACACTGTCGTCATCGGTTATGAGTCTTACCAACATTATCGACTCCTTTATCATGACCGGAAGCCTTAATGCCTCCGGTATGTCACAGGCGGAAACTGCAGCGGTATGGGGTAATTATTCATCACTTGCCATGCCTATGTTCAATCTGCCGCCGGTTTTGACCTTACCCATTGCTTACGCGCTCCTTCCGGCACTGTCGGAAGCTGTATCAAAGGGTGAAAAAAACAAGGCGAAGGAGCTTATAAAAAAAGCTGTATCGGCTACGGCTATGCTTTCAATACCCTGTGCCGTGGGAATGTCGGCAATGGCGAAGCCAGTTTTGTCGCTTCTATTTGAGGCGGATGTAGCCGAAAGAGGTGCGCCGCTTCTGACTTTACTTGCGCCGTCGTCTTTTCTTTTATGTATGCTCGGACTGTTTAACACGGTTCTGCAGGCGACGGGACATGAAAAAGTACCCCTTTATGCTATGCTGATAGGCGGCGGTGTGAAGCTTGCCGGCACCTATATTATGACGCCGTATTTCGGTAAATATGCTACACCTTTGTCAACGTTTATTTGTTATCTCACGGTAATTCTCATATGTGTCGGGGCGATTTCCGCGCTTACCGACCTTTCATCATGGTTAAAGCTTGGTGTGCTTTTACGGTATCTTATTATCTCAGTGGCTGCGGTGACTACGGCGGCGGCGATTTGTCCGCACTTCGGCATTATACCGGCTGTTATATCTGCCACGGCTTTATACTTTGCGCTTGCGGCCATTCAAAAAAATATTGTTAAAACTGATTGAAAGGATTTTTCAAATGAAGGAAAGAATAGAAAAATTAAAGGAAAAAGAAAGCTACAAGGTTGAGGATCTGCGTGAAATAATGGAGATCCTGCGTTCCGAGGTCGGCTGTCCCTGGGATAGAGAGCAGGATCACAAATCCATACGCCGGAATTTTATCGAAGAAACCTACGAGGTAATTGAGGCTATTGACACCGACAATGCTACGCTTCTTTGCGAGGAGCTTGGCGATGTGCTGCTTCAGGTTGTGTTTCATGCAAGGATGTCCGAAGAAGCAGGCGAATTTTCTCTTGATACTGTGGCGGACGGTATCTGCAAAAAGCTGATTAACCGACATCCGCACATTTTCGCTGACGTTAAAGCTGATAATTCAGAGGAAGTTCTTCGTAATTGGGATAAAATTAAGATCGTGGAAAAGAATCAGAAATCGGACAGGGAAGTGCTTGACTCTGTGTCACACTCTCTGCCGGCGCTGATTCGTGCGGACAAGCTTGTTAGTAAAGCGGCGAAGCTTGGGTATGCTGTACCCGAATATACAGGGACTCCCGATATGGCAGACGACTGTGAAAAAGCCATCGGAGATATGCTTCTTGGAGTTGTAAAGCTTGCAAAACAGCTTAATATTGACCCGGAAAAAGCCTTATCCGATGCTTGTGACCGCCTTGTTTCTACCGCCTCCGATGAAAAAAAGGCTTGATTTTTTTTATAAATATTCCATAAAATGGAATCATTAGGGCGAAAAAACTTAAAAAGTCAGAAATTATCGCACTTTTTTGAAAAAAATTTCTAAATAGGGCTTGATAATTTTGAAAATTAATGTTATAATTAGATATACCCGTTGTGGTATACATCAGAAAAAATTTTATGAAAGGAATGTTGACATGAACAAGACAAATCTCATCGAAAAAGTTGCTAAGGAAACAGGTCTTAAGAAGAAGGATGTTGAAGCAGTTGTAAACGCTTCCTTCACTGCAATTGAAGACGCTATCCTCGCAGGCGATAAGGTTCAGGTTGTTGGCTTCGGTACATTCGAAGTTAAGGATCGTCCCGCAAGAGCAGGTATCAACCCCTCTACTCGCGAAGCTATCACCATTGCAGCTTCTAAGCGCCTTTCCTTTACAACCGGCAAAACCCTCAAGGCAAAGCTCAACGCAAAATAATAATGCGGCTGGACAAGTTTCTCAAGGTATCCCGTCTTATTAAAAGACGCACAGTTGCCAATGAGGCTTGCGATTCACAGCACGTTTCGGTTAATGGTCGCCCTGCCAAGGCATCTTACGATGTCAAGGCGGGGGACATAATCGAAATCACTTTCGGTCAGCGCACAACAAAGCTCAAGGTTCTTGATGTGCGTGAATTCACCGCAAAGGCTGACGCTGCCTCAATGTATGAAGTCATTTCTTAAAGGTTATATTTTCTTTTTATTTCCCATAAAATAGTTACAGATTATATTTTGTGAGGAGATTGAAGATGGATACTTTAAAGGAAAAAAGCGTACATCAGGAAATTTTCATCCGCGACAGGACACAGCTTACCGTCACCTCTGTGGAAGATGTCAGGAGTTTTGACGATAGCTGTATTATTTTACAAAGCGGATACGGGCTTATGGCTATAGACGGAAGCGGGCTTCATATCACCAGTTTGTCTGTCGACACAGGTGAGCTTTTGGTTGAGGGGAATATCAGCGGTGTTGTTTTCTTCGAGGCTGACGAGAAGAAAAAGAAACGCAGATTATTTTCTTAAGGGTTAGCTTATGGATGCTCATGCTCTCGCCTTTGACGTTCATCTTCAATGGAAATTGCTTCTCTATTCTCTGATCGTAGGCGGCTCTCTCGGCGTGTTTTTTGACGTTTTGCGATTTACGAGAGCTATGCTCCGCGTCCCGGAGGCGGGGAAGTTTATAGGAAGACTTTCCGATATCACTATTTTTATCATATCCTTCATTGAGGATGTATTATTTTTCTGTACCTCTGCCGCTGTTCTTGTGATTTTTGTTTTCAAGGCTAACGACGGAGGGTTCAGGTCTTTTATTTTATTCGGCGTGATTGCCGGATTTGCCCTATATATTAATACGGTAGGGCGAGTTACAAGGCTTGTTTTTGGCGTCTTGTCAAAATTCATGTGGGCCTTATTAGCTCTTTTATTTAAATGGATCATTCTTCCGCCGCTGCGGATCACGGCAAGACTTTGCCGATATGTTTATAGGATCAGTTTTGCTAAGCTTTTTCGGTTTATCAGAGCTGTATGTCAGAAATTAAAAGCACGGATTTCAAAAAAACTGAAAGGAATACGAGATGAAACAGGTTCGATTGTCAATACCCGTGAAGCTTGCAATATTGCTCGCGTTCCTATTTATGATAATCACCCTTGTAAGCGTTCAGCTCCAGTACAACAGTCTGGAAGAAGAACAGCAAAGTATAAAGGCTCAGATCGAGGACGTTCAGGGAAACATCGACGAGCTTCAGAACAAGCTTAATACACCTTTTGACAAGGAATATATTATTGCTCTCGCCAAGGAAAAGCTCGGTTACTGCCTTCCCGACGAGATCATATTCTATAACGACCTTATAAATTGAAAATTACGGACGTATCTTGGTTTTGATATGACGATTACAGATAAAACTCGTGTCCGCCGCAGAGTATATTTGCGGTGGGCATCGCTTTAAATTGAGAAAAATATCGGAGTGAGAAACAAAAATGTCAAGAAAATACAAAATCGTTATCTCTATATTGATGATTGCGGCTCTTGCGATAATTGCCATCAGTGCGGCAGTTATAATAATCGGTGAGCGCGAAAGTCACGGAGATGTGGTTGATGGCTTAAACAAAGAGAATCAGGACTTGGAAAGAGAAGGAAAACAGCTTGAGTCCGCTCTTGAAGATCTAAAAAAAGAAAAGAGCCTTCTTGAATCCAAAATTGCCGAGCTTGAAGAAAATCTTGCAGATTCCGGCAAGTATTTCGAAGGTGAGATCACCGCTCTTAAGACAGAGCTTGCAGAAAAAATTGCTGAAATTTCCGCGCTTGAGGCGGATATTGCAAAATATCAGACGGTATTTTCCATTGATGTTCGTGCACAGGCACAGCTCATTGATGAAATTGTTGAATATATTGAGAATGCCGCTCCCTACGTATCAGTGCCGCTTCTCGACGAGGACGGGCTTCCAACCGAGGAATACGAATGGGTGCTTATTTCAGATCTCATGGCAAAGGAGCTTGAGGCACTGGGAGATGAAGTACTTTTCACTCCCGAGGAGCTTGAAGAATCGGGACTTACCGAGGAGGAGCTTACCGACAAAATTCTCCGTGAGCGAGTTCTTGCAAGGGAAGACGTGCGGTATCCGTCGGTCAGCGTTTACTACGAGGATCTTGCTACGGGATATCATTTTGATTATGAAGCGACCAAAGTCTACGATGCGGCAAGTGTGATAAAAGCACCTTACATACTGTCCCTTTTGAAGAAGGTTTCTTCCGAGGAAAAGGCTTATTTTGATAAGGTTGAATCCGAAGGGCTTGTTCCCGAAAAGGTTGATACTGACGGCGACGGGGAGCCGGATACCGTTAAGATCCAGTATTCCGATCCGATTTACGACCTTTTAGAGGTTGTAGTTTATGACAGCAAGACCATGTCAAAGCCCGGTTCAGGTAAAATCAAGGATATGGAGGACGGCACAGAGTTTACATATCTTGACTTTGTAAAATACACTCTCGAATACAGTGATAATGTGGCATACCAGCAGCTCCGAGGTCGGTTCGGATTCTCGCTCATGCAGGATCTTGCCCGAAAGCTGAAAGCAAATTCCATATTTAAAGGTGGAAATTCCATGAGTCCCGCAGATGCAGGTAAGCTTTTTAAGGCTATTTACGAGTTCACGGAAGAAGATGAAAAATACGGACCTATAATGGCTGAATGCATGAAAAAGAGCAGCCACTCGGTTATAATTCCTTACGGCGTATCTCCAACCAAAGTCATGCACAAATACGGATGGGATGAGGGTGCGTACCATGATGCGGGCATCGTATTAAGCGGCGATAAGCCTTATGTTCTTGCCGTATTCTCGGATATGGATAATGGCGGCAACGAGGTTAATGCCTATCTGCAGGGAATTGTAAAACGAATCAACAAGCTGCACAAGGGCTTTTATAACAGCTGATGATAAGCGAAAATGAGCTGAAAAAATATCTTTTACCTCACTTGACGGTAAGGTTACTTGACGTTATCGATTCTACAAATTCCGAGGCGCGGAGAATTGTAGCAAGTGGCGATTTTTCCGAAACACTGATTATTGCAGAAAATCAGACTGCCGGCAGAGGACGGATGGGACGTACCTTTTTCTCAAACTCGGGCGGACTTTATATGTCGATTTTACTGAAGCCGGATTTATCTGCCGATGCGGCAACTCGTATTACAACTGCGGCGGCAGTTGCGGTGGTGCGCGCCATAAGAACCATAACGGGAATTAAAGCTGACATAAAGTGGGTAAACGATATATACCTTGACGGCAAAAAAATATGTGGAATTCTGACGGAGTCCCTATCGTCACCGTCAGGGAAGCTTCAGTTTGCTGTGCTTGGAATTGGGGTCAATCTGACACTGCCTACAGGGGGATTCCCCGATGAAATTTCAAATACCGCCGGCTATTTATATGAGGATATACCTGAAAATGCCGAAAACAGGTTGGCTGCGGAAGTGGTAAACGAATTTTACCGAATTTATAATAATGGGCTTGATCCTCATGGCTATATCGACGACTACCGTCGCTTCTCCTGCATTATCGGAAAGGAAGTTACCGTTACGAAAATTATAGACGGAGAAAAAAAGTGGGGTATTGTAAAGCATATCGACGATGAATTTCGTCTGGTGGTCTTATATCCCGATGGAAGCGAGGAGCTTTTTACAACCGGAGAAATAACAATGCACTCGTGATTTCACGAGTGCATTCTTTCTATTTTACGTTAATCTGGATACTGCGCATTATCGACATTGCGGCTTCGTGCTTTGATTTGTCGAAGGAATCGCAAAGGGAAGAATCAACGATTATTTCTGCCTCAGGCAGGGCAGTTTTTGCAAGGACTGCGTTTGATATTACGCAGATATCACTGACAAGTCCGCACAGCTCGATATGGGTGTAATCCCTCTGTCGGAGCAGGTCAAACAGCTCTGCCGAACCGAAGGAGGGCTTATAAATAAGCTTGTCCGCTTCGCTGACGAGAGGTTCTATCATCGGGTGCAGGCGGTGACCGTCTGTGCCTTCAATGCAGTGCGGGATGGGAAGGTGCTTTCCCTCGCTTGTATTCATATAATCTTCATTGTGAGTATCAAAGGTGAATATTACATCTTCGCTGTCTGCACGTGCTTTCTTTATTCTGTCGGCGATTTTCGGTGCGAGGGCTTCGGCAGTGTCAAAGCCGAGAGCGCCGTTTATGAAATCTATTTGGTAATCCACAACAATAAGCAGTTTTTTCATTTTGTCACCTTTCTTCTTCCAAGAGCTGCTTCTTTATATTATAAAGCTTCTCCGACAAATCCACATAGTAAGCATGAGGATTTTCAAAGCGCTTAACTTCGTCCCACAGTCTTGCCACCTCGTCTTTACAATAGCTGCGTATTTCATCAATGTCGGGGGACGTATATATAAGCTTGCCGCCTTTAAAGATTTGTTTTAACAGTGGCTTTGCCTCAAAATTGCATAAGGTTTTTGTCTTCCATGTGGCGAGCGGGTCAAAAATCGTAAGTGGTTTTGTTTCGTCAATTTCTTCGTCGTGAACGCATAGTTGGTCAGCTATCGCCATTCCGCTTTCTTTATCAATGAGTCGGTATACTTTCTTGAAATGAGGATTTGTGATCTTTCCAACATTCTCGCTGATTTTGATTTTTGGGATGATTTCGCTTTTTTCGTTTTCAACTGCCACAAGCTTATATACTCCGCCGAAAACGGGACTGCTCGATGCGGTAATAAGCCGTTCACCCACACCGAAGGTATCTATCTTCGCATCCTGCATAATAAGGTCGCGTATAAGGTATTCATCAAGGGCATTGGATGCGGTAATGCGGCAGCTATAGAGTCCGGCGTCATCAAGCATCTTCCTTGCTTTCTTTGAAAGATATGCGATATCTCCGGAATCAAGTCGGATAGAGAAGTTTGTGATTCCTTTCGGTACGAGCACCTCTTTGATGGCACGAATGGCGTTGGGAACGCCGCTCTTTAGTGTATTATATGTGTCTACGAGGAGCGTTGTGGCGTTGGGATAAAGCTCACAGTATGTCTTGAAGGCCTCGTATTCGGAATCGAACATCTGCACCCAGGAATGAGCCATTGTACCGCCTGCGGGTACATGGAAAAGCTTATCAGTAAGGGTACAAGCAGTGCCATGACATCCGCCTATATATGCGGCTCTCGCGCCAATAACGGCACCATCTTCGCCTTGGGCACGTCTTGAGCCGAATTCAAGGACAACTCTGTCACCTGCGGCGCGGACGATCCTGTTGGCCTTGGTGGCAATGAGGGATTGATGGTTTATTGCAAGGAGGATGTAGGTTTCAATCAGCTGTGCCTCTATTGCCTTTGCACGGACGGTCAATATTGGCTCACCGGGAAAGATGGGGGTTCCTTCCGGAATTGCAAAAATATCTCCGCCGAATCTGAAATTCTTCAGATATGTTAGAAAATCCTCATCGAAAATGCTTTTTGAGCGAAGATATTCTATGTCATCCTCTGAAAAATGCAGATCTTTGATATAATCAATAATCTGGGAAAGTCCGGCGGCAATTGCGAATCCGCCGTTGTCTGGGACTTTCCTGAAGAATACGTCGAAATACACGGTTCTTTCCGCCATGCCGTTTTTGAAATATCCGTTTGACATGGTAAACTCATAAAAATCGGTGAGCAGGGAAAGGTTTTTATCGTTCATGAGCATTTACTCCTTGATTTTGTTCTATCTCTATTATAATATATTTGGTACAAAATGTCAATAGCGGCCGGAATTTACAAAAAGTTTACACGCACACATACAAAATAGCTACAGTTAAATTGTATCATAAATATGTATAAAAATTTTTGAATGTATGTAGTAACTGTTAAAAAGATGTAAAACAGTCAGCGAGGAGGATGTACATGATATTTATTGTGGAAGACGACGAAAACATAAGAGATATGGAAACTTATGCGCTGAAAAACAGCGAATATGAGGTTTATGGATTTGCTGATGGCGCCTCCATGCTTGAGGCTCTTGAGGAGAAGCTTCCGAAGCTTATTTTACTCGACATAATGCTGCCCGGCGATGACGGATTGGCAATACTCAGAAAAATACGCGAAAACGAACGCACCAAGCGTATTCCGATAATGATGGTTACCGCTAAAACTACCGAGCTTGACAAGGTTCGCGGACTTGATATGGGAGCGGATGATTATTTGGCAAAGCCCTTTGGCATCATGGAGCTTGTTTCCAGGGTAAAGGCAATTCTCCGCCGTACCGCCGCTATTGAGGCGTCGAAATCTGATGGTCATGAGCTTTGTGTGGGCGGAATTTCTATTGACGATTCGTCAAGACGGGTTACCGCCAACGGTATTGAAATCGATCTTACCTACAAAGAATATGAGCTGTTAAAGTTTCTTGTTGTCAACGCCAATGCGGTTATGAGCCGCGACAGGATCCTCTCTGAGGTCTGGGGCTTCGAATATGAAGGCGAGTCCAGAACAGTGGATATGCATATAAAAACCATCCGCCAAAAGCTCGGCGATTTGGGGTCACTCATAAAGACTGTTCGCAGTGTTGGTTATAAAATAGGTGTTTGACCGGGTTATGAAAAAGAAAACTGTCAGAAGTTATTTACTGCTTGCCGCAATTTCTGCTGTTGCAGTTTTGATCATTTCGGCATTGTGGATGTTACTTTTATCATCAAATAAGTTCAGTGCGGCAGAGGCAACTGTTCTCAGTTTATTTTTTGCAATTTTTTCTGCCTTTATCATCTATATGCTGGCGAGGCTGTTTGAAAAGCGCGACGTCCGCCAGATGACAAACTTCCTTCGAAAAAACAATTTCGAAGGAGATGACGTATTTGCGCTGCTCGAAACACTTTCCGGTAAGGTCGACACTCAGGACAAGGAGATCAAGCATCAGCTCGCAAGAGTTGAAAAGGAAAAGAATCGGCTTTCTACCATCATCAATAACATGGATGAAGGACTTATAATTCTTGATAACGACCTTAAAGTTATTATGCTCAATGACAGTGCATATTCATGGCTTGGGTCTTCGGTGGAGAAGGACAAATGTCCGGGCAAGCCTATTGATGAGGTTTGTGTCAGCAAAGAAATTTGTTCCTGCATTGAAAGTGCGGATTCGGTGAATCTTACCCTTGGCGGACGGCATCTTCAGCTTCATGTCAATCATGTGGTATCAAACACTGAACAGGTTGGTCGAATCGGACTTCTTCTTGATGTAACCGAAAGGTATGCTATTGATAAAATCAAGCAGGAGTTTACTGCTAACGTTTCCCACGAGCTGAAAACACCGCTTACATCAATTCTTGGTTATGCGGAGCTTATAGAATCGGAGATGGCGAAAGGTCAGGATGCGCTTTTGTTCGCCGGACGTATCCGCAGAGAAAGCGGACGTATGCTCACACTTATTTCGGACATTATCAAGCTGTCGCGTCTTGACGAGGGTGTAGACAGACAAAATCTTGAATCTGTCGACCTCTATAACGTTGCCCTTGAATGTAAGGATGTTCTCGATATGAGCGCAGATAAGCAGGGAATTTCCATAAACGTTACGGGTTGTGCCTGTCCCATTGAAGCCTTTCACGGCGAGATCACCGAGCTTATCTATAATCTCATCGACAATGGCATACGTTATAACCGCGAGGGCGGTTCTGTTGACGTTAAGATTGAACCGATTTCTCCGGTAAAGTCCGAAGGTGCAAAGAAGGCTATTGCAAAGCTGACCGTATCCGATACGGGAATCGGTATCCCTGAAGAGCATTTACCGCGTGTCTTCGAGCGGTTTTACCGGGTTGACAAATCCCGTTCCAAAGAAACCGGCGGTACCGGTCTTGGTCTTGCAATCGTCAAGCACGTTGCCGAAAGACATAACGCCAAAATTGATATCACCAGCAAGGTGGACAAAGGAACAACGATTACAGTTACATTTTTTTAAATATTTTCGGAGGATGCGTTTTGCACCCTCCGTTTTTTACTCGAAAAGCAGCTCCGAAACAGTAACAAATTCATAGCCCTCCGCAAGCAGCATTGGTATGAATATACGCAGTGCATCGGGGGTGGGGCTGTTTGTTCCGATGAAATCGTGGCATAGTATTATTGACCCGGACCTGGTGTTGTTCATCACACATTCCACGATTTTATCAGAGGGAGTATGCGCCCAGTCGCGAGTGTCCACTGTCCACAAAACCACCTCATAATCAAGCTTGCCTGCAACCTTTCTCACGATCTCTCCGCATTTTCCCTCGGGTGGACGGAAAAGCCTCGGGCGGTATTCCGCAATTTCAAAAAGAAGCTCTTCTGTGGCATTAATTTCGTTGATAAGCGTTTCTTCCGATATTCCGGTAAGCTTCGGATGCGACCATGTATGTCCTGCAACCTCATGTCCCTCACTAAGCTCTCTTATTACAAGCTCCGGGTGAAGCTCCGCTAACTTGCCGATGACAAAAAATGTGGCTTTGATATCATATTCGGCGAGAATATCTAAAATCTCGCCGGTGTATTTGTAATGGGGGCCGTCGTCAAAGGTGAGGGCAATCTGCTTTTTTTCGTTTTCCTTTGAAAAATAGACATCGGCAAGCTCATTTTCAGCGGTTGCACTCAATGGGTTAATCATCAGTGCTGCTACGAGAAGTACTGCTGTCAGCTTTTGCATAGGTCCTCAATTTTCCCGAAGCTGTAGCCCTCTGATTCGAGTTTTGTAAGAAATTCGTCTAAAATCGCCGCATTGGTAGCTGATGTTGGGTGCAAAAGAAGTATTTCGCCGTTATGAAGTCTGCTATATAACTTATTTAATGCAAATTCTCTTGAAGGCTGCTTATTATTGTCCCAATCGGCGTATGCCCCACTCCAGAATATAGTTTTATAACCCATATCGGAGAGGATTTTCATGTTTTCCTCCGAAAACGAGCCTTCAGGAGGACGGTAGAGCTTTGCCATCTCCTTTCCCGTCATATCGAGGCAAAGCTTCTCAAGACCGTGCAGCTCTTCTTCAAAGGCGGCACGGTCGGCATTTGCCATGTTTCGGTGGGACATGGTATGGTTCGCAACAGTATGGCCCTCATCGAACATACGGTTTACAAGGGCTGTTTCACGCTTTATTACATTTGCCAGGACGAAAAATGTGCCATGGGCGTTATGCGCTTTTAGGGTGTCGAGAATTTTTGCTACGTTGCCGTTTTCGTAGCCTACATCAAAGGTGAGGTATATTACCTTTTCATTGGAATTTTCGTCATGCGCATGGTCGACATAGATGCCGCCGTAGTTTTCGATAAAAGAAAATTCGGCGGGAAGGGAGGGCTGTACATGGTTATCGTTATACTTACAGTACCAGTGAAGCTCCGATGCGGATGCAGAGATGCCAAGGAGGATGCAAACAAGGGGCGCGATAATCATTTTTTTGAATTTTTTCACTATAAATCTCCTTTCAGATTGGTTTTGCGAAGAAAGTTTGTCCGCTTATATATTTTATCCGTTTTTTTATAAAATCCTCTTGATTTTTCTGCTTATATAGGGTATAATTTAATGTAGGCCGTATTTTTTGCGCTCTTTGAATATTTCTCCTTTTATGCAAGTTTTTTATTCAATTTTATAACTTTTGTATAAATAGGCGCCATGAATATTTATACATAATTATACAGCTGTAATCTTGTTTTTTCCGGCGGAATGGTGTATAATATATGTATACTATAAAAAATCATTTTTGTGAGGTAAAAATCATGGATAAGAAAAACATCAAAAAAGTAGTGCTGGCTTATTCCGGCGGTCTTGATACTTCTATTATCATCCCGTGGCTTAAGGAAAATTACAACAACTGTGAGGTTATTGCTGTTTCCGGTGACGTTGGTCAGGGTACAGAGCTTGACGGACTTGAGGAAAAGGCAATAAAGACCGGTGCATCCAAGCTTTACATTGAGGATCTGAAGCAGGACTACATAGAAAACTACATCTGGCCCTGCCTTAAGGCAGATGCGAAGTATGAGGACTATCTCCTCGGTACTTCTCACGCACGTCCCTGCATTGCAAAGCGCCTTGTTGAAATTGCACTTAAAGAGGGCGCTGACGCGATCTGTCACGGCTGTACCGGTAAGGGTAACGACCAGGTTCGTTTCGAGCTTACCATTAAGGCTTTTGCTCCCGACATGGCTATTATCGCTCCCTGGCGTGAATGGGATATCAAGTCCCGTGAGGAAGAGATAGACTACGCCGAGGCACACAACATCCCTCTTAAGATAAACCGCGAAACCAACTACTCAAAAGACAAGAACCTTTGGCATCTCTCTCACGAGGGTATGGATCTCGAATCTCCCGCAAACGAGCCTCTTTACAACAAGGACGGCTTCCTTGAGCTTGGCGTTTCTCCCGAAAAGGCTCCCGATAAGCCTACTTATGTCACGATCCACTTTGAAAAGGGTATCCCTACCGCTGTTGACGGCAAGAAGATGGACGCTGTCCAGCTTGTTGAAACCCTTAACAAGATCGGCGGCGAGAACGGTATCGGTCTTCTTGATATCGTTGAAAACCGTCTTGTCGGTATGAAGAGCCGCGGCGTTTATGAAACTCCCGCAGGTACTATCCTTTACAAGGCTCACAATGTTCTCGAAACCATCTGCCTTGACAAGGAAACATTCCACTTCATGCAGGCACAGATCGCTCCCAAGATGGCAGATCTTTGCTACAACGGTCAGTGGTTCACACCTCTCCGTGAAGCGATCTGCGCATTTGTTGACAAGGTTAACGAAACCGTTACCGGTGACGTAAAGCTTAAGCTCTACAAGGGCAATCTCATCAATGCCGGCGTAACCTCTCCCTATACTCTTTACGACGAGCAGACCGCTTCCTTCGGTGAGGACGAGGATTACAATCAGGCAGATGCTGCAGGCTTTATCAATCTCTTCGGTCTTCCCATCAAGGTTAAGGCAAAGCTCGACGCAAACAGATAATCACTTAAATACGCAGATATTTGGGAGGGGACAATTCCTCTCCCAAATACGGATTTTTATAACTTTTGGCGAAAGGTGTAATTTCAATGAAACTTTGGCAAGGACGCTTTAAAAAGGATGTAAATTCAAGAGTCAATGACTTCAATTCCTCAATTTCCTTTGACGGAAGAATGTACCGTCAGGACATTACCGGTTCTATTGCTCACGCTACCATGCTCGGCGAATGCGGAATTATAGAAAAGAGTGAGGCTGACAAGATCGTTGTGGCACTCCGTGAAATTCTTTCGGATATCGAAGAAGGAAAGATTGAGTTTTCCATTGATGCCGAGGACATCCATATGAACATCGAAACCATTCTCACAGAGAGAATAGGTGATACCGGCAAGCGGCTTCATACCGCCCGCAGCCGAAACGATCAGGTTGCTCTCGATATTCGTATGTATTTGCTCGACGAGATCGATGATATTAAATCCCGTGTTCTTGAGCTTCTTTCTGCAATTTCCGAAAAGGCGAAGCTGCACACCGATACGGTTATGGCAGGATATACTCATCTTCAGCGTGCCCAGCCCGTAACATTTGCTCATTACATTCTTGCATATGCTCAGATGCTCATGCGTGACTATGACAGACTCTGTGATACCGAAAAACGTACAAAGGTGATGCCACTTGGCTCGGGTGCACTTGCTTCCACGACTTATCCCATAAACAGAGAAAGAGTTGCAGAGTTGCTCGGTTTTCCTGCCGTTACGGAGAACTCTATTGACGGCGTTTCAGACAGAGATTTCGTTTTGGAGCTTGCCTCTGACCTTTCGCTTCTCATGATGCATATGTCAAGATTCTCCGAGGAAATTATCCTTTGGTGTTCCTCCGAGTTTGGATTTATCGAGCTTGACGATGCCTTTTCTACCGGCTCATCTATTATGCCGCAGAAAAAGAATCCCGATGTGGCGGAGCTTGTCCGCGGAAAGACCGGCAGAATTTACGGCGACATGATGGCTCTTTATTCCATGATGAAGTCCCTGCCTCTTGCTTACAACAAGGATATGCAGGAAGACAAGGAGGCCATTTTCGATGCCATTGACAACACGCTGATTTCTCTGGAAGTATTCACTTCAATGTTCGCTACAATGACGGTGCGTGCCGACAGACTTCGCCGTGCGGCGGCAAAAGGATTCATCAACGCTACCGACCTTGCAGACTATCTCGTTAAGCGTGGTATGCCTTTCCGTGATGCTTACAAGGTTTCGGGTACGCTTGTTGCTTACTGTATTGACAATGACAAGACGCTGGAAGAGCTTTCCCTCGACGAATTCCGTGATGTATGTGACAACTTTGATGAGGATATTTACGAAGCCATTGACCTTATGACCTGCGTCAACGGCAGAAATGTCCGCGGCGGTCCCGGTAAAGAATCGGTACTTAGACAGATTTCCATAGTTGATAAATTCTTGGAGGAGAACAAATGATTAAAGTCGGAATTATCGGAGCCACCGGTTATGCGGGCGCAGAGCTGGCAAGGCTTCTTATAAATCATCCCGAGGTGAAGATCGAAGCGGTTTCTTCCGTTTCCTACGAGGGACAGAGAATTGACGATATTTATCCCAATCTGAAAGGCGTTCTGCCCATGACCCTTGAGGGCGTGGACGAAATTATTCCTCGCTGTGATGTGATCTTTTCTTCCGTGCCTCACGGAGTTTCCGAAGAAATTGCACTTAAGTGCATTGCGGCAGACACTGTACTTATTGACCTCGGTGCGGACTTCCGCCTTCACAATGAGGCTGATTACAACAAGTGGTACGGTAAGGAATACAAGCACCCCGAGCTTCACGAAAAGGCGGTTTATTCGATCCCCGAGCTTCATCGCGGTGAGATCGGAAAGGCGCCCATAATCGGAAACCCGGGCTGCTATCCCACATCAATTTCACTTGCGCTTAACCCTGCGATCAAGGCAGGTATCATTGATGTTTCGCATATCGTGATCGACTCAAAATCCGGTGTTACCGGTGCAGGACGCGGACTTACCCAGGGTACTCATTATCCCGATACCAACGAAGCTTTTGCCGCTTATAAGGCAGGCGCACACAGACACACTCCCGAGATTGAACAGACTCTCACATATCTGGCAGGCGAGGCGGTTAAGGTTACATTCGTGCCCCATCTTCTTCCGGTAAATCGCGGTATTGAGTCCACAATCTACGCACAGCTTACCGAAAAGGGAGCCGCTATGAGTATAGAGGAGCTTCACACTCTCTGGTGTGATGCTTACAAGGACGAGCGCTTTGTAAGAATTGAGAAGCTTGGCGCTTATGCCAATATTAAGAACGTAAAGATGTCCAACAACTGCGATATTTCGATTCACCTTGACAGCCACTGCGGCACGCTGATTATTTCATCGGTTATCGATAATATGGTCAAGGGTGCGGCAGGTCAGGCGATTCAGAATATGAACATCCGCTTCGGACTTGATGAGGCGACCGGCCTTACCATGGTCGCTCCCGCATTCTAAAGATGGAAAAGGTTGTAATAATCACCGGTGCATCGAGAGGAATCGGACGAGCCTGCGCGGAATGCTTCGCTTCTCACGGATGGCGTGTGGTCATCAACTACTATAAAAGCGAAGTTGCCGCAAAGGAGCTGGCTGAAAAGATAAATTCATCCGGCGGTGAAGCTTTCTCTGTCTATGCAGACATGGGAAACACTGAAGACGTTAAGCGGATGGTTGATGAAACCCACAAAAAGTACGGACGGATCGATGCTCTCATAAATAACGCGGCAATTGATGAGATGGAGCTTTTCCATCTGCTTCCAACCGAAAGAGAACGGCGGCTGTTTGATGTAAACCTGTTCGGTGCTATGGATGCCGCAAGGTTTGTTTTACCGTATATGCTTTCACGTCAAGAGGGAAGCATAGTCAACATTTCCTCTATATGGGGACAGGTTGGGGCTTCCATGGAGGTGCAGTATTCCACCTCCAAGGCGGCGATCATCGGCTTCACAAAGGCACTTTCAAGGGAAGTTGCACCATCGGGAATCAGAGTAAACTGCATCTCTCCCGGTGTGATTGATACAGACATGAACAGCAATGTTTCAAAAGAAGATATGGCAGACTTTGTTTCGGGGATTCCCATGGGGCGCATGGGTACAGTGGAAGAGGTGGCGGAGGCTGTTTATTTCTTATGCGGCGCATCCTATGTAACCGGACAGATTCTCGGCATTGACGGCGGATATATTTGATTTGTGAAAGGATTATATAATGACAAATTACGAAATTACACCTATTACGGGCGGTGTATGTGCGGCGGCAGGCTTCCGTGCGGCAGGTATACACTCCGGCTTCAGAAAAAATAAACAGAAGCGCGACCTTGCACTGATCGTTGCCGACACAGTCTGCAACGCGGCAGGTACCTACACCAAAAATAAGGTTTTTGCAGCTCCGGTAGGCGTTACCCGTGCTCACCTTAAAAACGGCAAGGCAAGAGCCATCATCTGCAACAGCGGAAACGCTAACACCTGCAACAGCGACGGTTACGACAAGGCTGAAAAGACATGTGCTATGCTTGCCGAGGCACTGTCAATTAATGCTGATGACATTATTGTAGCATCCACCGGCGTTATCGGTGTGCCGCTTCCCATTGAGCCCTTTATTAACGGTATACCTAAACTTGTTTCCGAGCTTGACACTTCTGTCGAGGCGGCTGACCATGCGGCGTGCGCCATCATGACTACCGACACCAAGAAGAAGGAATTTGCGTACAGCTTCAATATCGGCGAAAAGACTGTACATATCGGCGGTATCTGCAAGGGTTCGGGTATGATCTGCCCCAACATGGCTACCATGCTTTCTTTCATCACAACCGATGCGGCGATTTCATCCGAAATGCTCCAGAAGGTACTTTCCGATGTTATCTGCGACACCTTCAACATGGTAAGTGTTGACGGCGATACATCTACAAACGATATGGTTACAGTACTTGCATCCGGTATGGCAGGAAATGCGGAGATCACCGCTGAATGTGAGGATTATGAGATCTTCAAGGCAGCACTTGCTACACTTTGCCGCCGTCTTGCAATGGCGATCGCTTCCGACGGTGAGGGTGCTACAAAGCTGATCCAGTGTGATGTCCGTAATTTTAAGGAGCTTGCTGGTGCGAGAGTGCTTGCGAAGTCGGTTATCAGCTCATCTCTCGTAAAGACTGCGATGTTCGGCGCGGATGCTAACTGGGGACGTATTCTTTGTGCTCTCGGTTATGCGGGAATTGATATTGATACAGATAAAATCGATGTCACCTTCAAGAGCAGTGCCGGCGAGATCCTCGTCTGCCAAAACGGACGCGGTGTGGACTTCTCCGAGGAACTTGCAAAAACCATTCTTCTTCGCCGCCATCTGACTATTGATGTCAATATGAATGACGGTGACATTTCAGCCACCGCATGGGGCTGTGACCTCAGCTACGAATATGTCCGCATTAACGGCGACTACCGCTCATAAGATTTAACGGAGGAAGTAAATTATGTTTTTATCAAATCAGGACAAAGCCGCCCTTTTAACTCAGGCGCTTCCTTACATTCAAAAATATACCGGCAAAACCGTCGTCGTAAAATACGGCGGCAACGCCATGATCAACGAGGGACTCAAGGATGCGGTTATTGCTGACCTTGTACTTCTTTCCCTTGTCGGAATTAATGTGGTTCTCGTTCACGGCGGCGGTCCCGAAATCTCCGAAATGCTTGAGAGAGTAGGTAAGGAATCAAAGTTCGTAAACGGTCTTCGCTACACTGACGATGAAACCATTGAGATCGTGCAGATGGTTCTCGCCGGAAAGACCAACAAGAGCCTTGTAAACAAGATTCAGCAGATTGGCGGCAAGGCTGTGGGACTCTGCGGTATTGACGGCGGTCTTCTCAAGGCTCACAAGCTGGAGGGGGATGTTGATTACGGCAACGTTGGCGAGATTTACGATGTTGACACCTCAATCATCAAGGACAACATCGATAAAGGCTACATACCGGTCGTTTCCACCGTTGCTCTCGGCGACGAGGACAGTGCGGCATACAATGTTAATGCAGATACAGCCGCCTGCAAGATTGCTATTGCTCTCGGCGCATCAAACCTGCTTCTTCTCACCGATACACGTGGACTTATGCGCGATGTAAAGGATGAGGATACCCTTATTCCCGAGGTCAGAATCGACGAGGTGCAGGGACTTATTGACGAGGGTGTTATCAAAGGCGGTATGCTTCCCAAGGTTAAGTGCTGTGTTGACGCGGTAGAGGGTGGTATCGCTCATACTGTTATTCTCGACGGCAGAATCTCTCATTCAATTCTCATTGAGCTTCTCTCCGACGAAGGTATCGGAACACAGTTCAAAAAATAAAGAAGGTACAAAATGAACTCAAAAGAAATTATAGCTCTTGACGAGAGCTACATAATGCAGACCTACGGCAGGCTGAAAATTGCGCCTGTCAGCGGCAAAAATGCCACTATGGTCGATGCTGACGGAAAGACTTACATCGATTTCACCAGCGGAATCGGCGTAAACTCCCTCGGTTGGTGTGACGATTCCTGGCGTGATGCTGTAAAGGCACAGCTTGATAAGATACAGCATTTTTCAAACTACTTCTACTGTCAGTCGGCTGGTGAGCTTGCAAAGCTGCTTATCGAAGACTCCGGACTGAAGCGTGTATTCTTCGGCAATTCCGGTGCTGAAGCAAATGAGGGGGCAATAAAGCTTGCTCGCAAATACTCCTTCGACAAGTACGGCGAGGGAAGATCCACTATAATCACCCTTAAAAATTCCTTCCACGGTCGTACTGTTACAACGCTTGCGGCTACCGGTCAGGATAATTTCCATCAGTTTTTCTATCCCTTCACCGAGGGCTTCAAATATGCGCCTGCCAACGATGTCGATGCACTTATGGCGGAAATCACCGATGATGTCTGCGCCATCATGGCAGAGCCTATTCAGGGTGAGGGGGGAGTGAATCCTCTTGAAACCGAGTATGCGAAGACTCTCCGCAAAATCTGTGACGAGCGAGATCTGATCCTAATTTTCGACGAGGTTCAGACCGGTATCGGACGGACCGGAAAACTGTTTGCATACGAGCATTTCGGAATTAAGCCGGACATTGTAACCCTTGCAAAGGGACTTGGGGGCGGACTTCCCATCGGTGCGTTTATTGGTGGCGAAAAGGTTGAGTCCACGCTTTCAGCAGGTATGCACGGAAGCACATTCGGTGCCAATCCCGTTGTTACTGCCGGTGCGCTTGAGGTTATAAACCGTGTATCCGACAAGGCCTTTCTTGATGAAGTTACAAAAAAAGGTGAGTATCTCACCTCAAAGCTCCTTGAAACAGCGCCTTCAAAGGTTAAAGCGATAAGAGGAAAAGGAATGATGATCGGTCTTGCAGTTGAGGGCACTCCAAAGGATTATCTCCTTGCTGCCGCAGATGCCGGACTTCTTGTACTTACCGCCGGAAAGGATGTTGTGCGTCTTCTTCCGCCCCTCACCATAAGCTACGATGAAATTGACAAGGGTGTTAAGATCCTTGCAGAAATACTGAAATAACGAAAGGGAATATTATCATGGTTAACGATCTCTTAAAAATGGCTGACCTCTCAAAAGAGGAAATAAATGATATTTTAAATCTGGCGCTCCAGCTTAAATACGAGCAGAAGAACGGTATCCCCCACAAGCACCTTGCAGGACAGACTCTCGGCATGATTTTCCAGAAGGCTTCGACCAGAACTCGCGTGTCCTTTGAGGCAGGTATGTATCAGCTGGGCGGTCAGGCAATGTTCCTCTCCTCACGCGATCTTCAGATCGGTCGCGGCGAACCCATTGAGGATACTGCACGCGTACTTTCACGTTACCTTGATGGTATTATGATTCGCACCTTCGCACAGAAAGAGGTTGAGGATCTTGCAAAGTATGCTGATATTCCTATCATCAATGGACTTACCGACTATTGCCATCCCTGTCAGGTACTTGCCGACCTTCTCACCATCCGTGAATTCAAGGGCGGATTTGACGGGCTTAAGATGTGCTACATCGGCGATGGAAACAACATGGCGAACTCCCTTATCGTCGGCGGTCTTACTGTAGGTATGAAGGTATCTGCGGCTTGCCCCGAGGGATATCATCCCGATGCGCAGGTTCTCGATTTTGCAAAGCCTTACGGTGCTGATTTCACCCTTACCGACAATATTCTTGAAGCGGCGAAGGATGCGGATGTGATCTTCACCGATGTTTGGGCATCCATGGGTCAGGAAGATGAAGCAGAGAAGCGCAGAATTGCGTTCAAAGGCTACCAGATCAACGATGCGGTTATGGATGTTGCGGCGAAGGATGCTATGGTACAGCACTGTCTGCCTGCTCACCGCGAGGAGGAGATCACCACAAAGGTATTCGAGGCTCATGCAAATGAGGTCTTCGAGGAAGCAGAAAACAGACTTCACGCACAAAAGGCAGTAATGGTCAAACTGATGGCGAAGGATTAAGTACGGTACAAACAGTGATAACAAAAGAAATTGACCGTACGCCTATTGAAGAAATCAACCCCGAAAAGGGAAATGGACGTCTTGAACTCGACAAGCTTTTGTCCTCTCCGGATTGCCCGAAAAATCTCCGTACCTTCGCCAAGGCTACACTTGAGCCGGGGGCAATGGTGGGTTATCACGAGCATTTCGGCGAGTGCGAGAGTTACTATATCCTCTCCGGAATTGGCGAATACTGCGGCGACGGTGTAATTTACAAGGTCGAGCCGGGAGATGTCACATTTACCCCCAATGGACACGGTCATTCGATAAAAAATATCGGCGATACACCGCTTGAATTCATTGCTTTGATTATTCTCGATTAAAGTTACTTTAGTTTAGAAAAATTTGCCGTAAAATTTGATAAATTTTCGACAAAGGTATTGCATTTTTTAATAAGTCGTGATATAATATACTTACAAGGTGTAGTTTTCGAAGGTCGAGGGCTTTCCGACACCGATGAAGCTTTACCGTCTTCAATACACTTCTGCCGCCGAGGGTCTTTCCGAGGTCAAGATGTGGTTATTTTCGCATTCTATTTGCGTCTTGATACTTTATCTCCGGCAGAAACTGTCGGAGATTTTTTATATGTTAAAGGAGTCAGCGTGAAAGTTTAACTTCTGTCAACCGAAAATTGCGGTTTCACGCTATAAATTCAAATTAAAAATGGGACCCGAACCCATTTGAATTTCAATATTTTATTTATGCCGCTTCGGCGGCGGAATGGAGTTGCAGTGGATACGAGAATCGCTCTTATCGGGCTTGTAGTTGAGGAGCCGGATTCAGTGGCAAGGCTCAACGATGTCTTGCATACCTACGGCGAATATATTATCGGCAGAATGGGAATTCCTCACAAAGAACGCGGAATCTCTATTATCAGCGTAGCTGTGGATGCCCCTTCGGATATTATTTCCGCTATGTCCGGAAAACTCGGCGCAATTCCGGGTGTCAGCTCGAAAACCATATACTCAAAGGTAGGCGGCAATGGCTGATATCATTGATTTTTTGAAAGCAGGGAATATTCCCTCAAAAAAAGAGCTTGCCGAATTAATTGAAGGATTTTCAGCCGGCGGCGACGAGGCATTACAGATATTCGAATCTTGCCGTGCCGAGGCAGAATCAGTACGCGACCGAATCTACGGGCGGCGGGTATTTCTCCGAGGCCTTATTGAATTTACATCCTACTGCAAAAACAACTGCTACTACTGCGGTCTTCGACGTGACAACAGAAAGGCGGAGAGGTATCGTCTGACCGCGGATGAAATCCTCGAATGCTGTGATTACGGCGCATCTCTTGGATTCCACACCTTTGTTCTCCAAGGAGGCGAGGACGGACAGTTTTTCGATGACTCACTTGCGGACATAGTTTATAAAATTAAATCCGCACATCCCGATCGTGCGGTAACTCTCTCCGTAGGCGAGAGAAGTCGCGAGGCATACAAAAAATTCCGTGATGCCGGTGCTGACCGATATTTACTTCGCCATGAAAGCGCGAACGCAGGCCACTACGGTAAGCTTCACCCGGAAAATCTGACGCTTGCAGAAAGAAAACGTTGTTTATACGATTTAAAAGAGCTTGGTTTTCAGGTCGGTGCCGGGTTTATGGTGGGTTCACCTTACCAGACTGCGGAGAATCTTGCGGAGGATTTACTTTTTCTCGCCGAGCTGTCACCGCAGATGGTGGGAATCGGTCCTTTTATTCCGCATCGCGACACGCCGTTTCGCGATTTCCCCGCAGGCAAGCTTGAGCTTGTACTGTTCATGCTCGCGCTTACTCGCCTGATATTACCTCGTGTGCTTCTTCCAGCGACTACGGCTCTCGGTACTATTGCCGAGGATGGACGGGAGCGTGGAGTTCTGGCAGGCGCAAATGTAGTAATGCCAAATCTCTCGCCCGTAAGTGTGCGAAAAAAATATTTACTTTACAATGACAAGCTTTGTTCCGGCGATGAAACCGCCGAGCATATAAAGGATTTAGAAATCAGATTCAAAAAAATAAACTGCGCCATCGACCTATCAAGGGGCGATTCGCTTAACTAATATAGAATATGGAGGTTCACCATGTACGACGTAAAATCACTGAAAGCTGAAGAATTTATTTCCGACGAGGAAATCCGTGCCACACTTGCCTATGCGGACGAGCACAAGGATGACAAGGAGCTGATTGCTTCGATTCTCGAAAAGGCAAGAGAATATAAAGGACTCAATCACCGCGAGGCATCCGTGCTTCTCGCCTGCGAGGACGAGGCTGTCATCGCCGAGATGTACAAGCTTGCAGAGCAGATCAAGAAGGATTTTTACGGCAACAGAATCGTTATGTTTGCGCCGCTCTATCTTTCCAACTACTGTGTAAACGGGTGTGTTTACTGTCCGTATCACCTTAAAAACAAGACCATTCCGAGAAAGAAGCTTACCCAGGACGAAATACGCCGTGAAGTAATCGCCCTCCAGGATATGGGTCACAAACGCCTTGCTATCGAGGCTGGTGAGGACCCGGTAAACAATCCCATCGAGTACATTCTCGAATCTATCAATACTATTTATTCAATCAAGCACAAGAACGGCGCGATCCGCCGCGTAAATGTGAACATTGCGGCGACTACCGTTGAAAATTACCGAAAGCTTCGTGATGCCGGAATCGGTACTTACATTCTTTTCCAGGAAACATATCACAAGGAAAGCTATGAAAAGCTCCATCCCACCGGTCCCAAGCATGATTACTGCTATCACACCGAGGCTATGGACAGAGCGATGGAGGGCGGTATAGATGACGTAGGTCTTGGAGTGCTATTCGGACTTGAACTTTACCGTTACGAGCTTGCGGGCCTTCTCATGCACGCAGAGCATCTTGAGGCGGTTCACGGTGTCGGACCTCATACGATTTCCGTGCCCAGAATCAAAAAGGCGCAGGATATCGATCCTAACGCCTTTGACAACTCCATTTCCGATGAAATTTTCGCGAAGTTATGTGCGCTTATTCGTATTTCCGTGCCTTACACCGGCATGATCATTTCTACACGCGAATCCAAGGAGGTACGCGAAAAGGTACTTTCTCTCGGTGTTTCCCAGATCTCCGGTGCATCGAAAACGAGTGTCGGCGGTTATGCAGACGATGTTCAGGAGGAAAATACCGAGCAGTTTGATGTATCCGACAACCGTACTCTCGATGAGGTTGTAAACTGGCTGATGAAGCTCGGTTACATTCCAAGCTTTTGCACCGCCTGCTACCGTGAGGGACGCACCGGCGACAGATTTATGGATCTCTGCAAGAGCAAGCAGATCCAAAACTGCTGTCACCCAAATGCGCTTCTCACCCTTAAGGAATATCTTACTGATTACGCTACTCTTGACACGAAAGTGATCGGTACTGACCTTATCATTCGCGAGCTTGCGAACATTCCGAATGAAAAGGTGCGCTCCATTGTAATTCAACGACTTAAGGATATAAGAAACGGACAGCGCGACTTCAGATTCTAATAAGGAGAGTGCTTTCATGGCAAATCTTAACGAAACCCCGTCCGGGGAGCGTATTCATATAGGTATTTTCGGCAGACGGAATGCGGGAAAATCTGCTCTTATAAACGCTCTCACCGGACAGCAGCTGTCCATTGTATCTGACACAGCCGGTACAACGACCGACCCTGTTTCAAAGGCGATGGAGCTTCTTCCTCTCGGTCCGGTGCTGATCACCGACACGGCTGGACTTGACGATGTGGGCGAGCTTGGCGCGCAGAGAATTGAGAAGACATATTCTGTCCTTGGAAAGACCGATATTGCTATAGTTGCGGTTGACAGCTCCCGTGGTATCGGCGAAGAAGAGAAGAAAATTATAAAGCTCCTTTCCGATAAAAAAATCCCTCATATTGTGGTATACAATAAATGTGATATCAAAAAAGGCGAGCCGGATAAATTTTATGTCAGTGCCGTCACCGGTGAGGGAATAGAAGAACTGAAAAATAAACTTGCCGCTTTTGCAAAGCCCGAGGCAGAAAACCGTCTTGTATCCGATCTCGTGGAGCGCGGGGATATTGTAATTTTAGTAACGCCCATTGATGCATCTGCTCCCAAAGGAAGGCTGATCCTGCCACAGCAGCAGGTTATCAGGGATCTACTTGATACCGGTGCTATTCCCGTTGTATGCAGGGAAAAGGAACTTGAACTGACACTTGCGAGGGTATCGCCAAAGATGGTCATTACCGATTCCCAGGTATTCGGCATGGTGTCGGGTATTGTGCCGGAAACTATTCCGCTTACCTCCTTTTCTATGTTGATGGCGCGGTATAAGGGAAATTTCGCCGAGTCTGTAAAAGGCGCGGCGGCGCTTGATTCCATCGAGGAGGGCGACAAGATTCTCATTTCTGAGGGATGCACCCATCACCGTCAGTGCGAGGATATTGGTACGGTGAAGCTTCCTGCCTGGATTAAGAAACATACGGGGGCGAATCCGGAATTTGTATTTACATCGGGCGGCGAGTTTCCATCGGATCTATCCTCTTACAAGTTGGTAATTCACTGCGGAGGATGCACCTTAAATCAGCGCGAGATCGCGCGCCGATATGAAATTGCAAAAGTTGCCGGTATTCCAATAACCAACTATGGTGTGGCAATCGCTCATATGCATGGTATTCTTTCCCGTGCTGCAAAACCGCTTATATAAATGAAAATGGCATCCCATATGGGATGCCACACGATTTTATACGATTAAACAATCTTCTTTTCGAGATATTCGAGGGAACGTCTAACCATCTCGTCACCTATTTCGGTGCTTGCTTCTGCCGCACTCTTGGTGAACCAGTGGTTGATGTCGCCAAGACGCTCAAGCTTAACTGCATCGGGGTATAGGGACATGAGGATGGAGCACTCGTACTTGCCTGCATGGTCGTAACCGGTAGCGTTCTGAACCTCGGTGCTCATGGTGGGGATCACCTTGATCCAGCTGAAGGGATCGTCGCCGCCGCCAAGATTGTCGTAGTAGGTAGCGTAATTTTCGCTGCCCCACCAGCCTTCACCTTGGGTCTTTTCAAGGTATCTCATGGTAGCGCGCTTTGCAGCCTTCATGTAGGAAAGAGTCATAGGCATGAGGCTTTCCTGCTCAAACTGATGGTGGATAACCACATAGATATTGCGGTTTCCGGCAGAGAGCAGACTCATGAATACTTCAAAGAGGTATGCTTCAAAAACATCCTCGGAAATATGTACTGTGCCGCTGGTTGCATCTCCAACTGCCCAACTGGAGGGGCTGTATGCGATGGTAGGAGCAATGATGATGTCTTTCTTTTCAGCCAGCTTCTTT
>JAZRPJ010000228.1:0-5348 GCA_045649205.1 Candidatus Flemingiibacterium sp.
GATCGATTCTTCAAATCCGAAATAGGAGAGAGTGGGGTCGAATACGATGCTGTCAAAGATGATTTCGATCATGTCAGCCCAATTATCATCGCGAGCGAACTTTGTACCGAGAGTGTCCTCGATGTATGCGGGGATAACTTCTTCTTCACTGTAGTAAGCGAGAAGCTCAATAACATCGCCCACCATTTCGTAAGAATCTTCGCTTACAGAGAAGGGAACGGACATAAGACCGGACCAGTCCAGTGAACGGTAATCTTCCTGATGTTCGTCATATTTCGGGAAGGGAAGAATGCCGAAAGCAACATCTGCATTACGGATGTTCCAGAAATAACTGAATCCGAGAAGTGTGAAGAGGCAGCGATCGGAGTCTATGGTAAGAGCGGTTTCAGCATGGACGTTACTGGGGTCCTGTAATCCATCGTCAACGAACACATATGTGTCGGGCCCGAGGAGGAGAGCTTCGAGCTTATCCATGAGATTGTAGGCTTTGTCACTGTTGAAGACAAGCTCAAATTCGCCGTCATCGTTTTTCGAAATAATGTTAACATCAGCAGATTGTATGAAGTTAGTAAGATACCAGTCATCGGGGGCGGAAAAACCGTAGGTGTCATTGTGATCCCAAACGGTATCGCCGTTTTCGTTGGTAACGCCGGCCATCATTTCGAGCATTTTATCGATGGTCCATTCGCCGCTGCGCACAAGATCGTAGGGGCTTTCAAGATGGTTTTCCTCTATTATTCTGCTGTTGAAAATTACAACGGCAGGGTCGGGGATCATATAGTCGGAAATACAGAAGAACTGCTTGCCGTCTACCTTAAGGGCGTCGTTTGCATTCTGGTTAAACCACTCCCCGGTGAAGTCAATGCCGAGATTGTTCATATCGGTGAGATAGCCGTTTACCACAAGATCGCTGTTGTTTTTGATGCAGTGAGAGAGAAGGATCTGATAAAGGTCGTCGTTGGTAGCAACTGCCGAGGCGATGGGCTCATAGTAGTCCTGAACTGTCGGTACGTGCTCGTAGGTAATGTCAACTCCGAGATATTCCTCTACTTTAATCTCCCGGTTGTAAAGTGCCTTATTTAAAATGTCGGTCATGTCATCGCCGGGATCAAAGCAGGTTTTGTAAAGTGACCAATCGTACATAAGAATGTTGACGGTGCCCTCGTAATTCTGCTCTTCGATGCCTGCGGGAAGAACATCTTTAACTGGAGCGGTGGTACCTGCATCGGTGGTATCCTTGGTGACGTCATCGTTGCCATTTCCGCAGGCTGCGAGGGATAGCATCATTGATGCTAAAAGCATTGCTGAAATAATGCGCTTTTTTATAAACTTTTCCTTTCTTCAATACTAGGTCGTATTTCCGGCTTTTACGTTATTCAGGAATGGAAACGTCAACGATCCTGCCTTCTGTATACGCCTTGATTGTGGCATCAATGATGTAAACGGGAGCGAGTATATCTTCGTCTGTAAGGTTGGATTTCCCGCTTTTCAGCACCTCGCAGAAAGCTCTGACCTCCGGCATATAGTACGGCTCGTCATGACCGAAAAGGTTTACGCGGCGGGAACGCAAGCCGCCGTCATCGAAATGTACGGATATTGAGTAATTTGTACCGAAGTAAGCGGAAACTAAATAGTTTTCATAGTGATAGAGGGCGTGAACACCGAAATTATCACGGAGGGCTTGCACAGCTTTAACCTTGTTGCCGAAAGTACGGGTCATCATCTGCACGAGATGCTGGGAATAGAACCAGAAATTGCCGAAAGGATTGACCATATTGATGGGAGCGGTAACGTGTCCTCCGGAAATGGCGTCTTCCTTGGTCTTTTCGCTGACCTCCGCCATGAGATCGAGTACGTCAGGGCAAAGAGGGAGAGAGGAACCGCCGGTGAGTATAGCACCGTATTCCTTTGCAAGGTCTACCAGCTTATGGGCCTCGGCGATATCACGGGTGTAAGGTTTGTCAACCCAGACTACCATACCCTTTTTGATGTATTCTTCCGCAAACTTAAGATGGTCCGCACCGTCCCTTGCGGTAACCATAATAGCATCAACCTCATCAAGGAGGTCGTTATAGTGATCGACAAAGCGGGTGCAGGCGCTCATTTCCTTGATCTTCTCCATGCCTTCCTTGCCGCCCGCTGTTGAGTAGTCGCCGTATACGCCTACAAGCTCTACGTCAGGGAAGATTTTTTCGCTCTCTTTTGGGGCGAATACAGATGAAAAATTCCATGCATGGCTGTTGTCGATGCCGAGTATTCCAACTTTAAACATAATTTCCTCCTTAATAAAGTGTAGGCATGGGATTCTGTGAGTGAACGAGCTCCATTATGCGAATCTGCTGGAGAACTCTTTCGGGCTTGATGAGAAGCTCTTCGCCCTTTGTAAGGTGATTATAAACATTGGTGTAATAAATCTGAACCGCAGTAGTGAAAGCATCACCGGTGAGTTCTTCCTCAAACTCATTCCACTCAAGCTCTTCGCTGCAGTAAGAGGGGTATACGCCATCCTCGCCGCGGAGGGGCTCCAGATCCAGCTTGGGCATTTCTTTGTCGTTGTGGTATTTCCACTTGATGCTACCCATAGTTGCAATAAGTGAACCCTTTTCTGCGTATACGTTGTATACCCAGCTTCCGTAATTGTTGGTGGAATTAATTTCAATGTCAACAATAGGCTTGTCGGGATATGTGAGGATTATCTTTGCGCAGTCCTCCGCATCGCCGGCAGAATTCATTCTGCGAAGAATAGAGAATACATTCGGGGTTTCATCATCGGGAATGTTAAGGAAGTTGAGAGCCTGGTCCATAGGATGAGGACCGGTATTGAGGAGCGCACCGCCGTAGTAACGGTTGGAGGTCTGCCAGTCGTATCTGCGTCCGAAGCCACCGAAACGAATATTGATTTGATGGATCTTACCCAGCTTTCCGCTTTCCAAAATCTCTTTTGTTCTTTCGTGGTATTTAACAAGGCGAGCCTGCTGGAATACGGTGAGCATAACATTATTTGCTTTGGCTGTATTGATCATCTCTTCCACCTGCATTGCATATCTGGAGAAGGGCTTTTCGCAGACTACGTTCATACCGTGATTCAGAAGATCCATTGTGACCGGGAAATGGTCCTTGGAGAAGGTAGAGTTTATAACGAAATCCAGGTCATTTCTTTTGAAAAGCTCGCGGTAATCCTCATAAACATCACAGCCGAATTCCTCTGCCGCTCTCGCACGTCTTTCGGGGATGTAGTCAACAACTGCAACTACGTTGAACAGTTCCTTTGCGTGGTCGGTAAGAAAATATTTACCGTGAATGTCGCGTCCGCTTCGACCCTGGCCGATGATGGCTAAATTGAGTTTTTTCATTTTTCTTTTCTCCTTTTACTTGTTTATTTTATTGAGAATTTTATTAAGTTCGGTAATACATTCATCGCAGGCGATGTCGCCCATGGCAGAAAATGCGCTGCCCTTGGGGTTGCGCATAAGCTCCTCGGTAAGTGCCATTCCCTTTGGCTTGTAGTGAGGCTCAAGCACCAATGCCCCCTCGTATCCGGATGCGATGAATTCACGCATCATGCCTTCATAATCAACCACGCCGCTGCCGATAGCCACGACTTCCGGCTTTCCGTCAACCAGAAGAGCGTCCTTGATGTGAACGTGGCAGAAAATATCCTTTACGGCATTGTATCCGTCGGGAAAGGGTACCTCGTAAGGCTCGCCGAAGATATTGTTGCCGGGTTCGTAGAGAGCGCGGAGGGTGGGTGAATTTATGTAGTTCACGGTTTCCGCAATTTTTGAGCAGTTCACGGAATGAGTGGTAGGCTCGGACTCAAGAACAAGGGTCACGCATGCCGCCTCGCATAGGGCGATGGCTTCCTTAAATGCCTCGGCGATCTTTTCCATTGTCACGCCGTCTTCTTTATAGAAGTCGAAGCAGCGGATCATCTTAAAGCCAAGCTCATCCCTGTGGGCAAGGAGCCGCTTCAAGCCTTTGATGTGTGCTTTTCTTTCAGCCTCGTCGGAGTAGAGGCACTTGAAGAGGGGGGAAGAAATGCATACGAGTGGAAGGCCGTACTCCTTTGTAAGCTTTGCGATCTTCGTGAAGTCTTCATCAGTGTATTCAAATGGACCTTTTTCCCAAGCAGAGCGAAGCTCCACACATTCGAGTCCGTTGTCCTTGGCAAAACGAAGTGCTTCTTCAAAATCCTGGGAGATTTCGTCGGTTATGACTCCAATACGAAACATTTTTACCTCCTTATCAGAGTAAATATTTACCGCTGTCGCGGTCACAGTACATGATGGCGTTCGGATGCTTTCTCATGACGGTGGCAGGGCAATGCTCGTCGATCTTATCGGTGGTCATTACCTCGCGTACCGCATTAGCCTTGGTAGGTGCGGGAACCACGCAGAAGAGATAATCGCCGGCAAACAGTGTAGGTACTGTCAAAGTCAGCGCAATCTTCGGTACCTTGTCGATGTGGCTGAAGCAGTCGTCGTTTACCTGCTGCTGACGGCAGATATCGTCAAGCTCGACGGGTTTTACAGCAGCCTTGTCATTAAAGTCAGCCATGTCGGGGTCGTTGAATGCGATGTGACCGTTTTCGCCGATGCCGAGGCAGACGATGTCCACGGGATGACTCTTTAAAAGCTCGGTATAGCGTGCACATTCAGCCATGCAGTCCTCTGTCTGACCGTTTATGTAGTTGACGCTCTTAAAGGGCACTTTATCGAAAATATGTCTTGCAAGAAAGTTGCCGAAGCCCTGGGGAGCTTCCTTTTCAAGACCGATGTATTCGTCCATGTGGAAAGCGTTGATACGTCCCCAGTCGATATCCTTTTTAATGAGAGCGGCGAGCATATCCTGCTGGGAAGGAGCGGCGGCGAAGATCATATTGATCGCCTCTTTTTTCTGAAGAAGCTCGTTTATCTTGTTTGCCACGTCCTCTGCGGCTGCCTCACCCATTTCGGCACGGGTATCGAAAATTTCTGCTGTAAGTAAGTCTTTTTTTACGGTGATCATTGAATCCTCCTAAATACATTTAATAATCTAAAATTATTATACAATGAAATATTTTCAATGAACATAGAAAATCATGCCAAATATATTGACAATATTGCCATTGTGAGGTATAATTAATTGTAAATAAGCACTTTACTTAAAAGTGAGAGGGCAGGTGCCGGATTTTGAGCGGATATTTTGAAATAAGTAACGATTATTTTACCTTCAAGCACGCAGTAGACGAGCGTCCCGATCCCGATGAAAAAATATACAAAATGCACACCCACCTATCCTGCGAGATATATTATTTCATGGCAGGGAAGGGAGTATTCCATGTTGAGGGCACCAGATATCCTCTTGAG
>JAZRPJ010000229.1:0-2921 GCA_045649205.1 Candidatus Flemingiibacterium sp.
GATGAATACGGCATCGAGCTGTAATCAAGACGGATATCGTACGAAAACACATTTTCCACAAGCTTTTTGCCGTTTCTGTCATATATCTCACCGCGCTGAGCCTGCAGTTTTACCCGACGGGTATAGGTAGTAACGTCGGGAGCCATTAAATAATAGTCCTGACCTGACACCTGCAGATCTATAAATGTAAATACGTAAAAAACACCGACGGCTACGAACAAAGCGCCAAGCACTATGTAACGCCATATATTGTCACGTTTGTTATTCATATTAAGCCTTTCTTTTTTTATGTATATCCGAAGTAAAACTTCGGATAATCAAGAAAACTACTTACAGCATGCGTGTTCAGCGGTACATCCCATGCACTTTTTCAAAAGTCTTCGTACGGCAACGTACGTCACGGCACCGGAGACGGCTAACACTAAAAATATCATATAGATATCTCGGTCAAAGTGCACCTCGCTTCGCCATATCTCGCAATCGGGAGTGTTCTTTCTGTAGACCACATCCTTCATCGAAAACGATTTTCTGACAATCACGGGATCGCTGTGTCGGAAGTTGTCCCATGCGCTTTTAATAGCATTCTTTCCGTTTGTAATGTTCATCGAAGTTTCCTTTCGCGTCTGCTCTTGAGACACAAATTCGCTTCTTTTATTATTATAACAAAAAAGCCGCGTAATATCAATCTTTTTATTTGTAAATTCTTGGTTTTAGGCAAAGTAAAAAGCTCTCTCCGTTTCATTGGAGAGAGCTTTGTTTTAATCATTGAGAAGCTTTATTGCCGCGGCGTATTTTTCCACACGCTTCAAAGCCTTTTCGTCTACTACGTCAAGACGTGACGTATCGGAATTATGGCTGAGATCGGCAAGCTTGACAGCTTTGGCAATGGGGTTATGCTTTATCTTTGCCACGTAATCCATATATTCCACAGCGTCATCATGGGTGAGGAGCTTCAGTGCATCAGTCACCTCTGCAGGAAATCCCATACTGGTTATATCCTCGAAGGTAATATCCGTATCCTCTACCACATCGTGAAGGAGCGCAACGGTTACGGTATATTCATCCGTCATCTGCTCAGCAAGGTGAACCGGGTGGAAAACGTACGGCATCCCGCTTTTGTCTGTCTGATCTCGGTGAGCCTCAAAGCAAAGCTTAAGCGCCTTTTTGGTCATCGGTGTGTAGATCATATGTACCTCCGTGAAATATGGATTTGTGTTTTCGTTTGTATTATAACACAAAAGCTGTAGATAAGCAATACTAAGTTCACTACTATAACGTGACTTTGTAATCTAAAGTCATAAGATAAACAAGCTTATTTTTAAAATACAAAATGATATTTAATCACGGGCAGGCTTTATCCTTCATCATTCCTTCCACAGTTCTCAAAATAGTCTGCATATCTTCGCCGAGATCAGCCATCATACCGTCGATAATCGCGAGAAGTTCCGTTGCCGCGTCATCATGGCTGAAGGCACTGTCGAAATCGTATTCTATACCGTCCACAGCTACTCTGCGACAGTCTTCACGGTCGGGAAAGGTGAATGCTTTATAACTGCAGACATTCAAAAGGCTTAGCAGTGTAACGTAATTCTCTGCAATTTCACTGTATATCTCATCTTTACTTTCAGGTTCTGCCAATACACTTTCAAGCTCGGCGTCAAGCATATCCTCAAACCGCTTTGATTTTAAAAAATCGAAAAGTCCCATGTTATCCCCTCTTCTTTATTTGCCATCCGTCGCGCACATTACTTCGCTCTGCAATATAACCCGGAGGCATATCCGCTATGTCAGCCAATGTATTATCCTTAGCAAATACCTCTCCGAGAGATACAACTCTCGCCTCACTCTCAGTATGAATCTTGCCGCAAAGGAATTGCCACATACCATCGTCCCCATCATGCGAAACGTATAATATAGGCTCACCGTTATCGAGAATATGGGAGCAAGTTATCGTATACGTATCCGGATGATCATCAAAGGGAAATTTGTCAGACTTTTTTCCCGAATTCACCGTACCCCCAAAAAGTGATCGTATGTATGATGAAAGTTTTTTCATTTTCACAAAGCTCCTATATAACCTTAGTTTTTATAAAACCGTACTTTTCCCAGCGCAGTTTATGATATCACAGCTTTTTTATACGGTCTTTGTCCTGTTTTTCATATCCCCAGAGAAGAATACCCGCGCAAACAAATGCCAAAGCTATTATCAAATTCGCCGGAGCTACGCCCCCGCTTTCCGATAAAAGCAGTGATGAGAAGATGACCCCGAAAACAGGCATCATAAAGCTATAGATCGTGACACTTGAGGGCTGATTATATTTCAGCAAGATCGTCCACGTGGTATAGGACACCGCATATATCAGCGACAGGCACACGAAAACGGGCATCATTTTCACAAAATCGAATTTGCCGTTGAACACCAAGCCGATCAAAGACAGTACCGCTCCTCCGAGACTCATCTGATAACCGCACAAAACGATCGGATCTTCCTTTTCCGCAAAAAGCTTTGTCATTACGACCGAAAACGAATAGGATATGATACCGATCAAAACCAGTCCGTCACCGAGCGGATTGATATTGAAGCTTAGTCCGTCAAGATTCATAATGACAACGCCAGAAAAGCCTATAACACACGCGATCAGCTTTTTTGCCGTAAGCTTTTCCAACTTAAATATCAAGCTTGCGATCAGCACAACGAAAAACACGTCGGTGCTTTTCAGTATTGCACCTTTCACAGAAGTGGTAAGGGACAAGCCTATGTATAAAAGCGCGTATTGCAATACCGTTTGCAGCATCGAAACGATCACAACACCTTTCACGTTTTCTTTTTTCGGCAGGAGAAGCTTTTTTGAAACGGCACTGTAAACACAGATCGTAAGCACTCCGGAAACCACAAACTGCAATCCCACCCACAAAAGAAG
>JAZRPJ010000230.1:0-11881 GCA_045649205.1 Candidatus Flemingiibacterium sp.
CATGCAATGACGAATTTTGCAAGGTTTTATGTGATATTGGTGAGAAACCGGCATTATTTACAAAAAATAGCGCAATTACCCTTTTTATGACTCAAAATATATAAGCAGATTGCCGAAAAGTCTGGATGCCGGGAACAGTACAGAAAAATAAGTATGATTTGAGTCATACTTATTTATTTTTTAATTAAATTATTCGGTTAAACCCAAATGATCAAATAATTCTGTCAGCGAATTTATTTCTTGCTTTGATATAGAGCTCACCATATTAATCTGATTTTTGGCACTGGCGCGTTTCCGTTTGTCAAACACTTTGGACCACCGTTTTACATGATAGTATGGTAATAATATTGGGCATTTATTTAACATTGGAAAAAGCTTAACCATGCTTTTATAGGGTGGAAATACTAATTTGAAAAAACTTTTGGCTTTATTTTCGCCCTGCACAGCACTTACTTTATGGATATTTGCAGGGGTACCGTATACACCGCCATGTAAAATAAAGTTTTCCATTTGTTGACATGATTGAGTTGGTTCTGCATTTTCAAACCATACCTTACTGAGCTCAGTTGCCGTTTTTGCGAAATTTAACAGCCCTCCGTCAATAAGTAATTTTTCTCTTTTGACATAATCTGCATTCTCCAGATTGTTCAAAAACCAGAGATCAATAAACGATCTTATCCCGCAGCCACCTCCTTTAAAATGCTTTGCCATGTGTGCGACATGATAAAAATAGAACATCTCGTCTGACATATCATATAAATATTGGTATCCTTCACGCAGAGATGATGACGGCCATACAGATTTCATAACAGTGTAAGAATTATTAATGCGGCCATCTTCTATAAGGTCATAGTGCAATTCAACATGAACGTTATCTGCAGAGAAAAATGCGACATCATGCAGACTTTTCTTCATATTAGAATAGTTATGATTTTCCATGAAGAGGGCACACGCTTTTTCGATGTCCTCTTCATGGATAAGGATATCAATGTCGCTACTAGTACGCATCCACCCTTCAGGATAGTATTTGCGAATTACCGAACCTTTTAGTGGAATAAAGGGAATTTGTGCATCTTCCAGCACCTGGCATATTATTGTATACTGGGTGTTTATTTTTTCATATCTGTACACTGCCAAGGAAAGACTTTTTTTTAGCTCCAGGTCGTTTTCAACTTTTATATTGTTCAGCTTTAAGCTCCAGGCGAGCAAATGCAAAATGTCATGCTTTTTCGAAACATTTACCATATATTGCATTTGTTCTGTTGAAAATTGTGCTTTTTCTGATTCGCTTAGTTTAACGGAAGTGATTGCGGAACGCAGCAGAGAAAACAGTAATTTAGTTGTTTTTGAGTCCATTGATATTCTCCTTCACAGCAGTAGCTTTTTATATATTTAAATTCCCAATCTCGAGCGGATCTCTTTAATTTGTGACAACTGGGCGTTAGAGATATTATTGGCACGTGTTAATTCCAAGGCGATTTTCTTCGATTTTCCCTTGAATATAGTATTAACTCCTCGCGCCGCCCAACAGAACGGCAGCAAAAAAGGCAGTTTTTTAAGTATCGGAAACAGTACTGACATGGATTTGTACGGCATGAAAAATCTTTTCAGCGCATAGCCGAAAGTGTTTCCGGATTCTGATTTTTTCATAGCAATATGTGTTTGTGCATTACCGTATATACCGCCGTGAAACAAATAATTTAATAGCATATCTGAAAAATCATTGCTTGGCTTGCCCGAAAAGCATATAGCGGAAAGATTACTCATTTCGACAGCAAACTGATATATTCCTGCCTTTTCAAGCAGATCTTTTGCACACAAATAGGAAAGTCCCATTTTGTTTTCCATGATCCACAAATCCATCAGCGAGCGAATTCCGCATCCACCGGAGATAAAGTGATAGGACATATGAGCATATATCTGAAATACAAAAAAGTCGTCTGAAAAGGCGTGTTTGTACTTCTCTACCGGAAGGGCATATTCCCATGCCTTCTCTAAAACCGAATCTAACGTATTTAAGTTTTCCTTCACACTAAAATGCAGTTCAAGATGAACGTTGGTTATCGACCAGAAGGATATGTCATGATAATTCCTTTTGTCACACCTATATTCTAATTCTCCAAGCTTACTGATTGCAGCATCCAGATCATACTCATGTATTAAAATATCAATATCGCAGCTGGTCCGCATATATTCACTTGGGTAATGGGGGCGAAGAACGGCGCCCTTCAGCGGAATATATTCAATTCCGATTTCGTCAAAAGCGCTGCAAATTTCGGAAAAGGAATATTCCATTTGTTCAAGCTTATAGGCAGAACGAAGTTCATTTTTTTCAAATGCTGCCAGTAATTCCGGATCTATTGTAACTCCGCTTTGATGAACAAATGCAGAAATTACATGACCAAGGGAGTGCTTTTTTGCAAGACGGTATACGGCTGAAACGCTATCAGTTGTCAGGTCTTCTTTTGCGCTTGTAGGCATTTCGGTTCCATTGAGCATAGAAGCCAGAATAGATATCATTAATTTCTGTGTATTTTTATGTTCATCACCGATATTTGTATAACTCATTTTCTCCACACCAATTTATTAACCGCGCCGATCTCGGCTGCGGCCGATTGAACAATATAAGATAGCAAAATGTCAACCTATGCCTTGAACACCGCGCATAGAAACGGCCAATACCGTAGTAAGGGCGGCTATACGCTGCCTTTACCCTTTTTATTGTAGCATACTTTCTTAAAAATGTCAATTCCTTTTTGAGCGTGGGAAAAGCATCGCTGCAGAATTTTTAAAAGAATTCTGGGTATTATACTTTGAAAATGATAGCGACAATGATTCGAAGATCATATCCGATATTTGGGACTGCAATACCCTGCTTCCGCTAAATTTCTCGGACACCGTCAGACCGGGCTATAGGCTGACTCGCGGCGATGCTTGTGTTATCACTATGAACGGTGCGGTAGATAGCGATTATTACCGGGAGAACGATAAAGTAAGCGCAACGGAATTTAATTTTAATTACGAATATCTTGACAAAGTGGAAGGTAAAACGAAAACCTTTGCCAATCTCGGCGGGCGTTCCAGCGATGGCACCATGCCATTTTTCGATGTTACCGCCATGGGAAACGGTTATATCACGGCAATCGGTTGGACCGGTGACTGGAAAGCGGAATTCTGCAAGCGTGATGACGGTATCATTATGAGATCCGGACTTAAGTGGGCTGCTTTTTATCTGAAACCGGGCGAAAAAATAAGAACATCGTCTGTGCTTATCATGAAATACACAGCAGACGAGGATAAATACAACAAATTCCGACGTCCTATAAAATCGCATTATTCGCATAAAAGCTGCACTGCGGCAGATCGCGACGGTCTTATGGCTTGTGAGCTTTGGGGCGGACTTCCAAGCGCAGAAATGAAAAAAAGACTTGATGAGTTTAAGAAATACGGCATAAGCTTTGAAGATATATGGATAGATGCCGGATGGTACGGAAAGTGCACAAAATGTGACGAGGCATTCATCGGCGACTGGGGCGCACATACCGGTGAGTGGGAAATAAATACCGCTGTTCATCCTGATGAATTTTTCGATGTTGCGGAAAGTGCAAAAAAACATCGGCGCGAAGCTTATGCTTTGGTTTGAACCGGAGCGCGCCATGGAGGGCACCAAAATCACTATGGAGCATCCCGAATGGTTTTTAAATAGATCATACGGTGACTCAAAGATACTGAACTACGGAAACTATGAAGCGTGGAGTTATATGTACAGTTTGCTTTCGGATTACACAGCGAAGCTTGGTATGTCATGTTACCGACAGGACTTCAACGTGGGGCTTACAACTTGCTTTGAAGAAAACGATGAGCCAAACAGACGTGGCATCACAGAGATCAAGCATATCACGGGTATGTACCGCCTGTGGGATGAGCTGCTTGCGAGGTTCCCCGGACTGCTTATTGATAACTGCTCGGCGGGCGGAAGAAGAATTGATGTTGAAACCTTGAAGCGCTCGATCCCGTTCTTCAGAAGCGACTATCAATGCAACTTCAATGAAAATCCCGAGGTTCTTCAGACACATAACTCAAATATTTCGCAGTACCTTCCTTATAACGACTGTACGAGCAAAACAAAAAGTGACACCTATGCCATCAGAAGCTCATATTCCTCCAGCTGGGGTGGCTCATTCTACAATATGGCAGTATCATGATCCCGACGCACAAAGCGGAATAGTAGTGGCGTTCCGCCGCGTGAATTCGCCCTTCGAGCGGATAACTGTAGATTTGAATGGACTGCTCCCGGACAGAGCTTATAAGGCCATAAATCTTGATGACAGCACGGAAAGAACCATAAAAAATTCTATTGAGATCACTTTGCCGCAAAAAAGATCCAGCGTTATTTTTGAATACAAGCTGAAATAATAAAAAGGCAATATCACTCCGAAGAAAAGCTCGGTTTGATATTGCCTTTGTCAGGTTATGTCAGTTGAATTTTACGTCATAGGTAAGCTTGCCCTTGGCGGGATAATCTCCTGCAAGAACGTCAAGCGTATAAAGATTGTTGTCAGGCGAGCAGGTGCCGATAATAACACGCGGAATATGGGGAATATCCTCAAAAACATACGGATTTCCGAAATGAACTACCGTTGATATACGGTTAGTGACCTGAAGCGCTTGGATAAGCGATATAATACGGGGTGTAAACGCTTCCCATCCAAGATATGCGGCACTTCTGTAGAAGGTGATAAATACAATGTCCTCACAGCCGTAGGATTCTCCGAGAACGCGCATATTTTCGGATGCGCTCGGGAACTGGCTTATCATTGTAAACTCTGAATTGGGGTAAAGTTCTTTAAGCTTGTCGGAAATGGCAAGGGGATTATACCAATCGCGGCTGAAGGTATCAACCTCAATGCGGTTATTTATATCAACCGTAGTTTCTGTAAGAATTACGAAATAGTGCTTGCCGTCGCGGGAGAGAGCGAGGGGAAGTCCTTCGTCAACCTTTGCAAAAACCGAATCCCGGTTGATGGCATCAAAATCGGCGAGGTCCTTTTCGGTAAGCTCCGTATATTTCGGCGCTGCGAGAGTCTTGTGCTGTGCTTCAAGGATATGTCTTACAGCATCGTCGAGGCGTTCATCCGATATAAGTCCATCATCGTAGCCTTTACACATCCATTCATATGCCGCGCGGTTATCGTGATCGAACACAAGTGAAATATCGTTTCCGTTTCCGATGGACAGTCCCACGGAACGCTCTTTGCCGAAGTTTGATACAATGCCGTCCATGCAGAGAGCATCGGTTATGGAGAATCCGTCAAATCCCTGATTTCTGATAACGTTGATAACCTTTTGCGAAAGGCTTGCCGGGAAATACGGGTCGATCTTGGCATAGCGCTCGTGGCGGGTCATGATTCCGTCGAGCAGTCTCTCGCGCATAAGCTCAAGATAGGGATAGAGATTGTAGTCAAGCAGTTCTTTTTCTGCTTTTTGAGAGAACGCCTCAGCCATATGTGAATCTATTGCACCGTCGGAGCCTTCGCCGGGATAATGCTTTGCGACGACTAAAACGCCGCCGTCATGCATACCCTTTGCCTCGGCAATAGCAAGCCGTGCCACTGTTTCCTTATCGCCCGAGATACCGCGGATATTTGTGCCGCACGCGCACCTTGTAGTTGCCATATCAAGGATGGGATTGCAGACCACATTATATCCTATGCTGTGCGCCTTTACAGCGGTTACCTTTCCGAAGGTATAGGAAGCATCCTCCCTATCGATCATACCGAGAGGATTGTGTCTTCCGATGATCTTGTCACCAAAGCCGCTTTCTGCATCGCACATAATTAGAATAGGATAGTCGGCAGCAGCCTTTATTGCATCAATTTTGGCTTTTGTTTCATCAAGCTTGTCGGCATCGTAATTCACCCATACAGCACCTAACGAATGAGCCTTTACCATCTCAACAACAGTATCAAGCTATGTCTGCTGCTCCTCAGGTGTACCGCCGGCGAACAGTGTGGCAATGGTTACAAATCCAAGTTTTTGACGAGTACTCAGTTCTTCAATTTTTAATTCTCTCATGAAAATGATCCCCTTCATATATTTCCAAGTAGGGAAAATTTTTACGCCACTATTATAGCATACTAAAACAGTTTTGTCAATATGAAATCTCCTTGCTTTTTTCCTGCTTTTCGATGACTTATACCCCTTTTTGCCTTGTGGTTGACATGCTCTTTGTTTTATAGATAAATAATCGCAGAGGAAACAGGTCATTCACCTTAGAGTTGAATTGATTATTTAAAAATCGCTTAAAAAGTGATTGACATTCACCTTTGATTACTATATAATTGTATTGTAACGCTTTTTAAAAAGATATTTTGATTGAAGAGAGAACAAATATGTATGAAGTATCAAATCTTGCGGCAAATATGAAGATTTACCGCAAGGCGCTGGGTATCACGCAGTCCGAGCTTGCAAAAAAGCTTTATATATCCACGCAAAGTATATCAAAATGGGAAACCGGTCTATCCTTTCCCGATGTGAGAAATCTCTGTCTGCTTGCCTCCGCGCTTTCCGTTTCGATCGATGATCTTCTCGGTTCCCACACGAGCAAGGATGAATATACTCTTATTGCCATAGACGGCGGAGGTACCAAAACCGAATTCCTTTTATACCGCGAATCGGGCGAGATTCTCAGCCGCATCATTCTAAAGGGAATCAATCCCAATGTATGCGGAGTGGAAAATGCCTGCGCGGTGCTTCGAGAGGGAATTGATACTCTGCTCCGTGCATGTCCGACGGTCAGTGCAATATACGCAGGTATCGCCGGCTGTGGGCTAAAGGAAAATCGAGATGCGCTTTCCGCATTTCTTTCAAGCACATACATGACAATATCAAAAATTCAGGTATCTACGGATATACTTAACGTCATTTATACCTCGGAAAAATCTGAGAACTGTATTGCCGCAATATCGGGAACCGGCTCCGCGGTTTATGCCAAATGTCATGATACATTACACCGTATTGGCGGATGGGGCTACCTTTTTGATCAGGGTGGAAGCGCATATGATATCGGACATGACGGACTTGTGGCAGCTCTCGCGGAAAATGACGGCATCGGTGAGCATACGGCCATAACAAATATCATCGAGCGTGCTCTCGGCACATCCGTATCCGACAACCTTACGCAGATATATAAGGGCGGTAACGAATATGTAGCATCATTTGCGAAATACGTTTTCGCGGCTTACGGTGAAGGGGATAAGATTGCTGCCCAGATAATCGTAAATTCAGCCGAACGGCTGGCGTGCCTCATAAACCGCGCTATAAAGGAATATGGCTGCGACGGGAATGTGATCCTCGCCGGTGGACTCATAGAAGCGCAGGCAGATATACTGATGCCGCTTATTCGTGCAAAGCTACCGAAGCGCGCCTCTCTGAATCTTGCGGCATTCCCGCAGATACTGGGTGCCGCAATCGGGGCTGTAAAGACATTTGGCGGTTATACATGTGCGATGCGCGAAAGACTGATTTTCGAATACACCAGGATAACTGCACCGGAAATGAAATAATAAACTGATAAGGGGAGATAAGCGATGTTAAAAACCGAAATGAGAAATGAACGCACAAAGCATATTGACAAGATGTCCACCATCGATATGGTAACACTCATGGCAAAAGAAAACTACCGTGCTGTTGAAGCGGTGGAGGAAGCACGCGAATCCATAGCCAAGGCTATCGACGGAATTTCCGAGAGAATGGCAAAGGGCGGCAGACTCTTTTTTATCGGAGCGGGAACGTCAGGAAGACTTGGAGTTCTCGATGCGGCAGAATGTCCGCCCACCTTCGGAGTTGACCGCTCTCTTGTCCGCGGAATAATTGCCGGCGGTCCTGACTGCATGTTCAATGCGGCTGAAAATGCCGAGGACCGATACGAAAACGGTGTTGCTGATATAAAAGGCAGCGGGCATATCCGAAAACGATACCCTTGTGGGAATTTCTGTTGCCGGCGGCGCATCTTACGTCGTGGCGGCGCTCACTGAGGCGAAGTCTGTGGGCGCACTTACAATATCCCTTTCAAGCAACAGCGACACCGCTATTGAGAAGGTAGCTGACATTGCTATCATAACAGATACGGGCGCCGAGGTCATAACCGGCTCGACCCGGCTTAAGGCAGGTTCGGCACACAAGATGGTACTCAATATGTTAACGACCTGCACAATGATAAAGAGCGGCAAGGTCTACGAAAATCTTATGATAAATCTCCGACCGACAAATATTAAGCTTGAGGCGCGCGTGGTCAGGATAGTATGTGCTATTTTAGAGTGTGACGAGGCGTATGCAAGGGAACTCCTTGAATCTCACGAATGGAACATCCGCGCGGCAGTAGAATCGGTCAAAAAATCTTGATTTGTACATTAGAACTGATGATATGGAGATAGTTAAAATGAAAGCAGAGCTTAAAGATCATAACGGAAGACCGGCGCTTTTTATTGACGGTAAGGTTTATCCGCCTATGATGGCGACAATCCGCACCGTTAACGATTCAAAGATCATCTTCGATAAAGAATATTTTAAAAACCTGGGAAAAGCGGGAATAAAGGTATTCTTCCTCATTTGCGACACCGTGTGGCTGAAGCCGAATGCGCTTGAACTTTTCGATTACGAAGCGCGCTCGCTTCTTGAGGTGGTACCGGACGCATACATAGTACCGAGAATCGGGCTGCATCCAACGAACGAATGGATACTCGAAAATCCCGACGAATGTACACTCTACAGCGACGGCTCACATCCGGAGGTTGACCTTTGGACAGAGTCATATCAAGCTAAAATGCCGCGCTGGTACTCGCTCTGCTCACAAAAGTGGCGTGAAGACGCCGGCAAAGCACTGGAGGAAACATGGAAGCTCATAATGGAGCTTCCTTACGCTGACAGAATAATTGGCTGTTTCCTTGCTGCAGGCGGCACTTCAGAATGGTATTACAAGCACTGGGCAAGCTTTACGGACAAGGACATTTGCCTTGACCACAGCCTTGCATTCAGACGCGAATTTTCGTCTTACCTGCGTGACACCTACGGCACCGACGAAAACCTGCAGAAGCATTGGAAAAATCCCGATGCAACCATTGATGCCCCCCCATTCCCACCTTTGAAAAGCATTATTTTGCGAATAAGGTCGACGAAGACGCGGCGATCCCGAAAGGACAGATCGTTTCTAATTCCGGCAACCCGCCTCCTCCCCATAACGGTACGAACATAGGCTCATTTATCGATCACGACAAAAACGTGGATATCTATGATTTCTACTGCGCATGGCACATCGGAACAGCAAATTTGATCATTCACTTTGCGAAGATCATCAAGCGTCTTACCCCCGGCAGAGTTGTCGGTTCGTTCTATGGCGCGCAGGGCAGTATAGACTTTCTGCGCTCCGGTACAAACGGCGGTACGGTGAAGATACTTGAGAGTGACTGCGTCGACTTTCTCGCCAACCCCGGTATATACGAAAACCGTGAACCCGGCGGATGTACCGGTCAGCGTGTAGTTCAGGATTCCTTTGCAATCAACGGTAAGATGTACATCGTCGAGGACGATGCGCGTACCTGCGCGGAAAACCGTTATTATCAGGATAAATTCAGAATCTACGACATGACCGACACGATAAATGTCTTAAAACGTGAGTTTGGCAGAAATATATGTGAGGATGTTCATTCGTGGTGGTTTGACCAACTGCTCGGCGGAAAGAGATATAAGTATCCCGAGGTTTACGAGCTGTTCGCAAAACAGCAGGCGATAGCACAGGATGCCTATTCTATGAGCCGTACAAAAAACAGTGACATCGCGTTTATATTCGACGAGGAAACCATAAATTCAGTTTCATTCCAGACAACCCGTGATCTTATCGAGCTTATGCGCGGCTATGAGATGGCAAGGATCGGCGCACCTGTCGATCAATATTACCACAACGACATGGCAAACCCCAATATGCCGTCCTATAAGATGTATGTATTCATAAACACATTTATCCTCACCGATGAGGAAAGAGCAGTAATCAAGGCGAAGCTGCGCCGCGACAACGCTGTTGCGGTATGGCTGTATGCCCCCGGCTTCATAAAGCCCATGGCAGACACAAAGATGTCGGTTGAATATATTAAAGAGCTGACCGGTATGGAAATCGGTATGGACACAAATTCCTTTGACGGCGTTTTCAGATGGAACGGCGATGAGCACCCGATAAGCAGTGACTTCGACAACCGTGCACTCTACGGCTATTTCGACCGCGGCAGAGGCTCGTACTACATACGCAACAGCGCCGGTCCGGATGCACACTGGGATACATATCTCTGCCCACTTTTCTATTCTAAAGACAAGGATGCGAAGAACCTTGCATATTTCCTGACAAGCGGTTATCCTGCTGTTTCCGTCAAGGAATGTGACGGTTACACATCGGTATTCTACGGCTCGAAGTCGGTGAAAAGCGACGTGCTCCGCGCCCTTGCGAAATTCGCCGGCGCGCAGATCTACTGCGGCTCCGACGATGTCACATACATAAATCGCAATTTTATTACCTTCCATGCTTCGTCAAGCGGCAAAAAGACGCTGAATTTCGGAAGAAAAGTCAGCGTATACGAGGTGTATGAAGAAAAGTTCTACGCCAAGGATGTTGAGAGCATGGAGTTTGACACATATCTCGGCGAAACAAAAATGTTTAAATTGATTGAGGAGTAAAAATGGAAATCCGTCACCTTACACCGGCAGATCACGATGATCTTATTTATGTTCTTAACCGCTCGTTTGGAACCACATACGGCCGTATCATGGATTTCACCAAAGAGCAGCCGAAGATCGAGCTCAACGATGAAGGCAGCATGAACAAGCACATCGGCGCTTTCATTGACGGCAAGCTCGCCTGCGTTGTTGGTATTTATCCTATGTACGGACACATAAATAAAGACGAGCTCACTTTTGCAACTGTGGGAAATGTGGCAACTCTTCCCGAATTTGAGGGGCGCGGCGCATTCTCGAAGACCTTTGCGCGTGCGATGGAGATATGCGAGGGAACTGGCATTGACGTGGCACGGCTTGGCGGCAAGCGTCAGAGATATAACCGCTACGGCTTCGACAAGGGCGGTATATCCTATGAGTGCACATTCACCAGAAAGAACAGACAGCGTGTTTTTCCCGATTTTGACCCTACAGATATTACCTTCACCCGTATAAAACGAGATGATATTGAAACGCTGAAGTTTGCATATGAAATTTACAAAAAGCGTGACTTTTACCTTGAGCGTTCCACCGACAATAACTATGACATTTTCTACCGTATACTGTGTGCAAAGTGCTGTGTTCCGTTCCTTGCAACAAATAAAAGCGGTGAGAAGATCGGTTACATCTCGGCAAGTGTAAACGGTGAGCGTGTGTGGGAGATCCGTGCAACGACCACCGAAAACTACATAAATATGATAGCCGCATGGAATCATTTTGCTGCCTGCGACATCAGATTCAATGTCACGCCTCTGCTTTTCGAAGAAGCACGCTTCTTCACAAGGGTCTGTGAGGACGTATATGTATCATCGACCACTTTCTTCAATGTATTAAACTTCGAAAAGACATTGAGGGTATACATGAACTTGAAAGCGAAGTATGAAACTCTCCCCGACGGTGAGATTAAGATCGCCATCGCCGGCTACGGTACACTATGCATCGCCGTCAAGGGCGGCAAACCGTCATGTGTACGTTCCGAAGACGGAGCTGATATTACCCTTAACAAGCTCGATGCGACAAGACTGTTTTTCGGTCATCTGCCGACAGATGCGGTCTGTGTGCTGCCCTCTTTCGCGAAATGCTGGTTCCCTTTGCCCATGACATGGGATTCCCTTGATGCGCT
>JAZRPJ010000231.1:0-7254 GCA_045649205.1 Candidatus Flemingiibacterium sp.
ATCCTCAATGCCGAGGACGGCACACGTCGGGAGCGGCTCCTCGAACCATCCCTCAATGCCGAGGACGGCACACGTCGGGAGCGGCTCCTCGAGCCATCCCCCAATGCCGAGAACGGCATACACCGAAGACGACACACGGGCGGATTTTAAAATCCGCCCGTGTACTATTAAACGCATTATTTTTTTCGAAGCATTTCGCCGAGCCCGATTGCAACGCAATCGGAAAGGGACGGCGGCAAGATTATCTCATACCCCACCGTATCAGCTATGTATTCCCCGAAGCCGGGCATATTCGCGCCGCCGCCAATGAGTACAAGCTGTTCTGCTTTGGACGCATTTTCGCCGTGAACGGGTAAATTCGCCGCGGCGGTTTCAATAAGGGATGCAGTCCCTTCAATATAGGACTGACAAGGAGTCATAAGCTCCTCAAGCATGATCTCTTTTCTTCCCGGCATACCCGTGGTTATATCAACGCCGCTGAAGGGGATCTTTTCATCGTTTTCGCCGAGCAGTGAAAGCCTGTGCTTGGCATCACGCACTGACGATACCGACACCGCCAAGTCGTACTGCCGACGGATATATGCGCATATTTCAAGATCGGCATGATCACCGCCCCGAAGACTGCTCTGCGCCCTCATAAGCTCGCCCTGCCGAACATACGCCACCTCAACAATAGATGCACCCACGTCGCAAACAAGCGTGCCGCCGAATTCCTCCGTGTGGTCATCCTTGATTCCGCAGCCCACAAGCGCTGCTACCGCTGAATCCACGAACTCAACTTTTCCCGTGTGGCAGTCATCGAAAGCACGCCGCAGCAGCTCTCGGTTGTTTGAACCGAAGCTGTATTTTGTCGCCGCGAGAATGTGCTTTTTTGCTCGCGGTGCCGCTCTTTCGAGAAAACGGTTCAAAAGCTCCGCCGTAAGATTGAAATCAGTAATGCTTCCGTTTTCGAAGGGTCTTCGCAGTGTGACGGTTCCCGGTGCTCTTGCCGAAAGCAGAAGCGCATCCGTACCCACAGCCAGTACATTGCCTTTTGTGTCAACTGCCGCTACGTTTGGCTCACGAAGAACTATCCCCTCGCCCTCTCTGCAAATCTTTATAACTCTCGCTCCAAAGTCAACTCCAAGTTTTACCGCCATTTTCCCCCTCCTAAATATTCATCGGGTTCAATTCCGAATTCTCGTGACAGAAGCTCCTTCATTCTGAAAATCGGAAGTCCTACCACATTGTAGTAGTCACCGTCGATCTCCTTTACGAAAAATCCGCCAACACCCTGGATACCGTATGAGCCTGCCTTGTCCATTGGCTCTCCGCTTTTTATATAATATTCGATCTCCGCTTCGCTCATTTTCCCGAAGCGGACTTTTGTTTCAACCGTATCCGAGGAAATCATTGCTTTTCCGTTGAATCTTCCATACAGAGCGATTCCCGTAAATACGGAATGTTCCCGTCCCGACAGTGTTTCGAGCATTTCGCGTGCCTCATCCTCGCTATGGGGCTTTCCGAGTATCCTTCCGTCTATGGCAACTACTGTATCAGCACCGAGGATGATGCAGTCCCCGTCACCGTCGTACCTTTCGGCAACAGCCTTGGCCTTTCTTGCGGCAAGCTCCTTCACTGTATCTCCGGGCGAAAGGACACCGTCAATATCCTCGTCACAGTCTGAAACGATAATTTTGAAGTCAATTCCCAGCATGGAAAGAAGCTCACGCCGTCTTGGGGAATTTGAGGCGAGAATAAATTTAAAATTCATGGCCTTATACCTTTCCGGTCGAGCCGAAGCCGCCCTCGCCCCGCTCGGTTTTATCAAGGTCTGCAGCCTCTGTAAGCTTCGCATGGAGAACGGGCATGAACATAAGCTGGGCAATTCGCTCGCCTTTTGCCACGGTATAGGGCGTGTCGGAATTATTGATAAGTGCCGCCGAAATCTCGCCGCGGTAATCGCTGTCGATGACGCCGATGCCGTTGGCGAGGGAGATGCCATGCTTCGAGGAAAGTCCGCTTCTTGCACAGAGAATTGCCACAACACCTTTGTTTTCGGGAGAAATTGCGATACCGGTGGGTACAAGCTTACGCTCCCCGGGAGCGATGGTTATTTCCTCCTCCGCCGCAGAGCGCAGGTCAATTGCCGCCGAACCGTCGGTGGCGTACTCGGGCATTGTTACTCCCTCACGAAGGATTTTGATTTTCACATTCAGTTCGTTCATTTTGAAATTCTCCTTATTTCACCCTGCGGTGTTCTGATTTTTCCTGTGAGAAGACCTTCGGCATAGGATTTTTTCTCGTCGGTAAAGATGTAGTGTCCGCCTCTTATGCGGTATTTTATAAGCTCCTCGGAGCGGTCCGCCATAAAGGTCGGTACACTGTTGTACATGATATTTCTGTGTTTGTATGCTCGCGTCAGAGGGAACTCAATTCCCCGGCGGTCAACGAGAGGAAGGTATCTCCGTTTTTCACATTCCTCGCAGGAATATATATCACGGATGACACATTTTTCGAGAGTCATAAGAGGAATCCGTCCGTAAATCACCGGTGGAAGACCCAGATCGCGAAGCTGGGGGAGGGTAAGCTCGGGAGAGGCAATGATATCCGCAAATCCCATGCCAATGAGGACGTCCCTTGTATAACTGTTGTAAACATTGAGCCTGAAATCGCCGTGAGGGATCATCCCTGCTTCCTTTACCATAGAAAGATGCCCCGGATTCGACACAAGGGCGTGTTTGATTCCAAAGTCAGCTGCGGCTTTCAGCATGGCGAGAACGTCGTCCCTTTCCGAATCGAAGACCACCGGCGGAATTATGATGCCGCTTACCTTGTCGGTCATATGGGCAGTGAATTTTTCAAGTGGAATATAGACTGTCACACACTCGCCCACGTCATCGGGGATATCATTATAATCACCGAATCTTGCGGTAATGCCGGCAGACGGCGACAAATTTTCGGGAGCGTCGATCCTCTCCGGAACAGTCCCGTTCCGACGGAGAAGCATTTTTTTTGAAACTTCTTCCACTGCCTCCCGTCGCAGAGAATTTAGGGCAGACAAGGGCATGATCAGCCCCTCGTCAAGCTGAATTTCACATTCGCCGAGAACAAAGGGCGTGCCGCCAAGCTTTGAGATGTTTTTTATAATCAAGTCCTTCGTCAGAGGACGGTTTATCGCCTCGTCGGGGACTACGCTGTATGCGGTAGCGGTATGCCCTGCGGCTGTCACCGTAAGCTTTGCCGGCTTGTCCTTTTCAATCATCGCCTGCATATTTATGGGCTGTCCCATGTCACGGAGAAAAGCGGAGTAATTCTCGCCGGCAAGGCTGTTTGTGTCCGCTTTGTCAGCATCGGTGCGTACACCCAACATCTCTTTGCCGATCCTTTTTGTAAAATATCCGTCGGTGAAGCCGCTTCTGGAGAACAGTGCTTTAAGCTCGGTCAGCTCCTTTTCGGTGGCGTTTCGCCCCTCATCGAGAAGGCGGCGATAAATTTTTGTAACACCGTATACATAATCGGGGCTTTTCATGCGCCCTTCGATTTTGAGAGATGCCGCTCCGAGAGTCAGTATGTCCGTTATGTGGGAAGCAAGGCAGATATCCTTAAGGCTCAGCGCATAACTCTCTTTTCCTTTTTTGCAGGTTTTATACGGAAGCCTGCAGGGCTGAGCGCACTCGCCTCTGTTGCCGCTCCTTCCTCCGATAAGGGAGCTGGCAAGGCATCCTCCGGACTGTGATACGCAGATTGCCCCGTGAACAAAGAGCTCCGTTTCAATGGGTGAATTTTTGCAGAGATAGGATAAGTCATCAAAGGACAGCTCTCTTGCCGCAACCATTCGTGAAAAGCCTATTCTTGAAAGCTCCTTTGCGGCAGCGAGGTTATGTCCTGCCGCCTGGGTACTTGCATGAAGCTCTATTTCGGGAAAATATTTTCTTATAAGACTCGCTGCACCAAGGTCCGCTACAATAAGGGCATCCGCTCCGAGATCGTAAAGCTCGCCAACGCAGTTAAGAAATTCCGGGATCTCTCTGTTGTGAATAAGCGTATTGAGGGTGATGTTTGTCTTAACACCGTAAAGACGGCATTTGTCGATGGCATCCTTAAGGCTGCTGCCATCGAAATTTTTCGCATTCATCCGGGCATTAAAAAGTGATGCGCCGAAATAGACCGCATCCGCTCCTCCGGCAATAGCGGCATCCAGTGCCTCCGGTGAGCCTGCAGGTGCCAAAAGCTCCGGGACTTGCTGGGACTGACTCAATTTTTTTGTTATTGTCATTGTTTTTCTCTCTGAAAAGGAATTTTTTTAAGGTTGCGCAAATATTTTTCCCATATGTATTGCAATTTTCACATTTAGAGGTTATAATATTATCATGGGGTAATTTGGGGTTATATATATATTATAATATAAATTTATGCATTTGCAAAGACCCTAATTGAAAATTTTTTAAAAAAGTTACCGCAAACCAAATATTTAACATACAGGAGATAAAAAATGAAAAGAATTCTTGCCCTTTTGCTTTCGGCTATGCTTGCCACTCTTGCCGTTACCTCTTGCACCGGCGGCAACACCGAGGATACTACCGTAAGCGATACCACCGATACCGAGGACACCGCAGATACCGTACATACACCTGACACCACCGATGCTGCTGACACGGCTGATACAACCGATACAACAGTCGGCGAAGATACTGCCGATACCGAGGATACGTCTGACACGACCGAGCCCGATGTGACTGAACCTGCAGTCACCGACCCGCCCGTGACCGCGCCTCCGGTTACTGATGCACCCGTCACTGACGCACCTGTGACCGCGCCTCCTGCTCCCAAATATACCGCAGGCAAGCTGACCTCAAAGGATTACACGAGCACATGGCTTGACCTTTCCTTCACCCCTACCAAAAATATGGATTTTTCCTCTGCCAAGGATCTTGCGGATATCGACCTCGGAAATACAGTGTGTGAAATGATGGCGACCGACAAAACCACTCTCAGCACTGCCGTAATATCCGTGTTCCCCTCCGATTACGATGACGCAGATGACTATTTTTCCGGTCTTATCAAGACCTATGAGGGCACTGGAGTTGAAGTTACGGTCAGCGACATCCAGAGTAAGAAGCTGGGCGGCGGCACATACAGCTACGCACTTTGCGATATGAAGTATATGGGTGATGTCATGAAGACCGCCACATATTTCCGCGTGATCGGTGACCACAGCGTTACGGTCATCATCACTTACCAGACCGAAGCAGAGCTTAATAATTTCCTCTCCTGCTTCGCTGCGGCAAAATAACAGACATGAGTATATTTAACGAAAAATCAAGAATCGTCGTAAAGGTCGGCTCAAACACCCTAACTCACGCTACGGGCAGACTTGACCTCAGACGCATGGAGCTGCTCGTCCGCATCCTCTCCGATTTCAAGAACGCGGGACATGAAATCGTCCTCGTCAGCTCCGGTGCGGTTGCGGCAGGTGTGGCGAAAATGGGCTTCGACCACCGTCCCGGAAGTATCGATGAAAAGCAGGCTCTCGCCGCTATCGGTCAGGCAGAGCTTATGCAGGTCTACGAAAAGTTTTTCGCTACCTACGGATATACCGTAGGTCAGCTTCTTCTTACAAAGGATGTAATCGACAACGAAGAACGCCGTACCAATGCGGAAAATACCTTCCGCGAGCTTCTGAAGCTTGGATGTGTGCCTATCGTAAATGAACACGACTCCGTTTCAAGCGTGGGAATCGAATTCGGCGGAAACGACTTTTTGTCGGCGTACATAGCCCTGGTCTGCCATGCGGACATCCTTATCAATATGTCCGACATTGACGGACTTTTCGACAGCGACCCGAGAAAGAACGAAAATGCCCGTCTTATCGACCGGGTTGACGAAATAAACAGTGAGATCACCTCCTATGCCGGCGGCGCGGGAACTGACCGTGGTACGGGCGGTATGATTGCAAAAATCGAAGCGGCGAGAATCGTCACCGAGGCAGGTATCCCCATGCTTATCGTCAACGGTAAGAATCCCGAGATACTCTACCAGATTCTCGACGGCAAACATGTGGGAACATATTTTGCTCCCAAATGCAGATAAAATGTCGCTCACATTTGACACAAATATACAGTTCATGAAAGGCGTTGGTGAAGCCCGTGCAAAGCAGCTTTTAAAGCTTGGCATTACCAACGTGGGTGAGCTTCTTTACCATTTTCCCCGGGGATATGAGTTTCGCGGCAACGTAAAGCTCCTTTCCGAGGCAAAGCACGGAGAGGTCGCTTCTTTCATCCTCACCGCCGCCACCGACGTCAAAAATGCCACCTTAAAGCGCGGTATGACCTTAAGTAAGCTTCGGGCGATCGACGAGTCGGCAAGCTGTGAGATTACCTTTTTCAATCAGCCTTATATAAAGGATTCCATCGTAAAGGGCGGCGAATACAGATTCTTCGGCAAGCTCCTATGTGAGGGCGGCAAGCGTATTCTCACCTCGCCGTCGGTTGAGCCGGTAATCGAGGGTCGGGAGCTTCCGCCCCTTATGCCTCTCTATCCCCTGACCTCGGGAATCACCCACAAAATGCTGTCAAAGCTTATCACGGCGGCATTATCGGAGCTTGGGGACAGTATCCCCGAGCCGCTTTCCGAAGAAATACGGGAGAAGCACTGCCTTTGTGGGATCGGAACGGCACTGCGTGCTATCCATATGCCATGGGATTTCGAACAGCTCGAGCGAGCGAAAAGGCGGCTGATCTTTGAAGAATTTTACCTTTTTGCCCTCGGTACAGCGAAGACGAGAGTAAAGAATAAAACCGCTCCCGAATTTACCGACACGGACATCACGCCGCTGACAAAGCTTCTCCCGTTCAGTCTTACGGGAGCGCAGAGCCGTTCCGTGGGCGAAATTTCAGAGGATATGAAATCGGGCATCCCCATGCGCAGACTCATGTCCGGGGATGTTGGAAGCGGCAAGACTGCCGTTGCCGCGGCGGCGGCATATATTGCGGCGAAAAACGGATATCAGGCGGCGATTATGGCACCCACCGAAATCCTTGCAAAACAGCATTACAGCGAGCTTTCCGAGCTTTTCGAAAAGCTCGGCATTTCCTGCCAGCTTCTTACCGGCTCGGTCAAGGGCAAGGCTCGGAAAGAGCTTCTCGCCCGACTTAAGATGGGAGAAATATCCGTTCTTGTTGGAACTCACGCCCTCATTAGCGAGGATGTGGAGTTTAAAAATTTAGCCCTCGCCATCTGCGATGAACAGCACCGTTTCGGTGTTTCCCAGCG
>JAZRPJ010000232.1:0-7734 GCA_045649205.1 Candidatus Flemingiibacterium sp.
AATGCAGAGAAGATCGCTCTTGATCCCCGTACCGCCCACAAGCTCAATACCGCTTTGGAGAAGCTCACTGCGCATACCGGAGTTTTCGCTGTTCACGCGGTAGATATGCTGATTGTAGTAGAGCTTCTGTGGAGTTGCAGCGCCCTTTAACTTTGTCGCCACAACTCTGGCGATGGGGGTTGTATTATCTGGGCGAACCACAAGCAGCTTTCCGGTATTATCGGTGAGCTTATATATATTTTCCTGCTTTATGGAAGGATTCACCGTCACGAAAAGATCGTAATTTTCGATAGCCGGAGTTGACACAAGGGAAAATCCCGCCGCCTCATAAATTTTAGAAAAGTCCGAGGTTATGGTATCGTATAATTTTGCTTCCTTATAGAGAAGGTCACGGGTACCCTCCGGGATGGTTTTATTAAGTTTTGACATATTATAATTAACCTTTCTGGCGATTTCACTTTAGTATGCTAATATGATACCATATTATACCGCAAAAGTCAAGTGGCAAATGTTACATAACACGTTACATTTGGCGTAAGTTTTTGTGCTTTATTTAGATAAAGTGATAAAGTGGCGGCGATTTCAGAAAAACGAGAGCTGATTTGTTTCTGTAAGGTCGCCGAAAGCACCGTGTTTGCGGAGAAGATCGACCACCGCCTTTGACAGTCCTGCCTTGTTTTTAAGCTCCTCAATTGAGAGAATACGATCATTGTTTCTGACTTCGACGATCTTCTCTGCCGCCTTTTCGCCAAGTCCTCCGATAGCGGTGAAAGGCATACGGATCTTTCCGTCCTCGGGCTTGAATGCAAAAGCTTCTGACTTGAATAAATCCACGGGCAGGAATTTAAGTCCGCGGCAGTACATCTCGTTTACCATCATGAATGTATCAACCGTTTCTTTTTCCTTCTGGGTGGCATCTGTACCTTTTTTACGGATCTCCTCCATGACGGTTTTGATGCCGCTTCGTCCGCTCATGGCGATCTCCGCATCGAATCCTCCGGGGGCAACGGACAAAAATGCCGCGTAAAACTCAAGGGGATAATAGATCTTGTACCAGCCCAGGCGAATCGCCGACATAACGTACGCCGCCGCGTGGGCTTTCGGGAACATGTATTTGATCTTCTTGCAGGAGGCAATATACCAATCGGGGACACCGTGCTCGCGCATGGTAGCTTCGTATTCGGGCTTGAGTCCCTTACCCTTTCGCACGTCCTCCATAATTTTGAAGGAAATGGCGTTTTCGATACCGTACTGCTGGATAAGAACCAGCATAATTCCGTCACGGGTACCGATAACCTGGGAAATATCGCAGATTCCGTCCTTGATCAGATCCTGAGCGTTGCCGAGCCACACGTCCGTGCCATGGGTAAGACCCGAGATCTGCATAAGGTCGGCAAAGGTTTTGGGCTTCGCATCGCAGAGTACGCTCTGAATGAAGCGTGTACCCATCTCGGGAAGTCCGAGAGTTCCGAGAGGACAGCCGAGATCGTCTGCGGTAACTCCGAGAGGCGCAGTTGATGCGAACAGCTCGTACACCGCCTTATCGTTCATTTTAACATCCATAACCGAAGTATTTGTGTACTTTTCAAGCCACTTATACTTGGTCGGAATATCGTGTCCAAGCTCGTCAAGCTTCAGAATAGTATCGTGAAGATATGTAAAAGCGAAGTGGGTGGTTACGATATCGGAATTCGGGTCATCGGCAGGATGCTGTACCGGAGTGAAGTCGTAAACATCGTATTCACGGGGTACAACGATGATTCCGCCGGGATGCTGTCCCGTGGTACGCTTGATACCAACCGCTGATTCAACAAGACGGTCAATTTCCGCCTTGTTAAGTGATTTTTTATGTTCTTCAAGGTACTTCACCACATAGCCATATGCGGTTTTTGCGGCAACCGTACCGAGAGTTCCGGCACGGAACACGTTTTCCGAGCCGAAAAGTTCTTCGGTGTATTTGTGGACTCTGCCCTGCACTTCACCGGAGAAGTTAAGGTCAATATCCGGCGACTTGTCACCGAAGAAACCGAGGAAGGTTTCGAAGGGTATGTCATGTCCGTCGCCAACAAGCTTCTCACCGCATTTCGGACAGTCTTTGTCGGGAAGATCAAAGCCCGAACCAACAGAGCCATCGGTTATAAATTCAGAGTACTGACACTTTGGGCAGTAATAATGGGGCGGCAGAGGGTTGACCTCCGAAATACCCGACATAGACGCAACAAATGATGAGCCTACCGAGCCGCGAGAGCCTACGAGGTATCCCTGCTCCTCGCTATACTGCACAAGCTTCTGTGCAATCATGTAGAGCACCGCAAAGCCGTTCTTGATAATGGAAGTAAGCTCTTTGTCAAGCCGTGCCGTTACAATTTCCGGGAGCGGATCGCCGTAGAGCTTCTTCGCCTTGTCCCAGCAGCGCTGCTGCAATTCTTCTTCCGCGCCCTCAAGATTCGGGGTATATGTACCCTCGGGAATTGGGCGCACTTCTTCGATCATATCAGCGATAAGGTTGGGATTTTTGACGACGACCTCGTACGCCGCCTCCTCCCCGAGGTAGGAAAATTCTGCAAGCATTTCATCGGTGGTACGGAAATAAAGACCGATATCACGGTCAGCATCGGAGAATTTCTGTCCCGCAAGGAGAATTTTTCTTGTTATTTCGTCGCCCTTTTCTGCGAAATGTGCATCGCAGGTAGCACAAACCGGCTTGTTAAGCTTTTTGCCGAGATTGTAAATTCGTCGGTTTATATCCCTAAGCCCTTCCTCCTCCTTTACCTTTTCCTCGGCAATCATGAACCCGTTATTGCAGAGGGGTTGGATTTCAAGATAATCGTAAAATTCCGCGATTTCTTCGATTTCCTTCTCGCTCTTTCCACCGAGAATCGCCTGATACAGCTCTCCCGCCTCGCAAGCAGACCCAATGATAAGTCCGTCGCGGCACTGTTCTATGAGTGTTTTGGGAGTTCTCGGTACCCGTCGGTAGTAGTTAAGATAGCTTTCGGATATGATCTTGTAGAGATTTTTAAGTCCCACCTTGTTTTTTACAAGGAGTATCTGATGATAGGGACGCAGCTTTAACGGGTCGGAACGCTCACTCATAAGCTGCTGCATTTCACGAAGATTTGATGCACCCTCATCGCGGATTTTCTTAAAGAGGCAGATTAAAATACGCGCCAGAATATCCGCATCGTCGCAGGCACGGTGGTGATTGAATTCTCCAAGCTCGAAATATTTCGCCAGCACGTCAAGCTTATGCTTTGAAAGCTCCGGGTTTACATATCTCGACATAGCAACGGTGTCAAGATACGGATTTGCAAATTCGATTCGGTGTTCATTTGCCACCTTGCGTATGAATGAAATATCGAATGATGCATTATGTGCCACAAGGATTCGCCCATCGGCAAATTTCAGGAACTCCTCCACCGCCGTCTTATTATCGGGGGCATCCGCCACCATTTCGTCGGTGATTCCCGTAAGCTCCGTGATGTTCGACGGAATATGCTCACCGGGATTTGAGAAGGTGTTGAAGGTATCGATAATTTCGTTACCCTTCAAAATCACCGCACCGATTTCGGTTATATTGCAGTATGAGGGAGAAAGTCCGGTGGTTTCAATATCGAAAACGCAGTATTCACCGTCGAAATCCGTTTTCAGGTGATCTTCCGTTGCATCGCCGAAAAGGACTCTCGCCGTATCGTCAACAAAATAGTTCTCGATTCCGTAGATAACCTTCATTCCGAGCTTTTCCGCCGCACTCATGGCGAGAGGATATGCCTGTACATTGCCGTGGTCGGTAATCGCCACTGCCTTGTGTCCCCAGGAATGGGCGAGCTTTACAAGGTCAGCCGGGGCAATTATAGCATCCATGCTTGACATTTGAGTGTGGCAATGAAGCTCCACACGCTTATTTTCCGCATCATCTGTGCGATATTTCTGTGATATTTTTGCCACGGCGGCAGGAACTATAATGGCTTCGTTATCAAAGGTGTCGATTTTGGAATAGCCCTTGATTGCTACGGTCATGCCCTTCTTGATATTATCAAGATATGGCGCAAGGCTTTCCTTGGACTGTGCCATTTTTATGTAGATTGATGAATCTTTGTCGGTGATAGCAAAGGTCAGAATAAGCTTGTCCCCTTTGCGTGTTTCCTTTGTTTCAAAGGAGAATACCTCGCCGAGAACCACTATATTCTTCTGCGGTCCGACTATATTTCTGATGGGAGTGGGATTTACAATTTCAAATGGGTCGCCGATTACATATTCCGGTGAGGACACATCGAAGATCTTCTCTCCCACCTTGAATATCTCGCCCACCTGCTCACACTTCACCTCGGTCAAGTTGAGAGTTGAAATATGCTCGAAGCTTGCAAACTTGTCCTCCGGCACTGGCTTTGTTTCTTCCGGCGGCACAGAGTGCGAAATCGCTTCATGCTGCTGTCTTGCGATTCTTTCCATCTCCGCAAGCTGTGCTTCAATAGCGGAATTTGATGCCTCGTATCTGCCGTTATGTATAAGCTCAACCTCGTATCTTATCCCAAACTCGCCGAAAATTATATTTGATATTATTTCATTGGTTCTTGCCGAGTAGAGAAGCTCCACGCCCCCGTTGGTTGTGGAAACCTCAATTGTCAGCTTGTTTTCCTTTGCGGAAAAATCGTACTCGTTGAAAAAGCCTCTCGATACCGCCCCCACACGGTTAAGCTCACGCATAACCTCGGGGACATAGGAGAGATCCCAAAGCTCCTTATTATAATGGGGAAGCAGGCGTACGACATTCAAATCGTACGCCTCTCTGATTTTTTCTTCAATCTCATATAAGCTGTCCTTTGGGATGATCCGTGGGAAGGATACGTCCGCTTCAACCATTCTGTGCTCTATGTCAACACGGTGCACGATATCCGTGGCAAGGTCAAGAAGCTCTCGCTCACTGGCAGTCTGCTTATATCTCGCAAAAATTTTATCGAATCTGTTCATTTTTGCTCTCCGATCGGTGTCAAAGCACCTACATCTTATTTATTTCGTCTTTGAGGACATTTAATATATCGCCCTCTGGAATTTTTTTGATGATCTCGCCTTTTTTGAAAAGCAGTGCCTCGCCGACTCCGCCGGCAATTCCGATATCCGCTTCTCTTGCCTCACCGGGGCCGTTCACAGCGCACCCCATAAGCGCTACCTTCAATTTGCGGGATGGCTTCAGATAAGGCATTACCTCATCTTCGAACTTTGCCACAAGGTCAATAAGCTCTATTTTCGTACGTCCGCAGGTGGGGCAGGATACGATCTCAATCAGATCCGTCCCGTTCATATTAAGAGCGCTGAGAAGTGCCTTACCCTCCTTGACCTCAAGCAAAGGGTCAGCGGTGAGGGATACTCGGATCGTGTCGCCGATACCGTCAGCAAGGAGAGAACCGATACCTACCGCACTTTTAAGTCTGCCCATGGAGAGGCTTCCAGCCTCAGTGACTCCGATATGTAGCGGATAATCGGTGGATTTACGAAGTATTCTATTGGCGTCGATCATGGTGCGTACATCCGAGGATTTTATGGAAATCACGATATCCTCAAAATTCAGCTCCTCAAGTATGTGAACATGCTCCATTGCGCTTTCGGCAAGCGCCTCGGCGGTGGGAGCACCGTATTTTTCAAGAATATCTTTTTTAAGAGAGCCGCTGTTGACTCCGATCCTTATGGGAATTCCTCGTTCGCGGCAAGCGGAAACCACCTCGCGGACCTTGTCCTTTGAGCCGATATTTCCGGGGTTTATTCGAATTTTATCAATACCTGCCTCAGCGCATCCGAGGGCGATCTTATAATCGAAATGGATATCGGAAACCAGCGGCACGGAGATATCCGAAGCCTTCAGCCGGCGTATTGTTTCAACCGCTTCCATATCGGGTACGGCGATGCGGACAATGTCACATCCGGCAAGCTCCAAAGCCTTGGTCTGCTCATATACGGCGGCATAGTCGTGAGTGTCCACGTTGGTCATGGACTGCACGGTAATGGGTGCGCCGCCACCTATTTGTATATCTTTAACCCGCACGGAGCGGGACTTTTTTTCGTTTGTCATTTTTCTCATCCTATAATCGTAAAGACGTCTTTAATGGCAATAAACACCATGAAAATAAGAAGAACCACAATTCCTACAAAGTGAACGTAACCCTCAACCTGCGGCTTCAAGGGCTTTCGGCGTATAAGCTCGATAAGCTGGAAGAAAAGCCGTCCGCCATCAAGTGCCGGTAAGGGTAGAAGATTGACGACCCCAAGATTCATGGCGATCATGACTACAAGTCCGAGGAAGCTTCCCACACCGGCAGAGGCGGTTTGACTTACCGCAGTCGTAACACCGACAGGGCCGGAAATATGCTCAACGCCGTACCGTCCGCCAATCATATCGGCGAGAGTTTCCCAAACCATTTTTACATTGGAAAAGGACCGCCAGAAAATATGTTCCACCACGTTAGTGAAATTTTTAGCTTCGGGGTACACTCTGAAATCCGCCATACCGAAGACAACGCCGCTTTCAACGACCGTCGGAAACTGCACATCCTTAAGTGTAACGACCTCCCCGTTTCGCCTTACCACCACGTCGATGGGTTCATATGCGTCGTGCATGATCTCATAGGACAGATCACCGGCAACGTGTACCGAATCCCCGTCGACTTTGAGAATTTCATCACCGATCATAAGACCGTACTGCGAGGACAGCGAATTTTCGGCAAACTCTGCCACGGTCGTTCCTGCGAGTCGTTCAGAGCTTAAAACAATGATACTCATAACGAGAACACCCGTCAAAATATTCATAAAAGCACCGGCAGCGGTAATAATCATTCTCTGCCATACCGGCTTTTTAAAGAGGGCATTTTCGTCATCGCTGTCCGTATCCTCGCCCACCATTGAAACAAAGCCTCCGATGGGAAAAAGACGTATGGAATACACGATCCCTGTTTTTTTCGATTTGTGTGAAAGAATTTTAGGACCCATGCCAAGGGCAAATTCATTGACGGGAACTTTAAAGAGCCTTGCCGTAATAAAATGTCCGAATTCATGAACCAAAATCAGAGCAGAAAGCATTAAAACCGTCAATATAATGTGCCAGAAATTCATACACTTACTCCTAATTTAGCAAAATTCAGCCGCTCTCGCTCTTGCTTCTTCTGAAAGAGCAATAATTTCATCCACTGTGGGGCTTTCAATATTAGGACATCGCTCTATAGCGCGGCTTACCACCGAATATATATCGGTAAATCCGATTCGTCCTGCCATAAATGCCGCCACAGCCTCTTCGTCTGTCGCAACAAGGGATGCCGGAACGATTCCCCCGCGCTCTATAGCTTCGTACGCCAACTGCAAAAGGGGAAAGCTATCCATATCCGGTTTATGGAATGTAAGACTTCCCACCGCCGTTAAATCAAGCTCTCCCATGATCCCCGGAACTCTTTCGGGATATGTCATGGCATACTGAGCACACAGCCGCATATCGGGAAGACTCATCTGCGCAATGATAGCATTATCATTGTATTCAACCATAGAGTGTATTATACTCTCGCGGTGAATTACCACCTCAACCTGCCTCGGTGAAACTCCGAAAAGATGCACCGCCTCAATAACCTCAAAGCCCTTATTCATAAGGGTAGCACTGTCAACGGTAATCTTGGAGCCCATCTTCCAGGTGGGGTGTGCCAACGCCATCTCGGGCGTTATAGTGGAAAGCTCACTCTTACCTTTTCCGAAAAA
>JAZRPJ010000233.1:0-5730 GCA_045649205.1 Candidatus Flemingiibacterium sp.
AAAAAAGGCTCCCTTGTGTAAAGGGAGCTGTCAGCGAAGCTGACTGAGGGATTGTTCCACGAGGTGATCGATATATTCGCAAACACCCCGAAAATTCTTATGTATTTCCGTATTAGGTATTCTGATAACGGTCAAACCGTATTCTTCAAGAAAAGCGGTTCTTTCTTCGTCGTATTGCTTTCCTTCTTCGGTATAATGCCCCGAACCGTCAAGTTCTATGACGAGCTTTGCCTCTGCGCAGTAAAAATCCGCAATATACTTTCTGAGAACCTTTTGACGAGAAAAGCGAATGGTATGAGTGCGCAGAAAATCATACCAAAGGTGTTTTTCTTCTTTTGTCATATTCTTTCGCAACATTTTGGCAGTTGGAACAATATCTTTATTATGCTTTCTCTGCATTACAATCCCTCCGTCACGCTTCGCGTGCCACCTCCCTTTACACAAGGGAGGCTTTTAATATGCGCCAATACTTATTCATAAATTGGAGTTTGATAGTGTATATCACAAATAGTGACCGAATATTTTTCGAAAATCTGATGCAGCATTATACTTTTTTGCTCGAACTTTCTTGTTCGTTTGAGGCTCGTCAATTATTTTCATATGTAAAACCAGACGCGATGTTTTTAAAAACTCAATCTCTATTGAAAAAGAAGGATTAATGTGAAACATAAAAAACATATCTTTTTCGTTTGCTGTAGAGAGCAAATAGTAATTACCGTTTTCGTCAATAATTCTGTATTTTCTCTTTCCGACTGCCGCTCCACCTCGGTTTTTAAATCCGAATGTACCATCTTGCTCAATTTTAAAGTTTTTAATTGTTATATGTTCAATATTTCTATCTTTTATATCCTTTTTCACTTTGCAATAAAGCACTAATAATTGAAGTGAACAGCAATAAATAACAAGGAATAGAATGGGAATAATCCAAATGAAACCTTGCGCCTTGCCAAAGGCAATAGCCAAAACGCAACTAACAACAAATAAAAAAGATACGATTAGAAGCCAAGCAAGATAATCTGAAAAGAAAATGTGAATTACATTATTGTATTTTTTGTTCATAGATTAATTACCCTCCACTCGTAAAATTCTTATTCTCAACTGATGTTTAGTGTGTTTTCCTTTATGCATAGAAATAAACCTGCGCCTATATTATAACACAAAAACCGCAGAAAATCAATCTGCGGTTTCTGTTTTTTTGGCGGCAGGTAAAACTGTCCTTTAGAGTACAACCCTATATCGGGCGCATTTTTCTTTAAATATCTTAACCGCTTACATCTCACATCAAATATTCCTCGGCAAAATGTGCGGCGGCGGCACCGTCTGCGGTGGCACCTACGATCTGCCGAAAAGGCTTCGTTCTGGCATCGCCCACAGCGAAAACGCCAGGGATATTCGTTCTCGTCGATTCATCGGCGACGATGTATCCGTTCCCGTCAAGCTCCAGTTGACCGGCAAAAAGAGCAGTCGCAGGCGATCTTCCGATACTGATAAACAAACCGTCAAGAGCAATCTGTGACTCCTCGCCGGTGACTACATTTTTTACGGTGATTTCCTGTAATTTCCCCTCGCCGGAAAGGGCGGTAACCTGACTGTTCCAGACAAATTCGAGATTTTCCGTGTCCGCAAGAGGCTTGTGGTAAACTTTCGATGCACGGAGGGTGTCGCGACGGTGGATGAGATACACCTTCGCACACACACGGGAGAGAAGTCCGGCGTCTGCCGCCGCGGAGTTTCCGCCGCCAACTACCGCTACCGTCTTTCCTCGATAAAGCATACCGTCGCAGGCGGCACAGTATCCCACGCCCCGTCCGATATAGTTTTCCTCGTCGGGAAGCCCCAAGTGGCGGTGATCTGCACCGGTAGCAATGATTACTACCTTCGCACGGATAATTTCCCCGCGGATCTCCACCTCTTTTATTTCAGGCTGAAGCTTCACCGACAAAACTTCGGCAACCTTCGTCACAGCACCGAACCGTTCGGCGGATCGCTTCATCTTTTCACCGAGAGTGAAACCGTCAACGCCATCCTCAAAACCGGGATAATTGTCGATCTGCATAGTCTGGGTCATCTGACCACCGGGAAGCGGCATTTTTTCGAGAACCAGCGTTTCAAGTCCGGCGCGTACACAGTAGAGTGCCGCCGTATATCCGCCCGGCCCGCCGCCGATCACGATTACATCATATATTTTCTCGCTCATTTTCATGACTCCTTTTATGTTATTATATCGCAAACCGCCGCAGAAAAATCTACGGCGGTCTTTTTATATTTTAAGGGTGTTTTTGACTATCCCACGAAATTCCGCCATTTGCTCATTCGTTGGAGTTTTTGTGTCCTTAAGCGGAAACTCAATTCCAAGCTTCTCGTATTTTTCGATGCAGAGGGATCTGAAAGGTAAAAGCTCTACATTTTTTATGCATTTGTATCCGGAAATAAGTCCGCACAAACGGAGAATATCCTCCCGACTGTCGTTGATTCCCGGCACGATTACATGGCGTATCCATGTGTCTTTTTTGAGAGCTTCGAGCTTGCCTAAAAAACGCATAACTTCCGTAAGGCTGCCGTCTGTATACTTTTTGTAATCCTCCTCGGTGGTCATTTTTATATCGAGGAGCACCAAATCAGTAAGCTCCAAAAGCCGTTCTGCATCTTCACTTCCGCAGCCCGAGGTGTCGAGGGCGATGTGCAGACCATTTTCCTTTAATTCTGCCGCCACCTCGGCGAGGAATTCCGCTTGCATAAGCGGCTCACCGCCGGAGAAGGTTACGCCACCATCCTTGATATAGGGATAAAAACGAAGGATTTTTTCCGCGATTTCATGAGAATCGGTAAGATCCGCCTCACGGCATTCCCAGGTGTCGGGATTGTGGCAGTAGATACACCGAAGCGGACATCCCTCGGTGAAAACTACCGAGCGGACTCCCGGACCGTCTACCGTTCCGAGGGACTGTATACTGTGAACATAGCCTTTCATTACATCGCTTCGTGGAAGGTACGGCTGATGACTTCCTTCTGCTGTTCCTTCGACAGCTTGTGGAAATTAACGGCGTAGCCTGATACACGGATGGTCAGATTGGGGTAAAGATCGGGATTTTCCATTGCCGCAACCAGCTTCTGACGCTCCAGCACATTTACGTTGATGTGGTGGGCGTTCTTTGAAAAATATCCGTCAAGGATGGTTACAAGATTTACCTTCTGATCGTTCTTTGACTGACCAAGCGCCTCGGGGACGATGGAGAATGTATTTGAAATACCGTCACGGCAGCATTCGTAGGAAAGCTTCGAAACAGAGTTAAGAGAAGCAAGTGCGCCGTTGTGTTCGCGGTTATGCATGGGATTTGCACCGGGAGCAAATGGCTCGCCGGCTTTTCTTCCGTCAGGAGTTGCGCCGGTCTTTTTACCGTAGACTACGTTGCTTGTGATGGTGAGGACGGAAAGGGTATGCTTGGCATTTCTGTATGTGGGATTCTTACGAAGCTCCGTGATGAACTGCTCAAGAAGCTCCGCGGCGATGGAGTCCACACGGTCGTCGTCGTTTCCGAACTTGGGGAATTCACCTTCCACGTCGAAATCGTAAATCATGCCGTTTTCGTCGATCTTCGGGTACACCTTGGCGTATTTGATAGCGGAAAGGCTGTCGGCGATTACCGAAAGTCCTGCTACGCCGAATGCCATAAGCCGTTCCACGTCTGTATCGTGGAGGGCAAGCTGGGACTTTTCGTAGGCATATCTGTCATGCATGAAGTGGATAACATTCATGGTGTTGACGTACTCTCCAGCAAGCCATGCGATGTACTCGTCAAGGCGTTCCTTGACTCTTTCGTAGGAGAGGGTATACTCTGCCATAACGTCCATCTGGGGACCCATTTCCACACCGTACTTTTCGTCCTTGCCGCCGTTGAGAGCGAGAAGAAGGAGCTTCGGCAGATTGCATCTCGCGCCGAAGAACTGCATCTGCTTACCTACCTTCATGGCGCTGACACAGCAGGCGATAGCGTAATCGTCGCCGTATTCAGGGCGCATTATGTCGTCATTTTCGTACTGGATGGAGTCGGTTTCAATGGATATCTTCGCGCAGTATTCCTTAAAGCCTCTGGGGAGCGCTTCCGACCAAAGGACAGTAAGATTGGGTTCGGGAGCAGGTCCTAAGTTGGTGAGGGTGTGCAGGAAACGGAAGGATGTCTTTGTGACGAGAGTTCGTCCGTCCTCGCCCATTCCGCCTACCGCTTCGGTGATCCACATGGGGTCGCCGCCGAAAAGCTCGTTGTATTCGGGGGTACGGAGATGGCGTATCATACGGAGCTTTATTACGAACTGGTCGATAAGCTCCTGCACCTCGGACTCGGTGAGGATACCTTTCGCGATATCGCGCTGTGCGTAAATGTCGATGAATGTGCCCACTCTGCCGAGGGACATCGCCGCGCCGTTCTGCTCCTTATTTGCGGCGAGGTAGCCGAAGTAGAGCCACTGGATGGCTTCTTTTGTGTTGGTTGCGGGCTTTGAAATGTCGATGCCGTACATTGCCGCCATTTCTTTCATCTTGCCGAGAAAGTCGATCTGCTTATAAAGCTCCTCGAGGAGTCTTATTACATCCTCAGTCATAGGCTGTTTGCCCACTTCCACCTTGTCGCGCTTCTTTTCTTCGATGAGGAAATCAATACCGTAGAGTGCGATTCTTCTGTAGTCGCCGATAATTCTGCCTCTGCCGTAAGCATCGGGGAGTCCGGTCAGGATGCCGGTATGGCGCATAGCTCTCATGTTTTCGGTATATACACGGAAAACGCCATCGTTATGGGTTGTACGGTAACGGAATTCCTTTTCGATCTCCTCGGACATTTCATAGCCGTACGCCTTGCAGGCAGAGCGAGCCATACGGATTCCGCAGAAGGGATTGACACCGCGCTCCAGGGGAGCGGAGGTCTGAAGTCCCACTATAAGCTCGTCCTCTTTTAAGAGATAAGCGGCAGGGTAGTTTACAAGGGAAGACACGGTATTCGAATCAATACTGATAACGCCGCCGTTATCGCGCTCTTCTTTAAGCTTTTCATTAAGGGCAGACATTACCCTTTTTGTCCTTTCGGTAGGCGGTGCGAGAAAAGACTCATCGCCGGTATAGGGGGTATAGTTTAACTTTATGAATTCGCTGACGTTGATAGTATCACACCAATTACCGGGGGTGAATCCGTTCCATTCTTTTGTGAATTTTTCCATAATTGTACTCCAATCTATATAGCCTTAGTGGACAAAAATGGGCAGCATTGTTGTTACCACAAAGCTGCCCAGACGGTCGGCTATAAATTCCCGGCTTCATGCAGGTGACCCTGCCGCAGGTAACCCTGCTGATCCGTCAGTCACTCGGGAAATCAATTTCTTGTTACTTAAATTATATCATCTTTGCAGGTAAAAGTCAATACGGAAAAATAGACAAAAAATCGGCGGATATTTAGTGCGTTATTGTATACAAAAATGGTATACATTCGAAATGATGCCCCGTCTGGGGCATGGCTCGTGAGCCTCTCCCGATATATGCCGTCCTCGGCATTGGGGGTTGGCTCGAGGAGCCGCTTTCGGTGTATGCCGTCCTCGGCATTGGGGGGCGAAACTCGGAGGAGGGGGAACCATACTGCGTAAAGGCTCCCCCTCCTCCCCAACCCTCCACCTCCTCTTTCGCCAACTGTCCACATTTGGGGGTGCACCTATGTTCGGGTATAGCGCCCTATCAGCGTTTCCGCT
>JAZRPJ010000234.1:0-5627 GCA_045649205.1 Candidatus Flemingiibacterium sp.
AGGAGTTGGGAGCTCTAATTGTCTCCCTAAGACCGCTTGGCCTCCGACTTAATGTGGACAGTAAGCGAAAGAGGAGGTGGAGGGTTGGGGAGGAGGGGGAGCCTTTACGCAGTATGGTTCCCCCTCCTCCGAGTTTCGCCCCCAATGCCGAGAGCGGCATACAAAAGCCGTAATCACTTTCAAAAACATCAAATGATATATAAAAATCCACGATATTTTCAAAAAACTTCCGATAACCTATTGACAAATGGAGAATTCTGTGATAAAATGGTATTACCTCTGCGAGAGGGTTCTTTTTTTGCGCAGTTTTTGCCGCAATGGGTGCGCATGAAAGAGTCGCTTTTCAGAGGGAGGTACGCGACGGTTTTTACCGCAGCCATGTGGCAGTATTGCCGTTGCAATTCTAATCTAATCGGGAGGTGCCGAAATGAGAGTTAAGATCACACTGGCGTGCAGCGAATGCAAGCAGAGAAACTACGACACAATGAAAAACAAGAAGAATGACCCCGACAGACTTGAAATGAACAAGTTCTGCAAATTCTGCCGCAAGCATACCCTTCACAAGGAAACAAAATAATCACCGATTCCCTATACAGCGGATTTGGTAAATATGATTGGAGGTTCCCCTATGGCGGAAAACAAAGCTACTGACACTGCCAAGGCAGAGGTTACCGAAGCGAAGAAGAATGTCAAGAAGGCGGACAAGAAGCCCTCTATCTTCAGCCGTATCGGTAAATTCTTCCGTGAATACAAGGCAGAAATGAAAAAGGTTACTTGGGCATCCCGCGAGGATACCTTAAAGAACACAATCGTAGTTGCAATCAGCGTTGCTATCGTCGGAGTTGCTTTATTTGTCCTTGACACTGCTTTTGAAGAGGGCATTCTTTTACTCGGAAAACTGATATAAGGTAACGGAGAGTCTGTAATGAGCGATTTGTACGACGCAACAGGCAAAGCGAGATGGTATGTAGCCCATACCTACTCCGGCTACGAAAATAAGGTTAAAACGAACCTTGAAAAAATCGTTGAAAACCGCGGACTTCACGATATGATCGTTGATATTCGTGTCCCGGTTGAAATTATAATTGATAATGAAACCAAAAAAGAGGTTGAGGAAAAGATATTCCCCAGCTATGTGCTTGTGAAAATGGTAATGACTGACGAAACATGGCATGTCGTCAGAACTATCAGCGGCGTTACAGGCTTCGTTGGTCCCGGTTCAAAGCCTACTCCTCTTTCCGATGCAGAAGTCGAAAAGATGGGCATTGAAACCAAAGCCGTTAAGGTCGTTGTCAATTACAAAATCGACGATACCGTTGAAATCAATGACGGTGCTCTTAAGGGTGTGCGCGGCATACTCAAAGAGATCTCCGCTGATCAAAAAAAGGTCACGGTTCTCGTCAATATGTTCGGAAGAGATACGCCCTTCGAACTTGATTCGGACGCAATTTCTCTTGTGAACGAGTGAGGTTAATCCTCAAACGTGGGAGGGAGAAAACCACTAAAAATTCTCCCGAAAAATTTTTAGGGACTGACAGTCCCGCTACCACAATACGGAGGTAAAATTATCATGGCAAAGAAAATCACAGGTTACATCAAACTGCAGCTGCCCGCAGGAAAAGCAACACCCGCTCCCCCTGTAGGTCCTGCACTCGGTGCATACGGCGTTGCGATTCCCGTTTTCACTAAGGAATTCAACGAAAGAACAAAGAAGAGCATCGGTCTTATCATTCCTGTAGTAATTACAGTATACGCAGACCGTTCTTTCTCCTTCATCACAAAGACTCCCCCCGCTCCTGTTCTCATCAAGAAGGCTTGCGGTATTGAGTCCGCATCCGCTACACCTAACAAGACCAAGGTTGCAAAGATCACCAAGGAACAGGTAAAGCAGATCGCTGAAACAAAGATGCCCGACCTTAACGCAGCAAGCCTCGAATCTGCAATGAGCATGATCGCAGGTACTGCTCGCAGCATGGGCATTACTGTTGAGGAATAAGGAGGAGTTAACAATGAGCATAGGAAAGAAATATCTCGAGAGCTCAAAGCTCATCGACAAAGCAAAGCTTTATGACGCTTCCGAGGCTCTCGACCTCGTTTGCCAGACTGCAAAGGCAAAGTTCGACGAGACCATCGAAGTACACGTTCGTCTTGGTGTTGACTCCCGTCACGCAGACCAGCAGGTTCGCGGTGCGGTTGTTCTTCCCAACGGTACAGGTAAGACAGTTCGCACCCTCGTTTTCGCGAAGGGCGACAAGGCTAAAGAGGCAGAGGCAGCAGGTGCTGACTACGTAGGTGCAGAGGATTACGTTGCAAAGATCCAGCAGGAAAACTGGTTTGAATTTGACGTGATCATCGCAACTCCCGACATGATGGGCGTTATCGGCCGTCTTGGTAAGGTACTCGGTCCTAAGGGACTTATGCCTAACCCCAAGGCTGGTACTGTCACCATGGACGTGGCAAAGGCTGTCACCGAAGCCAAGGCAGGTAAGATCGAATACCGTCTTGACAAGACCAACATTATCCACTGCCCCATCGGCAAGGCATCCTTCGGTCCCGCAAAGCTCGGCGAAAACTTCGACGCGCTTCTCGGTGCTATCATCAAGGCAAAGCCCGCTGCTGCTAAGGGTCAGTACATCAAGAGCTGCGTAGTAGTTTCTACTATGGGCCCCGGTGTAAAGGTTAACTACGCAAAGCTTGGTTAATTGCAAATTTAAGACCGCTGCTGTTGCAGCGGTCTTTTGTTTTATAGGTCGCTGCCTATACATTATGCAAGCCCCCCGACCTGTGCCTACTTGACAAACGCTGAAAAATGCGATAAAATAATATATGCAAAACCGAAAGGATGATGAGCATGGCGAAGATCACGGCGCTTCACGAAGAAGAAAAAGCAATGCTTGAGGGTGAAATTGACATTGTCATTCCCTTCAGCCTCACATACGGGAAAACGGCAGAAATTGCGGTTTATCCCATGTTTAAAGCCGTCGCCGAGAAATTTTTTGAAAAATTCGGCGAAGACGCGGCGAAGATCTTTTCCGATGAAGGGATCTCATGGATACTGAAAAGCGTTGGCGAAGCTGTGACAGAGCTTGGATTTGCCATCGGCGAGGAGTCGGAAGATTATTTTATCACAAGGAAAATTCTCCCGTCAGACAACACCACGGCGGCAGTGCTCATCGAGTCGGCGGAAGGGCTTTGCAACCTTACCGATTACGATATTGAAGCCATGACAGAATACGGTCATATCTGCTGCGGAATCGTGAAAGACGGCAAAATTTTGTCGGTCGCCTGCACGAATGCCCCCATTGACACTGACACCAAGGGTACGGAAATCGGCGTTGAAACGGCAGAGGGATATGGTGGTCACGGCTATGGGCGTGATTCGGTTGCCGCCCTTGCCAATGAACTTCATTGGCGCGGCGTAGCGGTACACTACGAATACGCCTCGAAAAACCAGGCATCCGAGGCATTAGTCAGCGGTCTTGACACGGAAATCACCGCTAAAACCTACTACCTCGTAGGTATACGGGAATAAATCGTTCGAAAGGACTCCGCACCGGCGGAGATGTAAATAAAAATGGCATTTGATGCAGGAATGGTCTTCGCAATTGTCAGCGAACTGCAAAAAGAAATACTGGGAGCAAGGGTGGAAAAAGTCACCCAGCCCGAAAAGGACGAGATAGTACTTCTCCTGCATCTTGGCAGGAAAAATATGCGGCTGTCGCTGTCCTCGGGGACGAATAATCCTCACCTCAATATCACCGATGCGGTGAAAGAAAACCCTGCCGCTCCACCTATGTTTTGCATGCTTCTCAGAAAGCATCTGACAGGGGCGAGAATATCGGGGGTTACCCAGCTTGGTTTTGAGCGTGCAGTGGAATTTGCCTTTGACTGCTACGATGAAATGGGCTTTGAAGCAAAGAAATACATCGTCACCGAAACCATGGGCAAGTACAGCAATATAATTTTATTAAACCACGAGAAAAAAGTAGTAAACGCCCTTAAAATCATTGACCTTGCCACAAGTTCGGTACGGCAGATCCTGCCTGGATTTCCCTATGAACTTCCGCCGGAACAGAAAAAGCTGTCGCCTCTTACGGCAAGCCGGGAAGATTTTGACAGAGCGTTCGACAGTGCCGCAGATATGCCTTGTGATAAATTTATTCTCGGCAATTTTTACGGCTTTGCGGCATCGGTGGCGAGGGAAATTGCCTGCCGCGCCTGCGGCAGTATTGACGGAGCGGTGTCCGAATGCGGAAAAGACAAGCTGTGGAGGGCGTTTTCGACAGTTCGTGACATCCTCACCGAGGATAAGTGCCAGCCTTGGCTTGTGTCCGACCAGAAGGGCAAAATTGTGGAATATTTCTTCTTTAACCCGATTCAGTATGGGAATAATTATGCGCTTAAGCGGTGCGAGAGCTTCGGGGAGCTTCTTGACGAGTATTTTATAAAGCGGGACAAGGCTGAGCGGATTCGTCAGCGGACATCGGATATTTTCCGTCTTCTCTCCAATGCGGAGAACCGCATTACAAAGAAACTGGCACTTCAGCGTGAGGACATTGCCGAATGTGCGGACAAGGACAGATACAAGCTCTACGGCGACCTCATAATGGGAAACATTTACCGTCTAAACAGAGGCATGGAATCGGCAGAGCTTGAAAATTACTACGAAGAAGACTGCCCGGCTGTTTCAATTCCGCTTGATAAACGTATGACGCCACAGCAGAATGCACAGAAATATTATAAGAAATACACAAAAGCGAAAACTGCAGAAATTGAGCTTACAAAACAGATTTCCATTGCTGTGGCGGAGCTTGAATATATTTACACGGTGTTCGATTCACTCAGCCGCGCGGAGAGCGAAAACGACATTCTCGAAATAAGGGAAGAGCTTCACAGTGCCGGCTACGGCTCAAAGATGAAAAATTATGTAAAAAAGAAGCTGACAGCCCCCAAGTTGATGGAATTTAAGACCGCCGGCGGATACCGTGTCCTCTGCGGAAAGAACAACAATCAGAACGATTATCTCACAACAAAGCTCGCCGGTAAGCTTGATTATTGGTTTCATGTAAAAAATGCTCCCGGCTCTCACTGCGTGATGTTCTGCAACGGTGAAGAACCGTCAGAGGCGGATTTCACCGAGGCGGCAACCATCGCGGCGGTCTATTCAAAACTTGCCGACGGTGTCAACGTGCCGGTGGATTACACCCTTGTTAAAAATGTCCGTAAGCCGGCATCCTCAAAGCCCGGTTTTGTAATCTATAATACCAACTACACTGCATACGTCACACCTGACGAAATCGCAGTCGAAAAATTACGGGTGAAGTGATACTTCACCTGTTTTTTGTTGGGGGCGAATGTGGGGGGACGTGCAGGGGAACTTTCTTGAAAGAAAGTCCCCCCACACCCCCTCAAAGAACTTTAATTGGGGGGCATATCAGAGGGACATCGCGAATAGCGGCTACAAGAGCAAAAAAGGCGCGCCTCCTGCGTGGGTCCCTACCCACTTCGGTACCGGCTGCTGCGGAGCAGCAGCGGAAGGCTTTGAAGCTCCCGTAGGCGTATGGGCGGCTATGCCGCCAACGCCTCTCACCAACCAGAAATGCAAACTTCTTCACGCAGACTAAAAT
>JAZRPJ010000235.1:0-4380 GCA_045649205.1 Candidatus Flemingiibacterium sp.
AAGGGTCTTCGTTCCCAGATCGGTACTATTTTCGCAACCCGCGAAAAGGGTGTTCGTTACCTCGAGATGGCTGAAGGTTATATCACTCGCCTCGGTCTTGATGCCGACAACGAAGTTATCGGCTACGAGTTCGTAAACCTCGGCAAGATGATGGATGCTATCAAGGCAGGTACTGACCCCAAGGAAGCTTATGAATCCAACATCAAGAATTACGGTCGTTTCAGCGATGCTGTTAAGTACATCGACCCCAGAAAGAACTAAGAGAGGAGGAACAGAATAATGTCTAACAATGTAAAATTTGAGGGCAAGGAAAGAAGAATTGCCGGAATTGAAAAATGTCTTGCCGAATACGGCATCAAGGACCTTGAAGAAGCAAGAGAGATCTGCCTTGCTAAGGGTGTTGACCCCGATGCAATCGTAAAGGGCATTCAGCCTATCGCATTCGAAAACGCTGCTTGGGCTTATACTCTCGGTTGCGCTATCGCAATTAAGAAGGGCTGCACAAACGCAGCTGACGCTGCTGAAGCAATCGGTATCGGACTTCAGGCATTCTGTGTTCCCGGCTCTGTTGCACAGACCCGTAAGGTTTGTCTTGGCCACGGTAACCTTGGCGCAATGCTTCTCCGTGAAGAAACAAAGTGCTTCTGCTTCCTCGCAGGTCACGAATCCTTCGCAGCGGCTGAAGGTGCTATCGGTATCGCAAGAACCGCTAACAAGGTAAGAAAAGATCCCCTCCGCGTTATCCTCTGCGGTCTCGGCAAGGATGCTGCTTTTATTATCAGTAGAATCAACGGCTTCACCTACGTTTGCACCGACTATGACTTCTACACCGATGAACTCAAGGTAGTTTACGAGAAGGCATACTCCGACGGCGACAAGGCGAAGGTTAAGTGCTACGGTGCTAACGACGTTTTAGAGGGCGTTGCAATCCTCCGTCACGAGGGTGTTGACGTTTCCATCACCGGTAACTCCACCAACCCCACCAGATTCCAGCACCCCGTTGCAGGAACCTACAAGAAGTGGGCTATTGAAAACGGCAAGAAGTACTTCTCCGTTGCATCCGGCGGCGGTACAGGACGTACACTCCACCCCGACAACATGGCTGCAGGTCCTGCTTCCTACGGTCTTACTGACACCATGGGCCGTATGCACGGCGACGCGCAGTTCGCAGGTTCTTCCTCCGTGCCCGCCCATGTAGAAATGATGGGTCTTATCGGTGCAGGTAACAACCCCATGGTTGGTATGACCGTTGCTTGCGCTGTTGCAGTTCAGGAAGGTATGAATAAGTAATTTCCCGTCAAATAAAAATACAGGCACATCACATGGGTCATATCCCCTCATGATGTGCCTGATCCTATTTTCGTCTGAAATTTGATGGCAAAAGACCGGCGTGCTTCTTGAACATATAGGAAAAATAGCCGTATCTGTTGAATGCATTTTCCGGTAATGTCCGAAAGAATTAAACTTGTCCCACATAATGTGCACCTACAATACGTCCCCTCATGTATCGGTATGGATGGACAAAAGATTTTTTCAAAAAATGAAAAGTTTTTTCAAAAAGCTATTGACATTTTTGAAAAGTTATGTTATAATTAGTTGTATTGGTCCGAAGACCGCAGGATTTGACCGTATTTTAGGTCATGTAAAAGGCATCTGCTTCCCTGCCGAGGATAAATTTATAAACGCAGTTTTTCTGCTTTTGTAGAATCCTCGTCGTGTCGTCTGACCGATTGAAGGATTTTTTTATTTTTTGCCGGGAGGTGAAAATCAATGGCAAGTGAGAAAATTTTAACTCAAAAGAAGCAGGTTGTTGCAGAACTTACCGAAAAGATTAAGGCTGCTCCCGCAGGCGTTATCGTTAACTACTCCGGTATTACCGTTGCCGATGACACTGCACTTCGTACCGCTCTCCGCAAGGCAGGCGTTGAGTACACCGTAGTTAAGAACTCCCTTACCGGAAGAGCTTGTGAAGCAGCCGGATACGGAGAACTCAACAGCCTACTCGAAGGTATGACAGCAATCGCTATTTCGGGCGAAGACCCCGTAGCTCCTGCTAAAATTCTCAAGGAATACGCCGACAAACTCGAAACATTCGAGCTTAAGGGCGGATTCGTTGATGGCAAGGTCCTCGATAAGAGCGGCGTTGCAGAGCTTGCGGCAATTCCCGCAAAGCCCATATTGGTCGGCAAAATGCTTGGTTCTCTCCAGAAATCTCTTTACGGTCTGGCGTATGTTCTTCAGGCAAAGATCGACAAGGAAAACGGTGGAGCAGAGGCTCCCGCAGAGGCGTAAATTCGCCGCGGCGTCGTAACGCCAAACAATCTTAAAATTTATTATTAATTCGGAGGTTAACTCAAAATGGCTACTGAAAAGATTACAAACATTCTTGAAGAAATCAAGACCCTTACCATTCTCGAACTCGCTGACCTTGTAAAGGCTCTCGAGGAAGAATTCGGCGTATCCGCAGCTCCCGTTGCAGTTGCAGGCGCAGCAGCTCCCGCAGCAGCAGCTGCAGCTGAAGAAAAGACCGAGTTTGACGTTGTGCTTGCTGGTGCAGGTGCTAACAAGCTCGCAGTTATCAAGGTTGTTCGCGAACTTACCGGTCTCGGACTTAAGGACGCTAAGGACCTCGTTGAAGGCGCTCCTAAGACCCTTAAGGAAGGCGTTTCCAAGGAAGAAGCTGAAGACCTCAAGGCTAAGCTTACCGAAGCTGGCGCTTCCGTTGAACTTAAGTAATCATTACTTAAGTAGATCTAACAGACTGTTGCCACATACCGGTACGGTCGTGGTAATATAGCATTTGTTGACAAAGAGCAGTTGTGGACCAACGATACTGTACTTGCATAGATCAAGCAGTAAACGGCGGCTTACAACTGCTTTCTGGTTATAAGCTATTTTTACAAATACAAATAAAAAAGCAAAGATTATAAAAGCAACTTCTGTAATAAATGAGTATCAGTTTATGAAATGTAAGGTTATGACATATAATATCCAGAGCTGTAACGATTTTGAGGAAAATCATCTTGGCAGCCAGGATAAGTTGATCGCTTATCTGCGCGAACAAAATGTCGATGTTGTCATTCTTAACGAGGTACGCGATATTCCCGATTCACCACTGATGGATGATCAGGCGGGAACAATCGCCCGTGGACTTGGCTGGAATTACCGCTTTGCAAAAGCAATTGATATGCAGAACGGTTCATACGGCAACGCAATTCTTTCCCGTCACCCGATTACCGATTTTTCCGTTACTCCGATCCCGCTTAAGGAACTGAAGCCAGGTGAAGTCCCGGCAAAATGGCGCGAGGCACGCTGTGTTCTCCGCGCAGAGGTTGAAATCAACGGTGAGAAGCTCGTTGTATTCGGATCGCACTTTGGTCTGGGCGAAAGCGAGTTAGAATATGCTGTTGAAATCACCTCGGCACTACTTGATTCTGAAACGTGCCCCCATATATTTATGGGTGACCTCAACATGGAGCCGAACAACCCAATACTGACACCGATTTTTGAACGGATGCAGGATGTGTCTGCGATCATGCCGACACAGAAGCTGTCTTGGCCATCCGATACACCAACAATTAAGATTGACTATATCTTCGCTTCAAATGACATTCGTGTTGTAGATGCGGATATCCCGAAATCGCTAATTTCAGATCATCGCCCACACTTTGCAATCATAGAATTCTAACAAAAGAACCGTTCAATACCTTCTCGGTAAAGAACGGTTCTTTGTTTACGGAACTACGTATGACAGCCCTTATTATTTTTGGGGGCTGATTTTTCTGCCGGTCGATTATTCAAGCTCCTCGGGGATAATAAGCTCCGGCGGACGGTGAGGAATTCTCTTCAGTGGATCATATACAAATTTCCGACAGCAGTATTCCTTTCCAACAACGCCCCGAATCTCACAGAGCATTTGCTCGCTTCGCGGAATTTCGATAGCAAATCGGCAAAATTCGCATAGCTTTACATTATCTTCAGCAGTTTTTTTCAAGTCATCACCTCAAAAATAGTTTCTGTAACTTACTTTATTTTATCACATCGAAGCAGATTTGTCAACCGTGAGATAGATCACTCGGTCCGAAGTGCCTCGACGGGGTCTTTTTTCGCCGCACTTCTTGACGGGATCGCACCGGAAATGAGTGTCAGGAGCATACTTATTACAGTCAGCACTATCGCCGCGGGAACCGGAAAAACGGCATCAAGATTATTGATTCCCGTAAGGGCATTAATAATAATATTGATCGGTATACAAAGTATATATGTCACAATGACGCCAATAGCTCCGGATGAGAAGCCTATAATAACCGTTTCAGCCGTAAACATACTTGATACGTTACGCTTGGACGCGCCGATGGCACGAAGAATACCGATCTCCTT
>JAZRPJ010000236.1:0-2008 GCA_045649205.1 Candidatus Flemingiibacterium sp.
TACATTATAATGGTCACCTTTGACCTTTCAATTTTCAAAATTCTCAAGAACGCGCTTATTTTCTCCCTTCTCGGCATCAAGCGAAACCTCATGGCTACTCTCGGCATCCTTGCTATGATTGCCCTGACCTACCTCATTATGATATACGTTCTTCCGATCGGTATTATAATTCCGTTTGTACTCCTTATCGCTGACTGCGCGTTCATGTCCTGCTATGCAGCATTCCCGAAGATCAAGCAGGTCATGATCGACCCGTATTATGACGAATCGGACAACGAGGACGATGGCGAAGATCCAATCTTCCACGATGTAGGTTAATACACAATTTGAAAATATCCCTCTGAAGCTTTTTAACACTTCAGAGGGATTAATATTTTTCACTGGAATTTCAAAAAAAATGGAACATTCTCCCGTTTTTTGCGTCTTATATGGTGTAAATACATTTTGCACCATAAAGTTGAAAGGATGATATACCATGAAAAAGCTTATTTTTACGGCACTTACTGCGGCTTTGCTCCTCACAGCCTGCAATCCCGGCGGCACCAATGTGACGGATGAAACATCCGCAGATACCACAGATGCTGCCGACACCGCAGATACCGCAGACACCACACAAACAGCCGATCAGAAGGTTTTAAACTTTGGAAACATCACCGTAACCGAAAACGGCAACGAAATACGTGTGTTTAAGGACGGTGAGCTTATCTCGGATGGCGAAATCGAGGAGCTGTACCTATCGGAATACCACGGCGAAGCTCGGCTTTTTGCAAAGATACCCAGTCAGTCCGGCGGCTACCAGCTTCACAGTATTGGTGAGGAAGGAATATCCGACAATTTCATCCACAGCAGCTTTTTCTTGATCCATGACAGCTATATAGTTACCGTATCAGGGGTCTTTGACCTTGATAATAATAAAATATTCCTGTTTGATGAACAGCTTTCATCTGCCGCTATAACCACGAGCGAAAACAGCATCATTATTGAAGGTATAGATATTAAGGGTCAGGAAACAACCTACATATACAGTGAAACCGACGATTTACCGCACCAACCTGATTTTGAAATCGACAACGGCAAAATAGCAGAAACCACCGTTACCTCTGTATATGGCAAATACGGCGGAAAACGCGCAAAAATTTTAACCATCACTGTTGATGAGCTTCCCTCTTTCGGCGAATATAAAGTTTATAACTTCAGTTATACCTCTACCAACTTCATAAAGGACGGCAGTGTAGTAAAATCTTTTGAGTCATGCATGGACGAAAATATAATCGGAGATTGCTACTATATAGATATGGGCGAGGTTTACAATACGAGCCTTGAAAAAATCTCCGACATCAAATTCAGTCTTTTTATGCCCTTATCAGACGGCAGATACATAGCTTTGAACCGCACCATGTCCGAAGAGGAAGAGCAAAACGTATACATTTTTGATGCCGATGACAATATCGTATTTGAGGGCAACAACGGTTATATCATCCTCCATGCAGGTGCAGATTACATCCTTGCCGTTGATGAAATTGACAGAGTTGTACTCCTGACTCCCGATTTCGAGAAAATGTGCGTATTCGGTGAAGAGGTATCATCTTACTACTTTCACAGTGGACTGTCCGGCAGGTACTTCAAGGACGGACAGCTCGGCTACTATTTCATTTTCGAGGATACATCTGACAGAGATGAGCAGCGTGGTAACCACTCCTACGAATATTATTACATCCCCGAAACCGGAGAATCCGGCTGCATCGACAACGGCTATTCTGATTTCGCCTACGCAAAGCCGGTGCTTTACCTCTACCCCACCGAGGAAACCGAAGTTTCCGTAACATTCGAGCATCCTGAAAGGCTGACCACCGTATACCCGAAATACAATAACGGCTGGCGCGTCACCGCATTCCCCGATAGCATACTTAAGGATGAAAACGGACGCTCTTATTACTCCCTTTATTGGGAAGAAAAATCGGAGAATGGCTATTATGAGTTTACCGACGGTTTCTGCGTTGCGTCCGAA
>JAZRPJ010000237.1:0-2041 GCA_045649205.1 Candidatus Flemingiibacterium sp.
TGTTACGAAAGAACACTTGCACTCCTTATCGAAAAGTACGCAGGTGCGTTCCCCGCATGGCTTGCTCCCACACAGGTTGCGATCCTTCCCATCGGCTTCGATCAGCACGAATACGCGGAAGAGATCAATGCAAAGCTGGAAGCGGCAGGCATCCGTACCTTCCTCGACGAGCGCAACGAAAAGATCGGCTACAAGATCCGCTCTGCACAGCTTGAAAAGATCCCCTATATGCTTGTCATCGGCGACAATGAAAAGAATGACGGCACAGTGGCTGTCCGCTCCAGAAAGAACGGCGACATGGGCGTTATGTCCTTCGACGAATTCCTTGGCAAGCTGACCGTCGAGATCGCAACAAAGGCGAGATAAAATTTGAAAGGAATTACAATGTTCAACGTTAAAGACTACGGTGCTCTTGGCGACGGCAAGACTCTTGACTCGGTTGCTATCCAGAAAGCGATCGATGCCTGCTATGCTGTCGGCGGCGCACGGTTTATATCCCCGAGGGAAAATATTTGTGCGGCACAATGCATATAAAGTCGAATATCCACGTGCTTATTGACAGAGGTGCAGTGATTCTCGGAAGTAAAGACCGCGGTGACTTCGCCCCCTACGAGGAGAATCCCGCCAATGACATCTACCAGGACAGAAGTCACAGCTATTTCCATCACAGCCTTTTCCATGCCGACAATGCCGATGACATTGCTCTTACCGGCTTTGGCAAGATCGATATGCAGTCCGCATGGGAGGAATCCGACGCTCCCGAATTTGGGGCAGCAGGCGGTATAAGCTGGTATAGGGGATGCAAGGCCGTGGCATTTAAGGAGTGCAATAATGTTGCCATTCGTGATCTTACCATAAGAAACGTAACCGACCTTGCAGTTTACGTTGCCGGATGTGAAAATGTAATCATTTCCGACTGTATTGTTGACACCGGCGACGATGCCATCGTCCCTAAATGCTCCTATACTCTGGGTAGAATGAAGCCTATGGAAAACCTCACCATCGCAAACTGCACCGTGAGAAGCTCTGCGGCGGCAATCTAATTCGGCACGGAATCAAATTCCGCATTTATCAACACCACTGTTACCGGCTGTACTATTTACGACACCGGCACGTCAGGACTCAGCATTAAATCCGTTGACGGCGCACTGATTGACGGAATCTCCATATCAAACGTCACCATGCGTAACACCGCTGACCCGATTCTTATTATGACCGGCAGACGTCTGCGTGGTCCGGAGGGCACAAAGGTTGGAGAGATAAAGAACATTTCTATTTCCAATGTCATTATAACCGGTCCTTATCCGGAAACTATCCTCGAAACCATGGCACAAAACGCCAAGGACTTCCGTGAGGATCAGCGTGTGGTAAGACCTTTCCGCCTGCCCATCATAATCGCAGGTCTTGACGACAGTATAATCAAAAATGTGAGCCTTTCTAACATCCAGTTCACAGCCCCCGGCGGCGGTACTGCCGAGGACAGAAACATCAAGATGAAGGAAATCACAACCCAGTATCCAGAGCCTACTGCTTTCGGCGAAAAAGCCCCGGTTTACGGTCTCTTCGCCCGTAATGTGGACAACCTAAAGCTCTACAATGTCGACCTCATGGTCGAAAAGCCGGACGCTCGCGATGCTGTTCTTCTCGAAAATGTAACGGGATTTAAACAGGTATAGGGAATTACGATGAGGGGACTTTCTTTAAAGGAAGTCCCCTCAGTCTGTCGAAAAAGTTGTTTCAAAAAATAGCTTTAGTAATTTTAGATAAACTGAATATTTTGAAAAGCCTCTCCCTCCGGGAGAGGTGGCAGCCAACGGCTGACGGAGAGGGATTTTTGCCGATATTCACCCTCTCAGTCTCCTACGGCGACAGCTCTCACTGCGGTTCGGTCACGTTGCGGCTCTGACTCCCACCGACAGTCTTTCACTACCGCACCGCCGCTTCGCTACCCCACTGGGGGAGCCTAATAAATTTGTGCAACTTTTTATAATTGCTTTTTAGCAAGATGTTTTTCGACAGGCTGAGCCTCTCCCTCCGGGAG
>JAZRPJ010000238.1:0-1965 GCA_045649205.1 Candidatus Flemingiibacterium sp.
CGCATCCAAGCCTTTGACCTATGTCGGCGCAGAGAGTGCGGATATATGTTCCCTTTGAACAGCGCACATCGAGAATATAATCGGACGGCGCAGCACCTACCGCCACATCTATGGAGTAAACGGTAATCGGACGTGCTTCCCTCTCGATAACTTTCCCCTCTCGCGCAAGGTCTACGAGCTTCTTGCCGTCGACCTTAAGTGCACTGTACATAGGCGGCACCTGCATGATTTCACCGACAAATTCGGTGCAGACTCGCCGCACCTCGTCGGCGGTAGGGATTTTATCAGAGGTTGTGAGAACTTCTCCCGTTGTGTCCTCCGTATCGGTAGTTATACCAAGACGAAGACCGGCAAGATAGCGTTTGTTTTCCGCCATAAGAAAGTCCGAAGCCTTTGCCGCTCTGCCGATAAGTATGGGGAGAACTCCCGTTGCCATTGGGTCAAGAGTTCCCGTGTGACCTACCTTTTTGGTGTTATACAGCCGACGCATTTTATTCACGCAGTCGTGGGAGGTAAAACCCTCTGGCTTGTTAAGCAAAATCACACCTGAAAGCTCCATTACAGCTCACCTACTCCTTCAAATGCTCCGTCAGCTTCAAGCTTCGACAGCTCGTGGGAGATTGCGTCAACAAGTATTTTTACCGCCTCCGGAATGTTTTCTGCATTCACCGAGCAGCCTCCTGCCCTTACATGACCGCCGCCGCCGAAAATAGCGCAAAGCTTCGCCACATCACAAACTCTTGAGCTTCGCATGGATACCTTGTAGAGTGTGGGATCTTTTTCATTCTGCTTTACAGATACGCCTACTTCGACTCCTTCGATTCCTCGGGTAAGGCCGATAATATCGTCAATGTCCTCCCTTGAAAGTCCGTTATCTTCAACCATCTGGTTTGTGAAATATACAACGGCAATTTTTGAGTTATGATAAAACTCCAAGGTGTTAAGAGCAATTTTTGTTGCAATGACCTGGGTCATGGGACGGGAATCGTAAATTCTGCGGCAGATTTCCGCATGGTTGATTCCTGCCGCCATAAGCTTCGCAATACGAAGGTGGGTCTTCTCGGTTACGGAATCATATTTGAAGCTGCCTGTATCAGAGCAGATAGCGGCGTAAAGTGCCGTTGCCGCAGGCTTTGTCAGCAGGTGATGTCCCATATTTTCGAAATGGTCGAAAATATCCGCGATAATTTCGCCGCAGGCACCTGTTTCGCCTACATATGTTTCCTTTGCAAAGGGAGTCCCCATGACGTGATGGTCGATTGCCAGATCACATATAGGCGCGAATTCTTCTGCGTAATCTCCGAGAAGCTTCGGTGCAGACACATCCACCGCCACCACAAGATCAGGGGTGAAATTTTCGGGCAGCTCTTCTTTAAAAAGGGAATCCGCGCCGAAGATAAATTTCAGCTTTCTCGGCAGAGGGTCCGCATTTACAACGTGGGCATTTTTTCCAAGTCCGCGGAGCAGCTCACGAAGGGCAAATCCGCTGCCAAGAGTATCTCCGTCCGGACGAGCATGGGTGAGAATAAGCACCGAGGTTGCCGCCTCGAGTCTGTCGCAGACTTCATTAAATGAAATATTTGAAAGTTCACTCATCGTCACTTGTTTCCTCGTCTGTAATAGGGGCAAACTCCAGCTTATTTATAAGCGAATTAATGTGCGCACCGTAGGCGATGGATTCGTCCTCCACGAAGGAAAGCTCCGGGGTCTGACGAAGATTCAGAGTTTCCGCCAAGCGCTTTCTTATATAGCCGGCGGCATTTTTAAGTCCCTTTTTAACCTCAGACTTGTCGCCGCCCATAACAGAAAAATATATTTTTGCAAATTTGAGGTCGGGTGTCACGTCAGCAGCCGTAACGCTGACAAAGGCCTCGGCTACTCTTGGGTCTTTTACCTCACGTAGAATTACCGCCAGTTCTTTCACCATTTCCTCGTTTATTCTGCCGCGTCTGTATTTTGCCATGT
>JAZRPJ010000239.1:0-4738 GCA_045649205.1 Candidatus Flemingiibacterium sp.
ATAAATTCCCCCAAAAAACTTGCATCGTCCTTGATTTATTCACATAAACATGGTAAAATAATATTATTACCACAATTTGCGAAAGGAAGCACCATGTACTATAAACAGAGTCTACTTAATAAACTCGAGCGTAAATTCGGACGGCTGGCCATAAAAAATCTCATGCTGATTTTCGTCGGCGCAATGGCGATAGTCTTCATAATGGACTTCGCCATAAGAAACGCAACAGGTCAAAGCCTCTATTTCCAGCTCATGTTCATTAGAGATGCCATCTTCGCCGGTGAGGTCTGGCGTATCTTCACCTTTATTTTCCTGCCGGCGGATTCAAGCCTTATATTCATCGTTTTCGCCCTCTACTTCTACTATATCATTGGCTCAACACTTGAAAATCAATGGGGTTCTTTCGGCTTCACCGCCTTCTATTTCCTCGGTATCATAGGCTCAATTATCGCAGGACTAATCACGGGATTTGCCACCAACTACTACCTCAATCTCTCCCTCTTTTTAGCCTTTGCACTGCTGAATCCCGACTTTGAAATTCTTCTCTTTTTCTTCGTTCCACTGAAAATCAAATGGCTGGCTCTTATTGATGCGATCCTTATCGCCGTTGACTTTATCTATTCGGGCTGGAGTACACGTGCCGCAATCATCGCATCCCTTATAAACCTCTTTATTTTCTTCACCCCCCAGGTTATATGGCATATAAAAAACACTGCCGCCCACATAAAACGAAAACTCACAAAATAGCCCATAAAATCTTTGACGAGGACGCAATTTTTTCGCTCCTCGTCTTTACTTTTTATAATTTTTGTGATATACTAATGTTATGATAAAATAAGGAGGAAAGTCTATGGACAGATTCAAGCTTCATAACCCATATATGCCGAAGGGCGACCAGCCTCAGGCGATCGACAAGCTCGCCGCCGGTGTTGAGGCAGGCATGAAGCATCAGACTCTCCTCGGCGTTACCGGCTCGGGTAAGACCTTCACCATGGCTAACATCATCGCCGCGGTCAACCGCCCAACCCTGGTCCTCGCACACAACAAAACCCTTGCGGCACAGTTATGCTCGGAATTCCGCGAGTTTTTCCCGGAAAATGCGGTGGAATTTTTCGTTTCATATTACGACTACTACCAGCCCGAGGCATACATCCCGGGTAAGGATATATATATCGAAAAAGACAGCTCCATCAATGACGAAATCGATATGCTCCGTCACAGCGCCACAAGCTCGCTGTTTGAGAGGCGTGACGTGATCATTGTATCCAGCGTTTCCTGCATCTACTCCCTCGGTGACCCTATGGAGTATCAGAATATGCTCATTGCCCTCCGTCCCGGGATGGTTATGGAACGCGACCAGCTGACCAGTCGACTCATTTCCATGTCCTATGACAGAAACGACATCAACTTTGCCCGTGATAAATTCAGAGTACGCGGCGACGTAGTGGAGATATTCCCCGCATCAAGCGGTGACAAGGCAATAAGAGTGGAATTTTTCGGCGACGAGATCGAACGCATTTCTGAAATAAACGTAGTCACCGGCGAGCTTATAAGGGTGCTGTCCTATGTTTCAATCTTCCCGGCGACTCACTATGCCGTATCCGATGAACGGCGTGAGGCTGCGCTGAAAGAAATCGAGGACGAGCTTGTGGAGCGTATAGATTTCTACCGAAGCCAAAACAAGCTTCTTGAGGCACAGCGAATTGAGGAGCGTACACGTTACGACCTTGAAATGCTCCGTGAAATCGGATTCTGCTCCGGCGTTGAAAACTATTCCCGTGTAATGTCGGGACGTGCACCCGGCTCAACACCTTATACACTGCTTGACTACTTCCCAAAGGATTTTCTTCTCTTTGTGGACGAGTCCCATGTAACTCTTCCCCAAGTCAAGGGCATGAGCGGCGGCGACAGAGCGAGAAAAACAAATCTCGTGGAGTTCGGCTTCAGACTCCCCTCTGCATTTGATAACCGTCCACTCTTTTTCGATGAGTTTGAATCGAAGTTAAACCAGGTAATCTATGTCAGCGCAACCCCCGCCGAATACGAGAAAAATCACTCTGAGCAGACGGTTGAACAGATTATCCGTCCCACAGGCCTTCTCGATCCAGAAGTTGAAATTCGCCCGGTTGAAGGACAAATCGACGATCTTATTTCGGAAATCCATGCGAGAGTTGAACGCTCCGAGAGAGTGCTGATTACGACCCTCACCAAGAAAATGGCGGAAGACCTGACGGAATACCTTGAAATGAATTTGATCAAGGTCAAGTACATCCACCATAAGGTGGAAACAATGGAACGAAGCGAGATAATCCGTGATCTACGCCTCGGCGTATTCGATGTGCTTGTGGGAATCAACCTGCTGCGCGAAGGACTTGACATTCCTGAGGTATCCCTCGTCGCTATCCTTGATGCAGATAAAGAGGGATTCCTCCGCTCCGAAACTTCGCTTATTCAGACCATAGGCAGAGCAGCACGAAACTCCGACGGTAAAGTAATAATGTACGCCGATAATGTCACACCGTCAATGCGTGCGGCAATAGATGAAACCAACCGCCGCCGGGAGATACAAAAAGCGTACAATGACGAAAACGGTATTACACCGCAAACCATCAAAAAGAGTGTGCGTGAACTTATCGAAATCGGAAAGAAGGAAGCGGAAGCCTCCCCCGAAAGAAAGCTGCGCGATGCTGCCGCCGACGGCAAAAAGCTGTCCTCTGACGACAAGAAGAAGCTTATCGAGGAGTTAACCGCAGAGATGAAAGAGGCGGCAAAGAAGCTCGAATTTGAGCGCGCAGCATATCTCCGTGACAAGATAAAAGCACTAAAGTAACAGGCTACGTCATTATTAATTTTGATACAAAGGAAGTCTTTGCCCGTCAAGGACACGGTAATTATTATGCCAGATTTAATTCTGAAAGGTGTGCGCGTGCATCACCTCAAAAATGTGGATTTAACCATTCCCCGTGACAAGCTTGTTGTTTTCACGGGGCTTTCCGGCTCGGGAAAATCATCCCTTGCCTTCGATACAATTTACGCCGAGGGACATAGGCGTTTTGTAGAGTCACTGTCATCCTATGCGAGAATGTTCTTAGGGCAGCTTGATAAGCCGGATCTCGACTCCATCGAGGGTCTGTCCCCGGCAATATCCATCGACCAAAAAACCACCTCAAAGAACCCACGCTCAACCGTGGGCACAGTGACGGAAATTTACGACTATCTCCGTCTTTTGTACGCGCGTATCGGTATACCCCACTGCCCTGTCTGCGGTAAGGAAATCCGCCAACAGACCGTTGATCAGATTATCGAAAAGATACAAACTCTCCCCGAGGGAACGAGATTCATGATTCTCGCTCCAATGGTAAAGGGCAAAAAGGGTATGCACGAAAAGATTTTCGAGGATGCTAAAAAGAGCGGCTACGTCCGTGTCCGTGTGGATGGCTCCATGTATGACCTTTCCGAAACTATCGCCCTCGATAAAAACATCAAGCATACCGTTGAAATCGTAGTTGACCGCCTTGTGATGCGTGATGATATCCGTTCACGCCTTGCGGACTCTGTGGAAACCGCCCTTGCCCTCACAGACGGAAACCTTACAGTATCCGTAGTTCTCCGTGACGGTGAGGAATTTTCCGGAGATACGGAAATCTCCTTCTCCCAAAGCTACGCCTGCGAGGAGCACGGTATCAGTGTGGGAGAGCTGTCGCCGAGAATGTTCTCTTTTAATAATCCCTTCGGTGCCTGCCCCAAATGTGCGGGACTCGGCGAAATGCGAATCGTTTCGGCAGATAAAATCATCCCGGATAAATCACTTTCCCTTCGCGAGGGCGCAATCCAGGTAAACGGCTTCAAATCTCTTGATGAGGTGAGCTGGAACGGTCCCCTTTTTGAGGCAGTTGCCAAGCGTAACGGTTTCACCCTAGATATGCCAATCAAGGACTATTCGGAGAAAGCACTGAAAGCCCTTCTCTACGGCACAGGGAACGAAATATACGAAATCACACGATACTGGGAGGGTGTCGAGAAACGCCAAAGAGTAAAATTTGACGGTGTCGTCGCTATGATTCAGACAAGATATGAGCAGATGCAGAACGAATATTACGAAGAATTTATCGAAGATATTCCCTGCCCGGAATGCGGCGGAAAGCGGCTTAATCCTATATCTCTGGCTGTCACCGTTGGCGGTATCGGCATTGATGATTTCACGAAAAAATCCGTGTCCGATGCCCTCACTTTCACAAATTCCCTGACCTTAACCGAAACGGAACAGACGATCGCAAAGGAAATTGTGAAAGAAATAAAATCCCGTCTTGGATTCCTCGAAAGTGTGGGACTTGATTACCTCACCCTCTCACGAAAGGCAGGAACTCTGTCCGGCGGCGAGGCACAGAGAATACGCCTTGCCACACAGATTGGCTCATCCCTTATGGGAGTGCTGTATATACTTGACGAGCCGAGCATCGGACTTCACCAGCGTGATAATTCCAAACTCATCGCCACTCTGAAACGCCTGCGTGACGCCGGCAATAGCCTTATCGTGGTGGAGCATGACGAGGAAACCATGGAAGAATCCGACTTTATCGTTGACATCGGTCCCGGCGCGGGAGTCCACGGCGGCGAAATCGTGGCTGTGGGTACTCCTGCCGAAATAAAGGGAAATCCAAACTCCATCACCGGCGCATATCTCTCCGGGAAAGAAAAGATCCCTGTTCCGGCACTTCGCCGTTCAGGCAACGGGAAC
>JAZRPJ010000240.1:0-2553 GCA_045649205.1 Candidatus Flemingiibacterium sp.
TATATTTGAAAGAGAAACGTGTGCTGAAGCCTCGTCGATAAGGTCAATAGCCTTGTCGGGCAGGAAACGGTCTGTGATATATCTTTCCGCGAGAGTAACTGCGTGACGGGCAATATCATCACTGATCGTAACGCCGTGGAAATCCTCGTAGTAATGCTTGATTCCGCGGATAATCTCATAGGATTCCTCGGCTGACGGCTCATTTACGATTACCGGCTGGAAACGGCGTTCGAGTGCCGAATCCTTTTCGATATGCTTGCGGTATTCGTCCATTGTGGTCGCACCGATCACCTGAATTTCGCCTCTTGAGAGGGCGGGCTTAAGAATATTTGCGGCGTTCATTGCGCCCTCGGCTTCGCCTGCACCTACGATATTATGCACCTCGTCGATGACGAGGATGACATTGCCTTGTTCCTTGACCTCGCCGATAAGTCCCTGTATACGGGATTCAAACTGCCCTCTGAACTGTGTTCCGGCAACGAGAGCGGTAAGATCTACAAGGTATACCTGCTTGCCGGCAAGACGGGGCGGAATGTTGTTTTCTGCGATTTTAAGTGCCAATGCCTCGGCGATGGCGGTTTTACCGACGCCGGGTTCACCGATAAGGCAGGGGTTGTTTTTCTGACGGCGTGAGAGAATCTGGATCACGCGGTCAAGCTCACGTTCTCTGCCCACGATTCGGTCAAGTCCCCCTTCAGCCGCAACGGCTGTGAGGTTTTTGCAGTAGTTTGTGAGATACTTAAGCTTTGAGGGCTGATTCTTCTTTTTTTCCTCGGGCTTTGACTGGGCGGCTTCATTATTAGCGCCGGGCTTGCCGAAGCCATAGCTCCCGAAAAGCTTGGAGAGATTTATTGAGGGGGCACGTCCGGAATTTTCGTCGGGAGTGCCGTCCTCTGTGGGGATAAGTCCAGCCATGCTTTCGCTGATTCCTTCAAGCTCTCCCTCGAGCTCGTCTACCTGCTCGGGGGTAACTCCCATTTTTTCGAGTATGTCGTTAACGGGCTTGATTCCAAGCTCCTTGGCACATTTGAGGCAGATTCCCTCGGTAACGGTTTCGCCGTTTTCAATTTTAGTGACATATACCACCGCTACACGCTGATGGCATCTTGCACACATTTCCATAGATAAATTTCCTTTCTGCTGGGGTGAGTTTTTACAAAATTCTTAATTACTGTTTGTGACCTGCGGTGAAACTGTATGCGGAAGCCTCTCACTTTGGGAGAGGTGGCACGCCTAAAGGCGTGACGGAGAGGGCGTTTGTCGGGTGATATCCCTCTCAGTCAGCTTTGCTGACAGCTCCCCCAAAGTGGGAGCCTTGTATGCGGCTTTATCTGAGTGCATACAGCTTCAGGAATACAATGTCGAATTTGGTCTTACAAAATAAGATTGCATCTGTATAAGAACCGCAGGATGAATGAGCCGTCAATGACCGACTGATTGAATAGGTTTCCGTTCATCGATTCAAGGGCGTGTATCAGTCCCACGGACAGGTTAGCAATAATAAATAACGATACAAAAGCACTTGCTATTCCAAAGACAAAACCGAGGAATTTATTAAGGCGCTTAAGCACCGGTATATGACAGAGAAGTTCAAGTAAAAATACAATAAGCTTAAGAACAAGCAGTGCCGCAATGAATATTACAATGGCGGCGATTATATTGCTTATTGCCTCTGCGGTCGGAGATGCGATCTTTTCGGAGATATTCTCAATGGCGATGCTGTCGGCGAGGCTTGAAAGCACATCGGAGTAATACTGTTCGATTTCATCAAGGTTTATAGAGAAGCGTTCAGCGATCTTTGTAAGAGCCTCGGGGCGCTTTTCAAGCACCATGTCGAGCTGTAATTTTTCCTCTCCGGCGCTTACGATGGCAGAAATTGAGCTCTCCACTTCTGCTGAGATTTTTCCTGCCACGAAGTTTTCGTTGATCCAAAGGGAAAGAGGCTGCGTCAGAAAATAAACCGCGCCGATAGCTATGATCAGGGATGAAAAATGCATCACGGAGCGGATAAATCCGCGGGATATACCAAGATAAATGGCACCTGCTGCCACAAGTATTAAAATAAGGTCGATAATCAGACTCATAGTAAACCTCTTTCTATTATGCTTCTGTATCTTCGCTTTGAGCGGTTTCAGATCCCGTTTCTTCTACGGTGTCAGCTGTAGTGTCCGGGGCTTCGGTTATACCGCCTTTTGGGGCTTCATAGTACTGTTCTTTAAAATCGGTCAGGTCGTAGGTAAGTGCATAGTTCTTTAGAGCTACCAGCACAGATGTACTGTTCACCGCCAGAACGTCAATGGCATTCTCCGTTACGGAGATATAACCGATTTTTTTGTTTAACAAATTGATTCGGCTGAGAATATTTCCTGTAAGTATAAACACATACTCGCCGTCCTCGGCTGAATCAACGCCGATAAGCTTATCGGTGAAGCTGCCCTCATAGACAAGCTTGCCGTCAGCGGAATATATACGGGCAAGGCTGTTGTTGCCGAGAATCCCGTCGGAGTAAATGCAAGTGATATATCTTGCGGAGCAGTCAGTCGTTGAGAGAGG
>JAZRPJ010000241.1:0-2580 GCA_045649205.1 Candidatus Flemingiibacterium sp.
AGGTTACCGATTATTTCCCATCGGTACTTATGATAGGCGTTGTGGTGCTTCTTATCATCTCCTCATTCATTCCCGAACCCGCAGCAGAGAGCGGACTTTTAACCCTCTATAATCTTCGTAGCGGTCTTATCTGCATGGCGGTTTGTGTCGTGGGGCTTGTTAAAAAGATTGCCTCTGAGAAATCCGTCAAATCTCTTCTTGGTGTACTTAAGGAAATCGACGTTGATACCATTCTGATGCTCACCGGTATATTCATTATCATCGGCGGTATTGAAGCTGCAGGCGTGATTGATGCTATTGCTGATTTGTTCGTGATGATTGCAGGAAACAACAGCTTCCTCATTTATACGCTGATCGTTGTCTTCTCGGTTGTGCTGTCTGCATTCATCGACAATATCCCGTACGTCATGACAATGCTTCCTGTTGTGTCAAGCCTTGCGGCTAACATAGGTGTTGAGCCTTATCTTTTCTATTTCGGTCTTCTCATCGGCGCAACCCTTGGCGGCAACCTTACGCCTATCGGTGCATCCGCCAACATCGCCGCTATCGGTATACTTAAAAAGAACGGCGAAACGGTATCACTTAAGGACTTCCTGCGTATCGGTGTTCCTTTTACCCTTGCCGCTGTTCTTTCGGGGTATCTCTACATCTGGTTCGTTTGGAACTGATATTCATTTAAATAAGCGAAACGGCAGTACGGAAATGTACTGCCGTCAGTCTGTCGAAAAACATCTTACAAAAGAGCAATTATATAAAATTGCACAAAATTATAGGGCTCCCCCTATGGGGGAGCTGTCGCCGTAGGCGACTGAGAGGGTTTATATATGCTAAAAGCCCTCTCCGTCAGCTGTTGGCTGCCACGTTCTCTCCAGCAATACCGCTTTTGCGGTATTGCAAGCGGGAGAGGCTTTTCACAAAATTTAGTTTATTTAAAATGACGAAAGCCGTTTTAAGAAACAACTTTTTCCACATCCTGATGGCAGTACGGAAATGTACTGCCGTGTTTTTGTATATAAATGCAGAAAGCCCATATTCAGAGCCTACCGTGTCAGCTCCAGATATTTTTCAAAATATCTTTTACCGAATTCACGGCATGACGGGGCATTAAAATGAATACCGTCATTACGGAGTGTCAGTCCCGCCTGGGATGCTGTCGCACAGCAGAGAAGCTCCGATTTTATATCATGTAAGAATCCGTTAAATGCCTTTGGCCAATCGCCCATATCCCAACGGTCCCCATGTTTTTCGGAATTTCGCCAAGAATGAGAGGAAGCTCTTCTGCTGAAAGCTCCGAGCGAAGTCCATTCATTGTGCGAAGGAACTTTGCCTTGTAGTCACCGTAGTTAAAATTGCTGCAATTGCTTTCGCCCTGATGCCAGATTATACCGCCGAGCGTTGCGCGGCGAAGTGCCAATTTTGCGGTAAATACCGCATTGTCATAAAGCGCTTCACCCGGCTGCCACTGCTCGATGCTGGATCCGCCGTAAGCGCAGGGAATAAGTCCGATCTTTTTGCCCGTATGCCTTTGAAGCTCATCCGCAAAACTCGACGCAAGACTTATGCCGGGTGCAAACTCCGCTTTGCTTGTTTTGTCGATGTTTACGGGTTCAGTCATAGGCTGCCACATACCCATTCGGAACATGACGCACTTTTCGTTGTCGATGGGGTCAACGTCACCCATATCGCCTCTTCCGGCCATATTGGACTGCCCGACCATCAAAAATGCGAGAATGTCATCGTCGCGCTTTTCGATGACGCCTTTTATCATAGCTGCTTCGTTTATCATAAACTATTCTTTTATGCAAGTGAAAGCTCTGCTTCGACACGTGCAACCGCTTCCATGGTATCGTCGGCAATGTCAACAAATCCGGATTCCAGACATTTTGCCATCTTGCCGCTTTCGATCTCGCCGGGGAAATAGATCTTTTCCACACCCTCTGCCTTTTTCGCAGATTTGATTTCGTCGATAAGCTTCTCCGCGCGTACCTTATAATCAGCGGGATCGCCCAGCTTCGAGATGTCCATTGCCATTAAGAAATGTCCCACGTTGCCGTTCTGCTCGGGATCATTATTCCATGCGTGGACATCATGTGTCATACCGGCACCGGACAGCACTGCACCGAAAAGCTCTACCATCATGGCAAGTCCGTAGCCCTTGTAACCGCCGAAGGGGATAAGTATGCCGCCCTTCAGATATTCGGAGGGATCAACGGTAGGATTACCGTTCTTGTCAATAAGCCAACCCTCTGGGAGAAGCTTGCCTTCCTTTTCCGCTTGAAGCACCTTTATATCGGATGTGGGGCTCATGGCAATATCATACACGATCTTGCCGTATTTGCCTGCCGGGAACGCATAAGAAAAAGGATTGTTGCCAATTACCTTCGCGGCACTTCCGGTTGCGGCGATCATCGGGTCGCCGTTACTCATGGAGATTCCTACCATGTCATTGTCGGCGCACATGGAGGTGTAATATCCTGCCGCACCGAAATGATGGCTTCCTTTTACGTTGACGATACCGATTCCCGTAGCCTTTGCCTTTTCCATAGCCATTCTCATCGCTTTGTAGGAAATTACGATGCC
>JAZRPJ010000242.1:0-11325 GCA_045649205.1 Candidatus Flemingiibacterium sp.
TGACTTTGATTGTTCCAAGTGTCCTCCCGGACCTCAAGGTCCTGCCGGTCCTATTGGTCCTGCCGGTCCTATTGGTCCTGCCGGTCCACAAGGTCCGCGAGGCCCTATGGGTCCAAGAGGTTTTACCGGAGCAACGGGTCCGCAGGGTCCCGTCGGACCTCAGGGTCCCATCGGCGAAACCGGTCCCGTTGGTCCTCAAGGGCCTATCGGTGAAACCGGTCCTGCCGGTCCTCAGGGGCCTATCGGCGAAACCGGGCCTGCCGGTCCTCAGGGGCCCATCGGCGAAACCGGTCCCGTTGGTCCTCAAGGACCTATCGGTGAAACCGGTCCTGCCGGTCCTCAGGGACCTGCCCGAGGTGTGCCAAACTTTGCACATTTTTATGCATTGATGCCGCCCGATAATGCAGCTACCGTGGCACCCGGAACGGATGTCAGCTTCCCGCAGGACGGTCCGAGCAGCGGATCGGATATTTCCAGAACCGGACCGGATTCATTTAATCTGGCACAGATCGGAACTTATCAGATTCTGTTTGAGGTGAGTGTAGACGAAGCCGGTCAGCTGATCTTAACCTTGAACGGCGAAGATCTGGCATACACTGTGGTCGGCAGAGCTACCGGTGCTTCGCAGATCGTGGGCATGGCAATCGTCACAACCACTGTTACAGACTCGATTCTGACTGTCCGGAATCCTGCCGGTACCGCTGCTGCACTTACCGTTACACCGCTTGCAGGCGGTACTCGTCCCGTTTCTGCGCATCTTGTGATTACGCAGATCGGCTGATCTTTCGCTGACAAATCAAATTTTCCTCGAAAGGCACATTTCATTTTGGGAATGTGCCTTTGGTTTGTCGAAAAAGTCTATACAAAAAGAAAGTGGAGGGATAACCACCCCTCTCACTTACTTCTATTTTTACTATTTTTACATCCGGAAAAAAACGCAGATATTCGTTTTCGCCTGATGTGCGTTTTCCGCCACCACTTCTTTTATTATATCATTTCCATCTTAACGAACCTGCGAATAAATTTTCCGCACCATGCCGTCATTAACTTGTCGTACTCCTCCGGGGCAACATCACCGCCTATGCTCATTACGTCATATGTGACGGTGGCTTCCTTTATTTTTACCCTTAAATCGGAAAATCCATTACGCAGGTAAAATTTGTGCCGTCTGACACGTTCAGCGTAGTTTTCGGCGGCTTCATCAAGGCTTTCCCTTGCAAGGAAAATTTGCTTGCCTTCGTACATTTTCCGAAGTTCCGCAAGAACTGCGCTTCCGTATCCCATTCCTCGCTTGTCCTCGTTTATGGCAAAGAAAAAGAGATACCCTGTTCGTTCATTTGAAATGAGATAGGTAAAGCCGACAAATTCATCCTCATCCCACGCTAGGAGCATATCGCCGTGACCTTTATCAGCCCCCCTACGCAGCATAAAGAATGGGGGCCGCTCCTCCGACGGAAAGGCACTGACAAATAATGCCTTTACTAATTTATATTCAGCCTTTTCAGCCTTTTTTAATATCAAACTCATTCGCCTATATAAGTAAAGCGGAGATAGGATTTTCCATCCCTCGCCACAATGTCATTCCACATACTTGCAGGGCGGACCCAGACCTCTCTGTCACCGTAAAGTGCCTGATAGACTACCATTTCCTCACCGGTTTCGGAATGCTTTCCGATGTGAAGAACTCTATATTCATTGCCCTTGAAATGGCGGTATTTACCAAGCTTGATCTCTTTCATACCCATCCTCTTTTCGTGCATATATATTCATTCACATTAATTATACCATACCCGTGCTGATAAGTCAACCCCGCCGCAAATATATTTTTCACTCCCCCATAATCCGACATGTTTTTTACAATTTATGGTGTAAAATTATATTATACCAACCGAATAAGGAGAAAAAATATGGAAAATAAAATCACATCCGAACAAAAAGGCACAGAATTGAAAATTTCCGTAATAGGCGAAATTGACCATCATTCCGCACGAAAATTCAGAAGCGACATTGATGAGCTTATTTACTACTATCGTCCTAAAAAGCTATATCTTGATCTATCCGAAATCGCGTTTATGGATTCCTCGGGGCTTGGACTGATTCTCGGAAGGTTCACCTTGACAAGAGAGCTTGGCGGCGAGCTTGTTATTCTCGACCCCACAGACGCGGTAAAAAAGATTCTCGATCTTGCCGGCACCCCCCGCCTTATTAAGATTGAAAAAAGCAAAGAAAAAGGAAGCATCACTTGATTATTTTAAGCCGCTAAATTGCGGCGGATAGGAGAAAAAATGAAGAATTTAATAAACGAGGTTCACTGTAAATTCACCGCTATAAGTGAAAACGAAGCCTTCGCAAGAGCCATTGCGGTAAATTTCGCCGCGGCGGCTTCCCCGACGATTCCGCAGCTCGCGGATATAAAATGCGTAGTCAGCGAGGCTGTAACCAACGCCATTGTCCACGCCTATAAGGAATCGGGCGGTATTGTCGAAATGACAATGAAGCGATATGAGAAGGGAGAAATTGTCATATCGGTAAAGGATAAGGGTATCGGTATCGAAAATATCGCCGAGGCGAGAGAACCCCTCTTTACCACCGACACTACCGGAGAGCGAAGCGGTATGGGATTTTCCATTATGGAAAGTATGTCCGATTCATTTAGCGTCAAATCAAAGCCGGGTAAGGGTACGACGGTGACCATGAAAATAAGAGTAGGTACATATGCTTAAAGGAATAGAAAGGACGTGTTACAGTTATGCAGTCCACAGACTATTCAAAAAATTCCGCACTTCTTGAAAGCTACCGTCTTGGAGATGAATCAGCCAAAGAGGAGCTGATAAACCTCAATGTAGGTCTGATACGCAGTATTGCCGCAAAATTCCGTGACCGAGCTGCAGAGGGGCACGGATGCGACTTTGATGACCTGATGCAGATCGGCACCATCGGACTGCTGAAAGCCATAAAGAGCTACGATCCTGCCTTCGGCACCGCCTTCTCCACCTACGCTGTACCGCTGATTATAGGCGAAATCAAGCGTTTTCTCCGGGATGACGGACCAATTAAAGTCAGCCGCAGTGCAAAGCGTAACGGACTTCAGATCATGCGTGCAAGAGAGGCATTTTTAAATAGGGAGGGACGAGAACCCCAGGTAGACGAGCTGGCAGAGTTATGCGATTTGTCAGTTGAGGAGATATGCTCCGCCCTTATTTCCATGAAATCCCCCCATTCATTTTCGGAAAAAGTGGGGGATGACGGTGCAGCCCTCGAAGAGCTTATTGCCGACGACCAAAATGAGCTTGATCATCTCTGCGACAAGCTTGCTCTCCGTGAAGCCATCAGCACACTGCCGCCACTGTGGCAGCAAATAATCGCTCTTCGGTATTTCCGTGACTTATCACAGCAGGAAACCGCTAATGTTTTGGGGCTTACACAAGTGAAGATCTCCCGGGAGGAAAAAAAGATTTTTGAGCGACTGCGTTCCAAGCTTCGCGGATGCGAGCCGTAGAAATTCTGTAAAAAAATGCGTTCAAGTATTTAAAAATCCGTTCAAGTAAATACCGCCCAGCCGTTGACTTTTCGGCTGGGCGGTATTATAATTATTTCAGATACAAATACCTGGAGGTAAAATGAAATACGAACGCTATCCCGAATCGCTCCTTTATTTCGCAAAATACGGCTGGTATCTTCGGGCGCTGAATTCCAAAAAGGCAGAAAGGCGAAAGATCAATGCCGACATAAATTCGGGGCTTATAAGCCGTGATACCCTTGATGAGGATTGGAATGAGCGCATTAATCTTGAAATCGAAAACATAAGAGAAAATCTGCACCGCATCGAATCCACCATCGAAGGAATGCCCGAAACGCCCTCACTTCTTCCCTGCAAGCTGTATTTGCGTCTGCATTTTGTTGTTGGAATGTCAATGACAGAAACGGCAGAAAAGCTGAATGTAAGTGCCACCACTCTGCGGCGAATCCGCGACCGTGCCGCCGATTATTTCGGGAAATTTCCTATAATCGCCGAGCTTACATGAAAGAAGCGCTCTCGCAAAAACCACGTGAGCGCATCTAAAATCAAGTATTTCTGTCAACAGTTTTCATAACCTTTAAATTGCCGATCTTCTTTGAACGGGTATCAAGCTCGGCAAGTACATCGGAAATATCAACTCCGCACTCGTGCATCATTACGGTAAGGTGATAAATGAGGTCGGAAATCTCGCCCACAAGCTCATCTTTGTTTCCGTTCTTTGCGGCGATGATAGTTTCGGCGGATTCTTCGCCTACTTTTTTCAGTATCTTGTCAAGTCCTTTTTCAAAAAGGTAACAGGTATATGAGCCTTCCTCGGGATTGAGCTTGCGGTCGGCTACGACTGCGTATAATTCGTTAAGTACATTATCGTTCATTCTTATTTCTCGCTTTCATTAATATATAGATCTCTGTAGAAACAGCTTCTGTTGCCGGTATGGCAAGCCGCACCGATCTGCTTTACTTTTACAAGGAGCGTGTCCTCATCGCAGTCGTAGGACAGCTTTTTTACATATTGGAGATGCCCGGAGCTGCCGCCCTTGTTCCACAATTCCTGTCTTGATCGGCTCCAGAACCATGTAAGTCCCGTTTCAAGAGTGCGCCCCAAGGATTCTTTATTCATATAGGCAAGCATCAGTACTTCCCCGTTTTCGTCATCCTGCACGATGGCAGGGATAAGCTCCGATTTCTTAAAAAATATATCCAAATCTATATTCTTATCTATCATTACGCTCACCTCACAGTCTTACGGGAATTCCCTCGGCACGAAGATGCTCCTTTACCTCGCGCACCGTCAGCTCCCTGAAATGGAACAGACTTGCCGCCAAAGCTGCGTCACATCCCGTTTTCTTGAATACATCCGAAAAATGGTTCACATTTCCACCGCCGCCGGAAGCAATCACGGGAATTTTCACTCTCTCTGATACAGCCTTTGTAAGCTCGATATCGAAGCCGCTTTTAGTGCCGTCCGTATCCATGGAAGTTAGGAGGATCTCTCCCGCACCCAGTTTTTCAGCCTCCACCGCCCATTCAATGGCATCTATTCCCATGTTCTTTCGTCCACCGTTGATGTAAACCGTAAAATGCCCATCGGGGCATTTTTTTGCGTCAATGGCAAGGACTACGCACTGACTGCCGAACTTATCCGCCGCATCGGCTATGATACGCTTATTCAGCACCGCCGCCGAGTTGACGCCGACCTTATCCGCACCGGCAAGCAGTATCTCACGGAAATCCTCAACAGTCCGGATGCCTCCGCCCACAGTAAGGGGCATGAAAACCTCTCTTGCGGTCCTTTCAACAACATCCGTGATAGTCTTTCGCTTGTCACTTGAGGCGGTGATATCAAGGAATACAAGCTCATCCGCCCCCTGGGAATTGTAGAATTTCGCGCTCTCCACCGGGTCGCCGGCATCACGGAGTCCTACGAAATTTACGCCCTTTACAACTCTGCCATCCTTAACGTCAAGGCAGGGGATTATTCTTTTTGATAACATTATCTTCCCTCCCCTTTCGTCACGCTGACTGCTTCTTTTAATGAAAGCGAGCCGGAATAGATACTCTTTCCGCAGATCGCTCCGTAAAGATTCATCCTCGCAAGGTCGCGGATATTGTCAATATCACGGATTCCGCCGCTGGCGATAATGTTCATATCGGTAGCCGCTGCCAAATCACCGAGCTGGGTGAGGTTTGGACCGGACAGCGTTCCGTCCTTTGAGATATCGGTGAAAATCACGTATTTTACGCCCATTTTTTCCATCTCACGTGCAAGATCGATATAGTTGACATTAGAATCTTCAAGCCAGCCTGCGGTTTTGACCATGCAGTTGAGGGCATCAATACCCACGGCAATATGCTCACTGCCGTATTTTTTTATGGCATCCCGAACCAAACCGGGATTTGTAAGAGCCGCCGAACCGATGATTACACGGTCAACTCCCTTTTCGAGGTAATAGTCGACGGTATCCATATCGCGGATTCCGCCTCCCACCTCAATGGGTACGGGGACGGTTTTTGCAACCTCCGTGTATATGTCGGAGTTTATACGACTTCCCTCTTTTGCACCGTCCAGGTCAACCATGTGAATGTACTCTGCCCCATCCTTAACGAAGGACAGCGCCGTTTCAATAGGGTCTGCGGCAACCTGCTCAGCTGTACCGTACTCACCCTTTGTCAGGCGGACACATTTACCGCCAAGTATGTCTATAGCCGGTAAAATTATCATTTTTCCCCTCCAACATACTTACAAAACTTTTTTAGAATACCAAGCCCCACCGTTTCGCTCTTTTCGGGATGGAACTGACATCCAAATACATTTCCACGCCCTACAATGGCAGTAATATCGTGACCGTAATCGGTGACAGCAATGAGGTCATCGGAATTTTTCACCTTCGCCTCGTAGGAATGTACAAAATACACCTGCTCACCGCCGCAAAGTCCGGCAGTAACGGGAGAGTCATTCAAAAACTTCAGCTCATTCCAACCGATATGGGGAATTTTAAGTTCCTTTTCATCAATAAGGACAACCTCGCCCTCGATCAAATCAAGCCCGTCACACTCGGAAAATTCGTATCCTTTGGTGAACAGCAGCTGCATACCGAGGCAAATTCCCATCAGGGGTTTGGTTTTTACATATTCCTTTATAAATAAGTCAAGTCCCGTGTCACGAAGACGTTTCATAGCATCGGGAAAAGCTCCGACTCCGGGAAGAATAAGACCGTCCGCACGGGCAAGAGCGATCTTATCATCGGAGATAAATGACTCTGCACCGATAAAATCCATGGCATTCTTCACGCTGTGGAGATTACCCATACCGTAATCGATGATTCCTATTGTTTTCTTCATTTGTTTCTCCAAAATTTACAGTGTTCCTTTAGCCGACAGAAGTCCCGCCGCACGGGGTGTAATCGCATCGGCAAGTGCATGAGCGAAGGCTTTGAAAAGCGCTTCGACACAGTGATGATCGTTGTCACCGTAGAGGACGGCAAGGTGAAGAGTAGCGCCCATATTAAAGGCTACCGCTCTGAAAAACTCCTTTACCATCTGTGTATCAAATTCACCGATCATCTGTGCCGCCGGCTTATAATCACATACGAGATATGGGCGACCGGATATGTCCATAACGCATCTTGCAAGTGCCTCATCCATAGGAATAAATGAAGTACCGTATCTTGTAAGCGGAGCAGATTTCTCGGCGATTTCGGCAAGGAGCTTTCCGAGGACAATGCCCACATCCTCTATGGAATGATGGCAGTCCACCGCTAAATCCCCGGTCATATCAAGGCCGATTATGAGCGCCCCATGGATTGCGAGGGAATTAAGCATATGGTCGAAGAAACCGACACCGCTGGTACCCTTCAGTCCGAAGCCGCTTTCTGCGCCTGCGGTAACGCTCATGGTGATTTTTGTTTCAAGGGTATTTCTTGTAAGGATAGCCGTATACATCATATCACCTCTTTAAATTTTTCGAGGAATGTTTCGCACTCGTTCTTCGTACCGGCACAGATACGCAGATATCCACCGGACATACAGCGTATGGCAACGCCCTTTTCCATAAGGGCGCAGTACACAGACTTTGCCGCATCCTCGCTCGCCATTTCCATATAAACGAAATTGGCGGCAGTGGGACAAACACGCTTGATTTTATCACTTGTTACTTTAAGAAGCTCCTCACGGAGATAGGTGAGATTTTCTTTGATTTCGCCCACCTTTTCTCTGATTTCCCCCACATTATCGAGTATAATTTCGCCGAATATCTGCGAAACACTGTTCACGTTATATGGGCTTTTAACCTTTCGTATCGCCTCGGTTAGCGCATTTCCGGCAATGGCAAAGCCAAGTCGGAGTGCCGCCGCACCGTATGCCTTTGACATGGTTTTGAGAACCATCAGATTATCGTATTTTGAAACCAGGTCAATAACGCTTTCATCCTCCGGCGAAAACTCCATATATGCCTCGTCAACAACCACGATGGCATTTGTTTTTTCAATAAATTCAGCAATAGCTTCCCTTTTCGCTACCCATCCGGTAGGGTTACAGGGATTGGAGAAAAGCACGATCTTCGCCGAGCTTCTTTTCACTTCTTCTGCAAGCGCATCGAAATCAATCTCGAAATCACGGTTCTTCACCATTTTAACCGATGCCGCCCCTGCAAGATATGCATAGAAAGCATACATGGAAAAGTCAGGAACAGCAACGCATATGCTGTCACCGGGTGAGGCGAAGGAGCTGACAATAATTGAAATAAGCTCGTCCGACCCGTTGCCGGCGGTAACGTTATCGGGAGATATCCCGTAGAGTGGGGCGTATTTATTTACCAGTGCCGTGGCATAAGGGTCGGGATAGCGGTTGAAATCAATATCATAAACCGTCGCCGCAAGCTTGTCAAGCACCGCCTTTGACGGGCGAAACGGACTTTCATTAGCATCAAGGCGCACCGGTACCGGTGTCAGATTGGGGCTGTACGCCTCGATATCTTTAACTTTTTGTGGTATCAGATTCTCTACCATTATTTCATCCTCTGTTTTATGGAATTTGCATGGGCTGACAATCCTTCTGCGTTTGCAAAGGTGATGATCTTCTCGCCTACCTTTGCAAGAGCGTCCTTGCTGTAATAAAGGTAGCTGGATTTTTTAATAAAGCTGTCAACACCCAGGGCAGAGGAAAATCTTGCCGTACCGTTTGTGGGCAGAACATGGTTAGGCCCTGCAAAATAGTCGCCGAGAGGCTCGGGAGAGTTGTCGCCGAGGAAAATTGAGCCGGCATTTTTAACAAGGGACAGCAGCTCAAAAGGATTCTCCACAGAAAGCTCAAGGTGCTCCGGCGCGATCTTGTTTGAAAGCTCAACCGCCTCACGAAGAGTGTCGACGATAACAATAGAGCCGAAAGAATCGAGGGATTTGTCGATAATTTCAGAACGCTCCAGGGTAGCTTTCTGCTTTTCGATTTCGGTGATTACGTCTTTTGCCAGCTTATGGCTTGTTGTAATGAGAATGGATGCCGCCATGGGGTCATGCTCTGCCTGGCTCATAAGGTCAGCGGCAACATAGTCGGCACGGGCACGGTCATCGGCAATGACAAGCACCTCGCTGGGACCTGCGATCATATCGATATCCACTGCACCAAATACAAGCTTCTTCGCCATGGCAACGAAAATATTGCCGGGACCTACGATCTTATCAACGCGCTCCACAGACTCAGTACCGTATGCCAGTGCGGCAACTGCCTGCGCACCGCCGATCTGCATAATGTCAGTGATTCCCGCGACCTTTGCGGCATAAACCACCGCCGGATTGATACCCTCCTTTTTCGGTGGAGTTACTATGGTAATTTTATCAACCCCCGCAACCTTCGCCGGGATTCCGTTCATAAGAACGGAGGATGGATAAGCCGCCGTTCCGCCCGGAACGTAAAGTCCCACTTTTTCAAGGGGACGGACGATCTGACCCATGATCTTGCCGTCGGAATTTGTCATCCAGGAATTCTGAAGCTGCTTTTCATGGAAGGCACGGATATTCTCCGCCGCCTCGTCGATAGCCGCCTTTAATTCTTCGGGGACTTTAGCTATCAGTGCATCCTTTTCCGCCTCCGAAAGGTAAACCGAGGTGAGCTTCACCTTATCAAACTTTTCGGTATATTCGAAAAGTGCTTCATCCCCGCGTTTTCTTATGTCGGCGATTACTGCGGCAACAGTATTCATAATTTCGGGAGATATATTTTCCGCTCTGTCACCGAGGGCTGACAGCAGCTCGCCAATCTCGTTTTTTGTATATATTTTCATAGCTGTTCCTTTCAGGATTCAATTTGCGCCGAAATTCGGCTGACGAGCGCATCTATCTCTGATTTTTTCAATTTGATCGAAGCGGTATTAACGATAAGTCTTGTGGAAATATACGCCACATCCTCGTAAACCTCAAGTCCGTTCTCTTTGAGAGTCGAACCGGTTTCAACGATATCCACAATGGCATCCGCAAGATTGAGGATCGGTGCAAGCTCTACCGAGCCTTCGATCTTTACTATCTCAACGTCAATGCCCTTGGAGTTGAAATAATTCTTAGTCACATTGGGGTATTTGGAAGCAATGATTTTGTGGGTATACCCCTCGTAAAAATCCTTTCCCTTAATACCTGCAAGGGCGAACTTGCACTTGCCGAAGTTAAGGTCTAAAATTTCGTGGAACCATTTTCCATGCTCCATTATCGTATCCTCGCCCACGATTCCGACGTCGCAGACACCGTGCTCAATATATGTGATAACGTCCGCCGCCTTGGCGAGTACCACCTCGATATCCTCATCCCCGAGCTTAAAAACAAGCTTTCTTCCCTTATCGAGAAGCTCGGAGCAGTCGTATCCGGCACGCATGAGGATGTCCACTGCGCTCTTTTCGATTCTTCCTTTTGTAAGAGCAATTCTTATCATAACGCGCCTCCGTTCTTCGAGGAAAGGTCGATGACCTTCTTAATCTTCATCTTCTTTGCATACTCTTCGGTTTCTTCTATGGTGTCAAACACCGACAGCTCGCAGATCTTGCCGCCGTCACGGTAGCTGTTCATCAGCTCAACCGCCGCTCCGATGTTATCGGGGCTGTAGTGTACAATGGCATCGGCAGACGGCATATCCGTTAGCTTCCCGGATCTGATAAGTGCATCCGCAACAGCACAGACATTGATGCCAAAGCCGGTTGCAGGCATATCGTAATCGAATTTTTCAAGTAACTTATCGTAGCGTCCACCTTTAAGCACCGGCTCACCCGCTTTATCAATATAGCCACGGAATATCGCACCGGTATAGTAGTCGAACTTATGAACCATACTCATGTCGACCATAATATACTTACCGTAACCGGCACTGTTCAGGTTATCGTACAGTGTCTTTACATAGGAAAGAGCCGCAAGGGCATCCTTATTTCCGTCTGCAAGTGCCTCCGCTTCAGCGAACACTTCCTCGTTTCCGTAAAGGAGAGGCAGGCGTCTGATGGTTTCATTGCGAAGATTTTTATCGAACATATTGAGCGAAACATAGTTCTTGGACTCCACAAAGGTGCGGACCGTCATCGCCGCCTCTTCGTCAAGATTCATACCCGAAATAAGGGCATTAAAGTATCCCACATGACCGATCTCAAGCTTGAAATCAAGACCGATGGATTTGAGTGTTTCAAGAGCGGTTATAATGCAGAGAAGATCGCTCTTGATCCCCGTACCGCCCACAAGCTCAATACCGCTTTGGAGAAGCTCACTGCGCATACCGGAGTTTTCGCTGTTCACGCGGTAGATATGCTGATTGTAGTAGAGCTTCTGTGGAGTTGCAGC
>JAZRPJ010000243.1:0-13067 GCA_045649205.1 Candidatus Flemingiibacterium sp.
AGGGCGCAAGCTTCGAGAAGCAGACGCCCATATTTCGGTACAGCGCCGCCACCTCCGGCTCAGTAGATAAACGCTCGCCGTATGGAGGGTTACACACAATGGTCGCACGGCGTTCCGCCTTAACAATATCCGTAGCATCACGCTGGAAGCATTTTATATAGGCTCCCATACCTGCTCTGCGAATATTGCCTCTTGCCAAATCAACCATTTTCGGATCGATGTCGCTGGCATATACCTCAAATTTCGTGTCTTTTTTAAGGCTCTCTGCTTCCTCACGGGCATCCGTCCATATCTTCTCCGGAATATCGTAAAATTCTTCCGCCGCAAAACTCCTGCCCAGTCCGGGAGCATGACCGCTCATCATCATTGCGCCCTCAATGGCAATAGTTCCTGAACCGCAGAACGGATCCCAAAGAAGAACCTCCTCGCGAGGTCTTGACAGCTTCACCATCGCCGCCGCCAAGGTTTCACGAAGGGGGGCTTCACCTGCTACGGGACGGTAACCGCGTTTATGAAGAGCTGTTCCCGAGGTGTCGATCATCAGAGTGGCAACATCCTTGAGGATGAAAAACTCAACCTGGTATTTTACGCCCTCTTCCTTGAACCAGGAGATTCCGTACTCCGAGGACAATCGGTTGACAATAGCCTTTTTTACAATTGACTGACAGTCAGGGATACTCGTAAGAGCCGACTTTATGCTGTGCCCTTTCACCGGGAACATATCGTCCTCGGCGATCCAATTTTCCCAGGGAAGTGCGTTCGTACCGTCAAAAAGCTCCGTAAATGTAGATGCGCGGAAGCTGCCCATTTTGATGAACAGCCGCTCGGCAAAGCGCAGATTTATATTACAGCGTGCAATCGCCGCCATATCGCCCCTGAAGGTGACACGTCCGTCGATGGTTTCCAGCCGCTCATATCCAAGGGCGGTGATCTCCTCACCGAGAAGTGACTCAAGTCCGAAAAGGCAGGTGGCGACGTATTCATACATAGTTGACATCTTTGTACTCATGCCCAAAAGGCATCCTTTCAAAATTTATATTTATATTATCTCACATTTTGCCGTAAAAGTCAATATTTATACGGTAAATCCTTGACAAAGCAGTATAATTGTGATATACTTACATTGGTATATTATGTACACGGACACCGTTTCACCCGACGGCACTTATGTCCTTCCCCGGGCACGCCATCGGGATTTTTGGTATTAAGGAGATAATCATGAAAAAAAGAATACAAAAATTAAGCGGTGCCGAGATTGTCACAAAGGTACTGCTTGAAGAAAATATCGACACCGTTTTCGGTTATCCCGGCGGACAGGTTCTGCACATATACAATGAGCTTGAAAAGAAACGCCGGAAGATAAAGCATATTTTAACCGCCCATGAGCAGGGTGCGGCTCATGCCGCCGACGGTTATGCCCGTATGACCGGCAATGTGGGCGTAGTTATCGCCACATCCGGCCCCGGTGCTTCAAATCTCGTTACCGGAATCGCTACAGCCTATCTCGATTCCGTACCTATGGTAGTAATCACCGGCAATGTAACAACCGATCAAATCGGCAGAGACAGTTTTCAGGAGCTTGACATCGCCGATATAACCATGCCTATAACCAAGCACAATTACATAGTCAAGGATGTAAACAAGCTGTACGGTATCCTCAAGGAGGCCTTTTATATCGCCAGGAGCGGCAGATGCGGCCCCGTCCTTGTAGACATACCCAAGGATATTCAAATTGCTCGCTGCGCCCTCTCCCCCCTCTCATACGAGGCAACGGAGGCAAAGCCAACTGCAATCAAAAAATCCGAGCTTGATACCGCAGTAAAGCTGATCTCCGAATCGAAGAAGCCGTTCATATACTGCGGCGGCGGTGCGGTAAGCAGCGGTGCGGGTGAGTTTATAGAAAAGCTTTCCCGGCATATTGACGCACCGATAGGGTGCAGTCTTATGGGGCTTTCCGCCGTTGACAGCAAGTACCCCGGGAACATGGGTTTTACCGGGATGTACGGTTCAAAATCAGCTACAATGGCAATGCGTGCGGCTGACCTCATCATCGCTGTAGGCGCACGTTTTACCGACCGTGCTATAGGTTCTCAAGGGGAATACATAGAATCAGCAAAGGTTCTCCAGATAGATATCGACCCTGCGGAAATCGACAAAAACATAATCACCTCCGCCCAGATTGTGGGAAACGCAAAGCAGGTGCTCTCGGAGCTTATAAAGCTCCTTCCGACCATCTCCCACAGCGAATGGCGTGAATATATTAAATCACTCCCCGACACACAACCGCCGAGGGAAAAGGACGGGCTTCACCCCTTTGATATTATTGATTCTGTAGCAAAGTATAAAGATTTTGCCGCAGTTGTTACCGACGTGGGGCAGCATCAGATGTGGGTAGCTCAAAGATATAAGGCGCTCGGAAACCGTCCCCTTTTAACCAGCGGAGGTCTTGGAACTATGGGCTTCGGAATGGGCGCGGCTATAGGTGCATCCATTGCATCAAGCGGTAAAAAGGTTGTACTTTTCACCGGTGACGGAAGCTTCGGCATGAATCTTAACGAGCTTGCCACCGCAGTCAGCTATAAAATTCCTCTTGTTGTTGTAATCATGAATAACAGATCTCTCGGAATGGTCAAGCAATGGCAGAAGCATCTCTTCGGAAGAACCTCGCAAACCGATGTTCCGAGGAAGACTGATTTTGCCAAGTTAGCGGAAGCCTTCGGAGGCTTCGGCAAAAAAGCCGACAGTGTCGAAGAATTAAAAGCGGCTCTCGACAAAGCTTTTTCAACCGCCTTGAAGTATCCTTATGTCATAGATTGCAATATATCCGCAGATTTTGAAGCCGCATATTCCGACAAATAAGAAAAGGAGAATTTGTCCTATGAGCAACAGATTTGTGCTGGGCGTCCTCGTATCCAACCAATACGGCGTACTCATGCGTGTCACCAGTCTTTTCGCACGCCGCGGATTTAACATCGACAGTCTGACCGTTGGCGAAACCGAGGATAGAGCCTATTCCAGAATCACCATCACCGCCACCGGCGACGACTTCACAAAGGAGCAGATAATCAAACAGCTTCGCAAGCTTCACGATGTAATTAAAATCGACATCATGCCCCCTGAATCCACGGTTATAAGGGAGCTTATGCTCATAAAACTCCGTGCCACCGGTCAGACAAGAGGCGAAATTGTGGATGCCGTTGAGGTTTTCAGATGCAAGGTGGTGGATTTCACCCCCGATGAAGTCTGCATTGAAATGACCGGACAAAGCTCCAAGCTTGATGCCTTTATCGAATTTGTCAAGCCTTACGGTATAATCGAAATGTGCCGTACAGGAGTCGTGGCAGTAGAACGCGGAAGCGGATCACTTATCGAACGTGATGACGACTGAATGCATAATTAGTTAAGAAAAGCAGGTGTTGAATATGTCGCCTTTAATCGATTTACAGACCATACCGCCCTCCGCCGATTCAACAAGCTTCGCGGATAATTTTCTTCGGATCGCCCTCGATATTGGCGAGGGGCTCCTCCGATGCGGCGCTGAAGTATGGCGTGTGGAATTCACAATAGAAAAGATCTGCAAGTCCTATGGTGCAGTTCATGTTGAGGTTTTTTCAATTAATTCCGTTATAGTTGCCACTGTAAGAATGGCAGACGGTCAGTTCAGTAATCAAGTACGGCGTATTCTCGATATCTCAAACCACCTTATTTGTCTTGAGGAATACAACAGTCTATCGCGATATGTCTGCGAAAACACTCCACCCATCGAAGAAGTTGACGCCCGTATAAAAAAGATAAAAGAAAAAAGAAAATCTCCATTGATCCTTGATCTTGTGGGCCATATCCTTGCCGCGGGTAGCTTTGCCGTCTTTTTCGGTGGAAGCTTAAAGGACGGTGTATGCGCCGGAATCATTGCAATTTCAATTGCCCTTCTCAGCCGTTTGCACTTCGATTATTTCAACAAAATGGTGCATACCGTCATGATGTCATTTGTGGCAGCTTCACTCGCTTGTGCCGCCGTGGGTCTGGGACTTGGTGACAGTATGGATATGATCAATATCGGAACGATAATGCCCCTTATTCCCGGAGTTTATCTTGGTAATGCCATGCGCGACCTTCTTTGCGGTGACACCTTAAGCGGTACCATAAAAATCGTACAGGCAGTTATTACATCCGTTATGATTGCCATAGGATACGCGATCCCGATTTTCATATTTGACGGATTCCTCGCTTAAAATTATAAAAGAAAGGCTGTTTTTGATATGCCATTTCCCCTTACAGAACAAGAGCTGATGCCCATAATCATCCGGCTTATTACCGGTACTGTAGGCACTGCCGGATTTTCGATCATCTTTAAAATGAAGCCCAGTCGGCTCGCTGTGGCTTGTGTAGGAGGCCTACTCACTTGCGCCGCCTATGAGCTTGCTTATCTTCTCACTCCCACTGTAATAATTGCTTCATTTCTTTCCGCAGTGTTCATGGCTCTTTTTTCAGAGATCGCCGCAAGAGTACTTAAAGCTCCGGCAGTTATCTTCATTTTCCCCTGTCTTATCCCCATTGTACCCGGAAGAGCCCTCTATTACTCGATTTATCACTTACTTATGTCACATCCCACCGAGGCTGCAAACAGCGCAAAGGTAGCCCTCCTCACTGTACTTGGAATCGCTGTTGGACTCGGTGTAGCATCAATTTTTATCGGCATTGTACTGCAGATCATCAAAGCCCTGAAAAAGAGGGCAGTTGAAAGCAGATAATAAAAGAATCAGCCTCCCTCGTAAATTTTACGGGAGAGGCTGATGTTTTGTTACCTTATGAAATTAGTGCGGCATTTGGGTTCGCGCTCCGGCAGAGGAATATCTGCACTCTTAATTGACTTTAACATCCATGCCATATTATTGGCGAGGGTACGCATGGTCTGAAGCCCTTCTTCGTCCTTTTTTACCTCCTCGGCACAGGTACCGTGTACCTGATTCCAATACTGGGAGGTCACAAGAGGCATATTGCTCATCTGGAAATACTTATTAAGCGATTCGTACGCCGCGGATGCTCCGCCTCTGCGACAGCTTACCACCGCCGCCGCAGGCTTGCCCTGCAGCTTTGCCGAACCGCTGTAGAAGAGTCTTCCCATGAATGAGGTTATCTGCCCGGATGGACCTGCATAGTGTACCGGTGAGCCGACGATAATTCCGTCACATTCCTCCATTTTGATCTGGGCTTCTTCAACCTTATCTCCGCCGTAAACACAGCGGAATTTTCCCATTTTTGAACAGCCTCCGCATCCCATGCAGCTTCTTATCGGCTCTGTTCCAAGCCAAAAGATTTCCGATTCGATTCCGTTTTTTGTGAGCTGTGCAGAAACCTCCGCAAGTGCCGTATATGTACAGCCATGCTCGTGAGGACTGCCGTTTACAAGAAGTACTTTCATAATTATGACCATTCCTTTCTAACGGTTTAAAGTTTTGTGCCGATTTCCGAAAGGAAATTTGCATCGAAGATGCGAAAGGCACAAAACTTATTAGTCTGAAAATGACCCATTTTCAGACTAATAACCTTTCATTCAACAAAATTTTTGTCTGTACTAACATCTTTATGTATATTTTACCCCGAATAGACGGATTTGTCAACCCCCACACGGATTTTTTCCTTTCTGTACAAATAAAAGTTGTGAAAAAACGGTGTATTTTAACTAAAATACTTGACATCAAGAACAAAATACATTATAATTATTATATATAGTTTACCATCAAAATCCACTGTGAAAGGCTACATAATATAGGTATTTAAATGTATTACATAGGAATCGACCTTGGAGGAACAAATATCGCCGCAGGCGTTGTTGACTCCGATTATAAAATAATTGCGAAAGGCAGCGTACCAACGCTTGCACACCGTGAAAACAAAGAGGTCATAAAGGACATGGCGGACCTTTGTGCAAAGCTTGTCAGCGATGCCGGACTTACCTTTGACGATATCGAATACGCAGGTATTGCCTCCCCCGGCTCCATTGATCCGGTAAACGGCGTTGTCGGACGCGCAGAAAATCTTAACTTCCACAATTTTCACATTGTTGATACTCTTAAGAGCTTTATCCCGCTAAAGCGCGTGCTTCTTGAAAATGACGCCAATGCCGCCGCTCTCGGTGAAGCCGTTGCAGGTGCGGCAAAGGGTAGACGCCATGCAGTAATGATCACTCTCGGCACCGGCGTTGGTGGAGGAATCATTATAAACGGGAAGGTATATTCCGGCTTCGAGTTTTCCGGCGGTGAGATCGGACATATGGTTATCGAACACGGCGGCAGACCCTGTACCTGCGGACGCCGTGGCTGCTTTGAGGCATACAGCTCCGCCACCGGACTCGTCAACATGACAAAGGAAAAAATCGAAGAATGTGCCAAGAACGGCATTCCCACCGTCATGGGCAAGAATGGCGAGAAAATTACCGGCAGAACCGCTTTCAATGCAATGCGTGAGGGCGATGCGCCTGCAAAGGAAGTAGTTGATATGTACATTTCCTACCTCGCTTGCGGAATTACCAACCTCATCAACATATTCTACCCAGAGGTCATGATCGTGGGCGGCGGTGTCTGCAACGAGGGAAGTCCACTCATGGATCCGCTTAAAGAAATTATCAACGAAGAAATATTTGCAAAAAATCCTCAAAGATCATTTGAAATTAAGGTTGCCGAGCTGGGCAATGATGCCGGCATTATAGGTGCTGCCGCCCTCGGTCTTTGATTCAATTTCCGTTTTCAAAACTGTCGGACGAGGGTCATCCGTTTCTCACGGTTGTCCTCTCGTCCGTAATACTATTTTTATGAGAAAACAAAAATTCAGTATTCCCATTATTATAGCGGTGATTTTATGGCTTGCGGCACTTGCCGCTGCCACGGTATACGATCTTGAAATCTCACTCTCTGTCGCTGACGAAAATTCCGTTTTCGGACGAATTTTGGAGATATTCGGTGAGCCGCCGGCAATTATCTTCGCATCCTTCAACTTTTCGCTTATGGCTGCCCATTTCATTAAGAAATCCGTCAGAGATCACAGAGATATAATATTCGCCGCGGTCTGCCTTATCCTCACGGTTGGAACTGTCTTTTTCACCGTTTTTGAAAGTGCTGACTATCTGGCAAATTGGCTGACTCCGGCTGACAGTGCGCCGATGGCTGTAAAGCTCGTAATATCCGTAGTGATTGCCGCACTCATTCTTTTTAATGCTCTTCGCCTATCAAAAAATGCGACAGATAAATATTTTGAAACCGCCTGCAGGTGTGCGGCAGTGGCAGTACTTACTCTCGCAGTTATCTGGCTTTTCAAGCTTTTATGGGGACGGGTGCGCTTCCGCCAACTTGAAAGTATAGCTGATTTCACAAGCTGGTATCTGCCCCAGGGATTCAACGGATATTTCTCTTTCCCTTCAGGACATACTGCCAATGCCACGGTGATTTTCACCACTGCGTATTACTTTAAATTTCTCCCCGAAAGATACGAAAAAATCAAGCCCCTCTTTTATTCACTCCTTATAATCTGGATAGCCCTTGTAGCCTTTTCCAGAGTGTCAGTTGGGGCGCACTACCTTTCTGACGTGCTTTTCGGCGGAGCAATTACCTTTGCCATAGTCTTTTTCCTTAGACCTAAAACACCCAATAAAAAGGATATCGAATCATGAATATAAACCCTACCCCGTATATCGGTCGTCCCACGGACGAGAGAATCCCAAAGGAAACCCGCACTTACGACTTTCTTGACGGCCTTGGTGTAGCATACACCCGTGTCGACCATGATGCTGCCGCTACAATTGATGACTGCCTTGATATAGAGAAAATTCTCGGTACTAAAATCTGCAAGAATCTTCTTCTCTGCAATCAGCAGAAGACGAAATTTTATCTTCTTATGATGCCCGGAAACAAGCAGTTTTCTACCAAGGATTTTTCAAAGCAGATCGGCTCGTCAAGGCTCTCCTTTGCACCGGCAGAGGCGATGGAAAAGCTTCTTGACACAACTCCCGGTTCACTCTCCGTTTTAGGACTCATGAACGACAAAGACTGCGAAGTTACCCTCTATATCGACAAAGTCGTAACCGCTGATGAATATGTAGGTGTGCATCCCTGCATCAACACCTCAACTCTGAAAATCTCCGCTTCAGATATAATTGATAAAATAATCCCCGCAACGGGTCACACCGCTAATTTTGTGGAGCTTTAATATGGTAGAAATAAAAGGCGTAGAGCCTGCATCTGTTGCCGAAAAGCACGGCATTAAACCTGGGGACATTTTGATCTCCCTTAACGGTCACGACATCCGCGATGTGCTCGACTACCGTTTCCGCCTATGCGAGAAGAAAATAACCCTGAAAATTCATCGCGGGCCGGAGCTTTTCGATGTAACCGTAAAAAAGGGTGAATACGACGACATTGGACTTGAATTTGAAACCTACCTCATGGATAAAAAGCAGTCCTGTCAAAACAAGTGCGTGTTCTGCTTTATCGACCAGCTTCCACGGGGTATGCGCGACACCCTCTATTTCAAAGACGATGATTCCCGTCTTTCCTTCCTCATGGGGAACTATATCACATTAACCAACCTCAAGGACGAGGATGTGGAGCGGATAATCGAAATGAAGACCTCCCCCATTAATATTTCCGTTCACACCACTAATCCCGAGCTTCGGGTGAAGATGATGCGCAATAAACGGGCAGGCGAGGTGCTTTCCTACATGAGGAGATTCGCCGATGCGGGAATATCTCTTAACTGTCAGATCGTCCTCTGCAAGGGCCTTAATGACGGCGAGGAGCTGATACGCTCCATGAATGATCTTGCCGAGCTGTCACCGGCTCTCCTCGGAGTTTCGATTGTCCCTTCCGGTCTTACCGATCACCGTGACGGACTCTTCCCTCTTGAGCATCTGACAAAAGCTGATGCCGAAAAGATCATCGACACCGTTGATGCTTTTGCCGAGAAGTGCAAGGAAAAATACGGCTCACGGCTGTTTTTCTGCTCTGATGAAATGTATCTCAAAGCTAACCGTGAAATTCCCGGTGAGGATTACTACGAGGATTACCCCCAGCTTGAAAACGGCGTAGGTATGATACGTTTAATGCAGACCGAATTTGACGGGGAGCTTGATTTCCTCTCGGATTATGACACAGAAAAAGAACGCCATGTATCTGTAGTAACCGGATATGCGGCTTATGATTTTATAAAATCCATCGCCCAGAAGCTGATGGGGGCAGTGCCATCTTTAAAAGTGACGGTTTATCCTATAAGAAACGATTTCTTCGGTCATAATATTACCGTAGCCGGTCTTGTTACGGGTCGCGACATCATCGCACAGCTAAAGGGCAAAAAACTCGGTGACAGACTGTTAATTCCGTCTGTAATGCTACGTGCTGAGGGGGACAGATTCCTTGATGATGTGACCATTCCCGAGCTTTCCGAGGCTCTCGGAGTCACAATTTGTACGACAGACACCACAGGTACAGCCTTTGTTTCAGAACTGTTGTACGATTAAGTTAAAATAAAAAGAAAGTAGGTGCAGACGAATGTCAAAACCTGTTATAGCAATAGTTGGACGGCCGAATGTTGGAAAAAGCACGCTTTTCAATAAACTTGCAGGCGAACGCATTTCAATCGTAGAGGACACTCCCGGCGTAACTCGTGACCGTATCTATTACGAAATCGAATGGAGCGGCAGAGCGATGATCCTCATTGATACCGGCGGTATTGAACCCAAAACCGACGATATTATCTTAAAACAAATGAAAACCCAGGCGGAAATCGCCATCGACACAGCGGATGTAATCGTATTCATGGTTGACGTAACTACGGGACTTACCGCCGCTGACCGCGACATCGCCACAATGCTCATAAAGAGCCGCAAGCCGCTGATTTTAGCGGTAAATAAGTGCGACTCCATCGGCGCACTCCCCATGGAATTTTACGAATTCTATGAGCTTGGTATCGAGGGTGAGCCGGTCGCTCTTTCGAGTATTCACGGCACCGGCTCGGGCGACCTTCTCGACCGTGTACTTGAAGTTTGCCCGGCAGACGAAGGTGTGGAAGACGATTCAGACCTTATCAAGGTTGCGGTGATCGGCAAGCCAAACGCCGGCAAGAGTTCAATCATCAATAAGATTCTCGGTGAGGACAGACTTATCGTTTCAAACATCCCCGGTACCACCCGTGATGCGGTGGATACTAGAGTTGAAAATGAGTTCGGCAAGTATACATTCATTGATACCGCCGGGATCCGCCGCCAGTCCAAGGTTGAGGACAGAATTGAAAAGTTCAGTGTCCTCCGCGCAAAAATGGCGGTTGAACGTGCGGATGTCTGCATCATCATGATTGATGCCGCCGAGGGAGTTACCGAGCAGGATGAAAAAATTGCCGGCATTGCCCATGAATCGGGCAAAGCTTCCATAATCGTTATCAACAAATGGGATGCCTTGGAAACCGAAGACAAAAACACCACCGAGTACGACAAGAAGGTCTACAATTCGCTCTCCTATATGCTCTATGCGCCTACCCTCTATGTATCGGCTAAAACGGGACAGCGCGTTGTGAAGCTTTTTGAACTCATAAATTACGTTTATAATCAGAACTGTACCAGAATATCCACCGGTATGCTTAATGACGTCCTGAGCGACGCTATAGCCCGTGTACAGCCTCCGTCAGACAAGGGTAAGCGGCTTAAGATATACTACATGACCCAAATCGGTGTCCGTCCGCCTACATTTGTTATCTTCTGCAACAATGCGGAGCTTTTCCACTTCTCCTATCAGCGATATCTTGAAAATCAGCTCCGTGAAGTTTTCGGCTTCCGCGGTACACCTATCAAGCTTATAATCAGACAGAAAGGAGATAAGGCAGATTAACTTTTCTGCCCGAATAAGGTATGAATTTTTTTGAATTCAAGCACAACGGACTCTTGCCTATGACCATTTTTGAGGAAGGTATCCCTCTTTGGGCATTAGTACTCTTCTGCGCCATCGCGGCAGTTATCGCCTACTTCCTCGGAAGCATGAATTTTGCAGTGATTATATCAAAATACAAGTTCCGCGATGATATCAGAAAATACGGCAGCGGAAACGCCGGTATGACCAATATGCTCCGCACCTACGGCAAAGGAGCGGCTGTATTCACACTCCTCGGCGACGTAATGAAGGGTGTTGTATCTGTCTTTCTCGGCATGACTCTTGCCGGCGAGGCAGGAGCTTACATAGCCGGACTTACCTGCATGCTCGGTCACGCATTCCCCTGCTATTACGGCTTTAAAGGCGGCAAGGGAGTGCTGGTAACAGCGGCGACACTTCTCTGTCTTGAGCCGGTGGTTTTTGGAATCGTGTTCCTTGTGTTTATAATTATCGTGGCATTCACCAAATTCATTTCCCTGGGGTCGATTATTGGAAGCATGCTTTATCCGATCTTCCTCAACAGCCTTTATCCGTTCCTTAACGCAGGACTTGAGGAGGGTGCCGTCCCGGCAATCGTATCGATTCTCAATGCGGTGTTGGTAGTATGGCTTCACCGCGAAAATATCAAACGTCTTCTTGCAGGCAAGGAAAACAAGTTCAGCCTGAAGAAAAAAGACAAAAAACCCGAAACGGAAGATACTGAAAATACCGCGGAAAAATAAAATTGATCCCCGAAATGATGCGTGCATTTCGGGGATCTTGTTTTGTCAAAGATTGTAATAAGCAACACGCATACCAGCGGTGTTACCACGCAGATCACGTCCATACCAACAACTGAGACGGAACATACCGGGGCACCAGTATGTGTGGTCGTACCAGTTACCGCCCATGCAGGGAATCTGCTCGCCTCCAACGTTAGGACCGGAGAAAATGTCGTTGCCGTATGGTGCACCGGTAAGCTCCCGTTCAGGAAAAAGTCCAAGCTCAATTAAGACCTGCGGTGCGGCGGTTAAACCTGCCCCAAGCTCAATTTCGCGCATCATACCGCCCTTCTTTTCCTCTCTGACTGAATCGAGATGAGTTGTGAGCACCCATCTGCCGTTAGCTTCGCCGTACCATACATCTTCATTTCTGTCTGGGAATTTAACGTAATCAAACTTCAAAGTGTCGAGGCTTCCCGGCTTTGTTAAGCTTCCATCAGGAAGAATAGCGCACCATCGTTCGGAGTTAATTGAGAGATCACAGTCTGGATTCATGACATCCGCATTGGGGATAATCTGCAGCTCACCGTCACAGAAACGGAAACCTGCAACATATTCAAATACATTGCCCACAAGATCCGCAATACCGTCGAGCCTTCCGTTATGGAACCATGACTTCGGGCCTGACCCCGTCAAAGTCCGCATTGCTCTCCCGTCATCCTCGAAAAGCGCCGCCGGAGCAATACTTGCGGAGTTCTCATTGTACTGACTGTAATTGGTATTTCCCTCCGGCATAGTGCCATTTTTCTTGCACCAGAGGGCAAGTGCTCCCCAAAGTGAATGAGGCACAATTCCCCATCCCTTGCCTTTATTTCTGCACATGGTTATACACTCGTCAAAGGTAAGCTCATTTGCCGGATCTCTATATGGCATACTGTAGGGGCGGCCGTCCTTGACACAGCTAATATATTTGCCTATCGCTACTGTGTCGTGAATCTTGCCATCAACAATAAAAGCAGGGTGCGTACGGCTTTCAAGACCGTTTGAAAGGTTTGCGGAGTCCATTTTCGGCAGTAATACCATGACTGATGGCAATCCGCGATCGTCAAGGATAACCGTATTTGTGCCGCCGGATAAAGCCTCAACTGAAAGCTTAAAATCGAGATAATCGTCAGAGGACGGAATATTTTTTGCAAACTCCTTGAAACGTGCGTGAATAACATCAGCAGCATCGCGATTTTCGCTGCCGTCAGTAGCTAAAAAATCATAAAGGATGCCTTTTTGGGCCCTACGCTCGATGTCGTCTTTGATAAACACACTTGCCATTTTTACCTCCATAAAAGTAAAACGACGAGGATTACTCGTCGTTTTTTGATTAAATGCCCATTGAAAACCGGATAAAGTGAAGGAAGATGAACGAACACACGAAACCAAAGCAAGTTCAACAAAGAAGTTG
>JAZRPJ010000244.1:0-13004 GCA_045649205.1 Candidatus Flemingiibacterium sp.
AAAATTCACAAAATAATCTTGATATTGCACGAATAAGGTGGTATAATATATGTATGATGCGGTAGTGTTGCTATTTTTGGAGGGCGTTCGGTGGAATATTTGATAGACGAGGGCTTTGACGGAAAGACGGTGAAGGATTTACTGCGGCAGAGCGGGATATCCCACGGAGCGGTCACGCGGCTGAAGCGATTGGAGCGTGGCATCACTGTAAACGGTGAACGCGTAACTGTCAGAAAAGTTCTACAAAAAGGGGACATTCTCCGTCTTATGACCGATGACCTGCAGTCGGATGAAAACGCACATCTTATTCCCGAAGAAATGGAGCTTGACATCCTTTACGAAGACGGGGACATAATTGCTATTAACAAGCCACCGTTTATGCCGGCGCACATTTCTTTAGGGCATCAGAGTGGGACTCTTGCCAACGGCGTTGCCTATTATTTCTCATCCCGGGGGATACCCTTTGTATTTCGGGCAGTCAATCGGCTTGACCGGGACACAAGCGGAGTTATACTGATTGCCAAAAATAAGATCAGTGCCGCAAGATTTTCAAAACTTTTACAGTCAGGAAAGATAAAAAAGAAATACATTGCAGTTCTTAACGGCGAGCTTTCTTCTGCGGTGGGTGAGATCAGAAAGCCCATCAGACGGAAGCCGGACAGCATCATGCTTCGTGAGGTCTGCGAAGCCTCTGACCATGGGGCGAAAAGCGCACTTACCGTTTATACGGTTTTGGGGGTGGGCGGTGACGTCACCCTTGTGGAGGCAGAGCCGATTACCGGACGCACCCACCAGCTTCGCGTACATTTTGCCTCGGAGGGATGTCCAATCGTGGGGGACGGATTTTACGGAAGTGCCGAAAGTACACCCACGTGGGCAGATAAAGCGATTTCCAGGCAGGCACTTCACGCGGCATCTCTTGAGATAGATTTCGGCGACAGAGCTTTAAAAATCACCGCCCCTCTCTGGGAGGACATGTCGGCTCTTGTCAAACATATAAACTCATCGGAGAAAATTTAATGAACAAAGAAAAAATCGGGGCTTTTTTAAAAAAGCGTTCTTCAAAAGTATTTCTGGCGTTTTTCGCCCTTGCGGTCGTTGCCCTTATAATACACCTTCTTTGCCTTGTATCGGCGGATTTTGCCGATATGTTCAACCGATACATCAGCTTTCCCGTAAGGGCGGCGATGGCGGCATTGACCGGAATTTTGCCATTTTCTCTCGGTGAAACCTTAATCATTTCCCTGCCCGTGTGGGTTTCCGTAATCCTGTTTTTCGGCATACGTGCCACCTCAAAAAGAAGGGGCGGGCAGTATATTTTCGGACTTTCATCCTTTCTGGCACTTCTCTATGCTATGTTCGTTCTTACTTCAACAGCAGGCTACAACGGTAAGCCTCTCGACGTGAAATTAGGGCTTTCTGACGAGCCGATCACAGCGGCGGAGCTTCGGGATTCTGCTTTTTATATGATCGAAAAAATGAACGAGGAGCTTGACGAGGTGGAATTCCTTTATGGTTCCTCATCGGTCATGCCCTATTCTCTCGGCGAAATGAACACACTGCTTTTGGATGCCTACGACAGTCTCTCGGACAAGTATGACTTCATCCCGAAGATGTGGTCGAGAATCAAGCCTATCGCTCTCTCCGAGCCTATGTCATACACCCACATAACGGGCATATACACCTACTACACCGGAGAGGCAAATCTAAACATAAATTTCCCGGATTATACCCTGCCGTTTACCGCCGCCCATGAGCTTGCTCATCAGCGCGGAATACTTCCCGAAAACGAGGCGAATTTCGTGGCGTTTCTCGTCTGCTGTGAGGCAGATGACCCTTATATCCGTTACAGCGGATATCTAAATATGTACGAATATTTGAGCAGTGCTCTCTACTCCGCTTCCTACGAGCTTTTCCGTGAAACGAGTCTTGCCCTTGATACAAGAGTGAAATACGAGATGCACGCTTACAACCTCTTTTTCGATAAATACAGTCAGAATCCCGCCGCCGATATAAGCTCCGCGGTGAACGACACCTACCTCAAGCTTCAGGGCGAAGATGCGGGTGAGCGAAGCTACGGAATGGTCGTGGATCTTGCAGCGGCATATGTGAGAGCTATGTCCGATAACAATAACTGAGAGGCGGTGGAGTTATGAAAAAAAACTTCGCAAAGCTATTATCCCTGGCCTTTGCCCTGCTAACTGTAATGACTGCCGTTTTTATGGCGAGAGTCGAACTGCACGGTGCGGAGGGGCATATGGTCTACTGCAATGACCGCCCGTGGTACAGCGAAAGCAGACTCCCGGCGGAGAATGTGTACGGAGCGGTATATTTGCCCCTCGACCTGTTTGTTCAGCTCCCTACGGTGAATGTCCGCGTGAACGATACGCTCAACACCTTTATCATAACCCACGGCGACAAATATCTTTCCTTCGACGTGAATTCCAATTTCGCCGCCAATCAGGACAGAGTGCGTATGTACATCGCCACTGCCGAATATCACGGCGAAAGGTATGTGCCGGCAAAAACCGTATGTACATATCTGGGGCTCAGATATGAGGAAATGGTAAGCACCGCCACCGGAGCGGTCGCCGTAAGAGTATCAGATGAAAGATCCGCAAAAACCTTCTATGAGCTTGTAAAAAAACATTATCCTGAGTTTTTTGAGCCTAAAGAAACGCCTCCGGTAAGTGAAACCAAGGATACAACGGAAGCTCCCGTTCTTTCGGAGCGCACCTTATATATCGCCATTGACCTTTCGGAGGGGACTTATGCCGATGATATTTTGCAGGTCCTTTCAAAATACAACTGCATCGCAACCTTCTTTCTGCGGGATGAAAGTCTTGAATCATCCCCGGAGCTTTTATCGAAAATCGCCGCCGCAGGGCATGAGCTTGCAATAGGTGCCGACGGTTCTGCATGGGACAGCTTCGGTACAGCCGAGGATATTGTCAAATATATTGAGGAAAAAAACAGCTTTTTGGAAAGAGCCGTAAGACGCAAATCTCATATGATCGGGCTTCCCCATAACGGGGGGCTTGTAATGAAGGAGGACGCCGTCACATCCCTTAACGGGGAAGGCTATTTTGGATGGTATTCGAATGTGACCGTTCCCTCAGATGCAACTGTATACCGCGGCTCAAATATCGCCATCAACGGTATCTGGAGAAATGATGTGGCTGGCATTTGGTTTGCCGAAGGCAGGAATACAAAGGATACTCTTGAAAGAGTCCTCAAATTTATTGACAGCAACAGAAGTGCGTGCGAGCTTCGTCTGATAACGCCCCCATTCAATGGATACGGCGACGGACAATAATATAGACCTCGAAACACAAGCGACAAATACAGAAAGGCGGTCATAATATTATGGCAGATACAGCAGGTAAAAAGAAAGTCCTGGTTGTGGAGGACGAAAAAAATATCGCAATGACCCTCGCCTACAATCTCATGAAAGCCGGATATGCTTACGATTTGGCTTTTGACGGAGAGGACGGACTTAAAAAGGCACTTTCCGGCACCTTTGACCTTATACTGCTTGACCTTATGCTTCCGAAAATGGACGGCTTTGAGGTCTGCCGCAGAGTCAGAGAGAAGCTGGCTACTCCCATAATCATCGCCACCGCCCGTGTGGAGGAGGTTGACAAGATAATGGGCCTTGACATCGGCGCGGATGACTATGTTACAAAGCCCTTTTCAATGAACGAGCTTCTTGCCAGGATCAAGGCGAATATACGCCGCTCCGGAAACGAGATGGTCACAGCAAATAAGGTCGAGGGACAGGCACTTATCACCATAAGAGGGCTTGTCATCGACACCTCAAAATATCAGGTAACAAGGGACTCCGAGCTTATCGAGCTTACCAAAAAGGAATATGAGCTGCTTGTCTTCATGGCAAAAAACCAGGGCACGGTGTATTCCCGCGAGGAACTGCTCACCGAGGTGTGGGGCTATGACGGATTTTACGGAGATACCTCCAGCGTGGATGTTACGGTCAGTCGTCTTCGTGCCAAGCTTGAAGCGGATGCCGGAAGACCGGAGTACCTTTTCACAAAGCGCGGCAGGGGGTACTTCATAAAATAAGCTATGTATAACAGTCTGTATTTTAAAATCATTCTCATTTTGGTCGTGTTTATGGTGACGGTAATGTGCGTCATCGGCACGGTACTTATAAACAACGTGAACGGATTCTACATGGACGATTTCACCGACCAGATGAACCGAAATCTTTCCGAGGGCACCCCCCTTCACGGAGAGCTGACGGGCGCCATGTCAAGTGACAGCTTCGCCGATGAACTTTTAAAGATCCTGAACACCTACCGAGGCGTTCTGGGAATTGACGATTACCGTAATTTCTATATCCTTGACGGCGACGGCGTTTACCTTGCCGGCTCGGACTCGGAGCTTGGAAAGACACTTCAGAAGACCCCGAATCTTATCGCCGCAATGAGCGGAAAACCGAAGAATGTACAGCCTCTCGGTGCAGATTTTGCCGATTATGCCGTAAAGTTATCCTCGGGCGGCAATGAGTGTCTTGTATATCTCCGCGACTCTATGGACGAGATGCAGCAGTTTACCTGGATTCTCTTTTCCATCATTCTGCAGGCACTGATGTTCGGACTTATCTTTGCCATTATCCTGGCGTTCTTTCTTTCAAAAGCGATCACATCGCCCATTCAGAGCCTTACAAAGGGTGCAAAGCTGATTGCCGCCGGTGAGTTTTCCCAGGAGATCGACGTTCATTCACGGGACGAGATAGGTAAGCTTACCGACACCTTCAACTATATGAAACGAACCCTTAAAAATACCCTGGAGGAGGTTTCCGGCGAGCATCAGAAGCTTGAAACCATGTTTACTTATCTCCACGACGGAGTTGTCGCCTTTACCGAGGACGGAAAGGTCATGCACATCAATCAGAGCTTCAAGAATCTTCTCGGAAAGAATTACAACGAGGGGTTTGATTTTTCAAGATTCACCCAGCTTTTTGGCATCGACTACAATCCTCATTTCAACGTGGAATATGTTGGCAGTGACGGCGAGATCAGCGACGGATGCAATATAAGTGACGTTATGTATGACGGCAAGGTGCTCGATGTCAGCTTCGGCAACATCAGCTATATGGCAGACAACGTGTCAAAAAACGGCACTCTTGCGGTCATCCACGATGAAACGGGCAGATATGAGCTTGATAAATCAAGACGCGAATTCGTAGCAAACGTTTCGCATGAGATGCGCACACCCCTTACAAGCATTAAAGGTGCCTGCGAAACCATCCTTGCCGACAAAGACATGGAACCCAAAATGGAGGAGTTTTTCCTCACCATGGCTATAGACGAATGTGACCGTATGACAAGAATCGTATCCGATCTTTTAGTACTGTCCCGTCTTGACAACCGCCGTACAAATTGGAGTATCGAAAGCTTCGATCCTGCCAATATGCTGACTCATGTATGCGAAGTCATGCGTGTGGATGCCGAGGCGCACTCTCATAAATTAAGCTGCAGCTTCGACGGCAGACTTCCTGAAATTACCGCCGACAAGGAGCGTATTGAGCAGGTAGTTATAAACATAATATCAAATGCGGTCAAATACACCCCCGACGGCGGAAATATATCCCTTTCTGCCAGATATGCCGGCAAGGGTGTGGAAATACGCGTTTCCGACACGGGAATGGGTATTCCCGAGGAGGATATCCCGCACATCTTCGAACGCTTCTACCGTGTTGAGAAATCCCGTACCAGCGAAACGGGCGGTACCGGTCTTGGTCTTGCCATAGCCAAGGAGATCGTGGAGGCTCACGGCGGCAATATTTCAATGACAAGTAAGGTCGGACGGGGCTCTACCGTCACGATATGGCTGCCGGTAAATACGGTGCTTAAGTCAGTGTAAATTAAAGCGGAGGCTATCATGAATAAATCTGACAAACTGCGCCGCGCCCATATATTCGGCCACATAAAAACGGCTGTCATGCTTCTTCTGGTTGTCAGTATGCTGGTTTTGGTCGTAGTTTATATAGGCGTTACGGGAATCTATGAAAAGGCACTTTCAAGAGCTCATATGGACGAAAGCTTTGACAAGCTGTGGAGTGTCCAGAACTCGGGCGATGCTCACGGACTTGACCCGAAAAATCTTCTCCCGGAGTTTATCGGGTATAAGCAAGCGTCAGACGAATACCCCATAGGGTGCGTGGGGGACAGCGATTCCCTTACCGCTCTTTATAATAATGCACGCACGTGTATCCTGGAGCTTTTCGGAAAGGATTCCATATGCCGTCCACTGTCTGCGGCAGAAGGGAAAAAGCATTTTACCGAGAGCCAGGCAGAGGATGAATTTGTCTATATACGCTATCATACACCGGTGCTTTATCAGCTTATTTACGCCTACGCCGCAGAGAAGCTTACCGTTCTCGAAACCGACGTGGCGTCGGGGGCCGATGATAATGTGAGCGGCTATATAAGTGAAATTATAATTGTCCCCGACAGAAATTATGCCGCCCACCGCTTTGTTGCCTATGCCACCGACTCGGCAGGTAATTACTATGAATTCCTTCCGGATAATCATTTTGTTGCATCGGACTTCTATATTAACAGACTCGCTGAGGAGGGCGCAAATGCTCTTACCCATAAATTTGAGTTTGTGAAAACATCGGGAAATGCGGTTATGCAGCCCATGGTTGATGCGGAGATCGAAACGGCGGTGCTGTCCTACAATACAGTCCCCACAGACAATGAAGAAATACAGGGAGAAATCCTACGACTTTTCGATTATAACCCCGATAAGCTGAATTTCTACAGCGACGGAGAGGAAACTGTATACGTGGATCTGGGCAGTCGACTTCGTGTCAGTAATGAGATCATCAGCTTCGTTGCTACCGAAAGCTACAGAGGAATTGAAATCGACTCCCTGCTTGGATATATACGAAGCGGCGAGGGCTACACCCTTTTCGACAAGCTGACGGCAGCTGATAATTTTATACATGACATAAGAAGCATCTCTCCGGCACTGCTTGGCGGTGCTGAAGCGGAGCTTTGCCTTGGGGATGTATATATGAGCGGAAACCGGCTGGTAATAGAATATATGCAGACTTACAATTCCGTAAAGGTTGACGGAGTTCCGGTACTGCGCATCCTTTTGGATGATAACACCCTTTGTGAGGTGGAAATAAATCCCGTGGATATCCGTGCCGCAGGGGAGATCACCTACAACCCGAAGCCGGGATATATGCTCAGAAAGCTTTATGAGCTTGACAAGCTTGAAGAAGAACAGCATCCGCTGTCTGTGGGGCTTTGCTACCACGGAGGTGAAGCAAGCTGGACTGCTTATTTTGCGGAGTGACGATCCGCAGGCACTTACAGAAGATGGAGGAATGACGTGAACTGGTCATCGGTTAAAAATCTGCTCATAGCCATACTGCTGGCGGCAAATCTCTTTCTGATATTCAATATCATAAGGCAAGACCGTACCGGAAACTATATTTCCGACGAGGAGATCGCGGGAGCGGTGGAAGTGCTTGCCGAGCGAGGGCTGGTGGTGCCGAAAAGCGGTATCCCAAAGAAGAAATTCAAAGCGGCGGTTTATGAAAGCATCTACAACGATGAATACTATATCAGCTCTGCCGAAGCGCTTACTGCCTCGGAGCGTGAACTTTTGATCACCCTGCCGAACGGCGGATTCAGCATTACCGCCAAGAACGGGGAAACGGTGGAATTTGATACGGAATTCGCTTTTTCCTATTCAAAATATGGCACATCCGCATATCTCGCATATACTGACATTACGGCAGACAGCTTTGCCTTGTATAAGGATGAGGGAGAAGCTATGGGAGCGGCAAAGCTGGAGGCGCTTTCAAGAAAGGCAGAGAAATTTTTAAATTCCGGAGTCCCCTCTGATTATATGCTTTCAGCGAAGATCTCCGATGGGTATTATGATGAAGAAAAGGACAGCTATATCCTTCTTGCAAGGCAGTATTTGAACGAATATCCCGTATTTTCTCATTATGCTGTCTGCGTTTTCTCGGAGAATACACTGATTTGTGCCGGCGGTCGCTGGTATTTTGCAGACCTTGACGAAGACTACACCACAAGTCTTCGTGATCAGGTGAATATTCTTTTTGATGATCTGGCATATCTGCGAACCGAATATTCGTCGGCTCCCGAAATAAGCGAAGATGATGCTGAAATCCTGCCGGAAACCGACGAAAATATTGAGATCCCGGCGGTTAAATCGGTGTCGCCCTGCTACGCCATATATTGGAACACCGACAAAACGGCATTATATTTCATTCCGGCTTGGCAAATTGAACATATTGACGGGCCTGCAACGGTGTATAATGCTGCAAATGGCACAATATATCTGAAAGATAGTTAATTTTCTGGGAAATTTGTAAATATTCTGTTAAAACATCTTCCATTTTGCTCACAAAAGTGTTATAATATTATCGTACGAATGGGCAAATGTTGCCAAATTGTTAATTGGATTTAGAAATTTTACTTAAATTCACCGTATTAGAGCTATACTTGGTGCAATTATTTCTGTAAATACCAGGGTTTCCAAAATTCTGAAGGGTGTGGGCCATGACCTATGCCGTAAGAAAGGAATAATCACAGTTATATGGAAAAAATTATAATCAACGGAGGAATTCCTCTCCGCGGTTCAATTGAGGTCAGCGGCTCAAAAAATGCGGCAATTCCGATAATACTCGCAACCCTTATGATCGAGGATGTCTGCGTTATCGAGAATGTGCCGAATATAAGCGACATTACTCTCTCCCTTGAGATATTGTCCGCAATGGGCTGTAAGATCAGAATGTTATCACGAAATACCGTGGAGATAGATTCCCGTCATGCTATAGGCGGAAGCTCCCCTTATGAGCTTGTCCGCAAAATGCGCGGCTCCTATTATCTTGTGGGTGCGGAGCTTGCGAGATGGAGTAAGGCTTCCGTGGGACTTCCCGGCGGATGCGATTTCGGTGTCCGTCCCATCGACCAGCATATCAAGGGCTTCAAGGCTCTCGGCGCCACGGTCAACGTGGAGGGCGGATATATTGATGCCGAAGCAGAACAGCTTCGTGCAGCAAACATCTATTTCGACCTTGAAACTGTAGGCGGAACCATCAACGTTATGCTTGCTGCCGCAAAGGCAAAGGGTCAGACCATCATCGAAAATGCGGCAAGAGAACCCCATGTGGTCGACCTTGCCAACTTCCTTAACACCTGCGGAGCTAAAATCAGCGGTGCAGGTACGGATACCATAAAAATAAAGGGCGTTGACAGCCTGCACGGCTGCAGCTACGCCATCATTCCCGACATGATAGAGGCAGGCACATATATGTGTGCTGCGGCGGCGACCGGCGGTCGTCTGCTTGTCACCAACCTCATTCCCAAGCATATGGAGTCAGTTACGGCGAAGCTTGAGGAAATGGGCGTTGAAATTATTGAAAATGACGATTCCATCGAGGTAATCAGTAGGGGAAGACTTGACAGAGTCAATGTCAAGACCCAGCCTTACCCCGGTTTTCCTACAGATATGCATCCCCAGTTTGCAACGCTTCTCTGCCTTGCAAACGGAGTTTCCATTCTTAACGAAAGTGTCTTCAATAACCGTTTCAGATATGTTGAGGAGCTTCGCCGTATGGGCGCTAACATCAAGGTTGACGGTTCGACCGCCATAATCGAGGGCGGCAAACCTTTATCGGGAGCACCGGTAAAGGCAGTGGACCTCCGTGCGGGCGTTGCCATGATCATCGCCGGACTTTCGGTTAAGGGTAAGACGGAAGTGGAGGACATCCACTTTATCGAGCGCGGCTACGATGATATCGTAGGCAAGCTTCGGGGAGTGGGGGCTGACATCAAGAAGGTGCTCTTTCCCGACATGGATGTCTTCGAAAAAGCCAACTGATAAAGAATGTAAGCGGAGTGTGGGCGTACATTATGTGCGCCCCCTTCCGAAAAAACATATGCCGGCATCGAAGGATGCCTTTTTTGATTTATGATGATAAAAAACGACGAAAACATAATTGACATAAACCATGATCTTCGCCTAATCGAAAAGAAGGATGGGCTCACCTTCGGCACGGATGCTTATCTGCTCGCCGCCTATGTCCGTGGGGGCAGCAGGTCCGTCTGCGTTGACCTCGGCAGCGGCACGGGAGTTATATCCCTGCTTCTGCTTGAAAAAAATAAAGTTGCGAGAGTCCACGCCGTGGAGCTTCAGCCGGAGTTTGCCGAGCTTATTTCGAGGAACGGAGAAATTAACGGGCTTTCGGACAGGCTCTTTGTCCACGCATCGGATGTGAGGGGGCTTAAGGACACGGATTTCGCCGAAACCATTGATACGGTGGTGTCGAATCCACCTTACATGAAATGCTCCGGGAAGGCAAACGAAAGTGATTACAAGAATATCGCAAGGCACGAAACTGCCGGCGGTATCGGAGATTTCTGCGCGACGGCAGGCAGGATACTAAAGCACGGCGGCCTCTTTTATATAGTCTTCCGTCCGGACAGAATGACGGAGCTTATCTCCGCTCTTACCGAGGCGAAGCTTGAGCCGAAGCGGATAACCTTCGTACACGCCCGCGCCGAGCTGCCCCCGTGCCTTATGCTCTGCGAGGCGAAGAAGGGGGCATCCCACGGCTGCTATGTGACGCCGCCGCTGATTATGTACAAAGAGGGAAGCACCTATACCGACGAGCTTAGCCGAATCTACGAAAGAGGTGAATTTGATGAGCATTACAAAAGACCCTGACGTATATTACACCGATAATGAAAAAAATAAGGTGGAGGGCGGCACGCTCTATCTTGTGACGACCCCCATCGGCAACCTTGCGGATATGTCCGAGAGGGCTAAAAAGGTGCTTTCGGAGGTGGACTTCGTTGCGGCGGAGGACACGCGAAATTCCGCAAAGCTTCTGTCAATTTTCGGCATCAAAAAGCCCATGGTCAGCTACTACGAGCATAACAAGAGAGAGCGTGGCGAGGTCATCTGCGACCGACTGGCTATGGGCGAGTCCTGTGCGCTTGTCACCGATGCCGGTATGCCGGCTATAAGCGACCCGGGGGAGGATTTAGTAAAGCTCTGCGCCGAAAGGGGAATCCCCGTGACTGCGGTTCCCGGACCCTGCGCGGCGATGACGGCACTGACCTTATCGGGACTTTTCACGGCAAGATTTGCCTTCGAGGGGTTCCTTTCAACCAACAAAGGGGAGCGTCGAAAGAGGCTTGAGGAAATCAAAAATATGCGTCACACGCTTATATTCTACGAGGCCCCCCACAAGCTGAAAGGGACTCTTGCCGACCTCTATGAAGCTTTCGGCGACCGAAAGCTCTCTCTCTGCCGCGAGCTTACAAAGCTCAACGAGGAGATACTGCGGACCACCCTTTCCGAATCGGTGAAGCTCTACGGCGAAAAAGAGCCGAGGGGGGAATATGTGCTGATAGTAGAGGGACAGAGCGACGAGGGCGCGGCGGCAGTCTCATTCTTTGCCCATATGACCGTAGAAGAGCATATCGCCCATTACATGAATGAGGGATTGTCCAAAATGGACGCCATAAAAGCCTGCGCAAAGGACAGAGGTGTCCCGAAAAATGAGATTTACAAGGTTGTGAATCGGTAACTACCGCCATTTTTGATAAAAGCCGGACGCTGACAGGTTCAGTTTTAAAACATTGTTACAAAATTGATAAAATTTCAAAAAAAGCCTTGCATAATGAAGGGAAATAGTGTAAAATATTATAGGACGAGTAGTTCGTCTGATTTTTGTCAAAAATTTATTTAATATATTTTGGAGGATTATATCATGTCTGTTAAAGTTGCAATTAACGGCTTTGGCCGTATCGGACGTTTGGCTTTCCGTCAGATGTTCGGCGCAGAGGGTTACGAAGTAGTTGCTATCAACGACCTCACCAGCCCCAAGATGCTCGCTCACCTTCTCAAGTACGACACCGCTCAGGGTCGTTACGAGCACGAAGTTTCCGCTGACGATGAGGCCGGCACCATCACCGTTGACGGCAAGACTCTCAAGATCTACGCTGAAAAGGACGCTGCAAACTGCCCTTGGGGACAGCTCGGCGTTGACGTTGTTCTCGAGTGCACCGGTTTCTACTGCTCCAAGGACAAGTCCATGGCTCACATCACCGCAGGTGCAAAGAAGGTCGTTATCTCCGCTCCCGCAGGAAACGACCTCAAGACCATCGTTTACAACGTAAACCACAAGACTCTTACCGCTGATGATCAGATCATCTCCGCTGCATCCTGCACCACCAACTGCCTCGCTCCTATGGCAAAGGCTCTTAACGATGCATACGCTATCCAGTCCGGTATCATGACCACCGTTCATGCATACACCGGCGACCAGATGATCCTTGACGGTCCTCACAGAAAGGGTGACCTCCGCCGTGCAAGAGCAGGCGCACAGAACATCGTTCCCAACTCCACCGGCGCTGCAAAGGCAATCGGTCTTGTAATTCCCGAACTCAACGGCAAGCTCATCGGCGCTGCACAGAGAGTTCCTACCTGCACCGGTTCTACCACTATCCTTATCGCAGTTGTTAAGGGCAAGGACGTTACCAAGGACAGCATCAACGCTGCTATGAAGGCTGCTGCTACCGAGTCCTTCGGTTACAACACTGACGAGATCGTATCCTCCGACGTTATCGGTATCCGTTACGGTTCTCTCTTCGATGCAACTCAGACCATGGTTGCAAAGATCGACGAGGAGACCTATCAGGTTCAGGTTGTTTCCTGGTATGACAACGAGAACTCCTACACCAGCCAGATGGTTCGCACCATCAAGTACTTCGCAGAGCTGGCGTAAGTTTTGCATAACCAAAAGGCCTGCCGTTAAGGCACGCCTTTTTGCGTCTGTACGGAATTTTCACTTTTGTTCCTTCTCTGTCACGTTCCGTTAAAATTTATAGTGTATACTGATAATACGAAGGGAGGGTTGTGAAAAGTGATCAAGTTTAAACAGAAATCCGCACCGGAACAGGAGAATCCCGTAGTTCTTACTA